>NZ_RZTE01000058.1:2426-23594 GCF_003997415.1 Mesorhizobium sp. M7A.F.Ca.MR.245.00.0.0 | reverse complement strand
GCGCTGGCCACCGGACAGTTCATGCGGATAGCGCGACATTGGGAATTTTGCCGAGGGCAAGCCGACACGGTCGAGCATTTTTCGCGCCCGGTCTTCGGCCTCGGCGCGGCTGGCCCTGGTGTGCCAGCGTATGCCTTCGGCAACCTGTTCGCCTATGGTCTTGACCGGATTGAGCGCCGTCATCGGCTCCTGGAAGACCATGCCGATATCGTCGCCGCGCAGCGCGCACATCTGATCCTCGCTCGCCGTGAGGATGTCGATGCCGTCGAATGTGACGCGTCCGGTGGCGCGCGCGGCATGGGGCAGAAGCTGCATCACCGTCAGCGCGGTCATCGACTTGCCCGAACCCGATTCGCCGACCAGCCCCATCACTTCACCGGGCGCAATGGAAAGCTCCACACCCCTGAGGATCTGCGTGTCGCCGATGGTCAGCGACAGGTTTTCGATGTCGAGCATGCTCATCGCTGCCGCCGCGATTTCGGATCGAGGATGTCGGCGATGCCGTCGCCCAGGAGGTTCAGCCCCAGCACGGCGACAACGATCGCCATGCCCGGAAAGATCGCCATCCATGGCGCCACCACCATGCGGGTCTGCGCGTCGAACAGCATGCGGCCCCAGCTCGGCATTGGCGGTTGCGCGCCAAGGCCGAGATAGGAAAGCCCGGCCTCGGCCAGGATGCCCAGCGCGAACTGGATGGTGCCTTGCACCAGGAGCAGCGTGGCGATGTTGGGCAGCACATGTTCGATTGTGATCTGCGTGCTGCTCTTGCCGGCGGCGCGCGCGGCCAGAATGAACTCGCGCGGCCAGATCGCCAGCGCGCCGGCGCGGGCGACACGGGCAAAGACGGGGATGTTGAAGATGCCGATGGCGATGATGGCGTTGATCGCGCCCGGCCCGAAGATGGCGGTGATCATGATCGCCGACAGCAAAGCCGGGAAGGCGAAGACGAGATCGTTCAGCCGCATCAGCGCTTCGTCGACGAGGCCGCCGCGTGCCGCGGCAAAGGCCCCGAGCGGCACGCCGACCCCCATGCCGATGCCAACCGCGACCAGCGCCACGGCAATCGAATTGCGGGCGCCGACCATGACCATCGACAGGATATCGCGGCCGAAATGGTCGGTGCCGAACCAGTGCGCCAGCGAGGGGGCTTGCGTCTTGTCCGATATCACCAGTTTGGTGACGTCGTAGGGCGTCCAGCCATAAGAGACTGCAGCCATTGCCAGGATCAGCAGGGTGATGACGAAACCGGCCACGAAGGCGGTGTTCCTGAATGCCTTGGCCAGGATGCTGCCGAACGTCTCCTCTGGGATGTCGATGTGCAGTGTCATTGCCGGCTTCTCAGGCGCGGATCGACCACCGCATAGGAAAGGTCGACGAGGAGGTTGACGGCGATGACGGCCGCGACCAGCAGCATGACGACGCTTTCGACCACGATCAGATCGCGCTGGGTGATGGCCTGGAACACCAGCCGGCCGAGGCCGGGCAGATAAAACACATTCTCGATGATGATGGTGCCGGCAAGCAGGAAGGCGAATTGCAGGCCCAGAATGGTCAACACCGGGATCATGGCGTTGCGCAGCGCATGCCGCCACAAGACAGTGCGATAGGGCAAGCCCTTGGCGCGGGCGGTGCGGATATAGTCCTCGTTGAGCACCTCGATCAGCGCCGAGCGGGTAACGCGCGCCAGGATCGCGGCTTGCGGCAAGGCAAGTGCGACCGCCGGTAGCAGCAGCGATTTCAAGGCTGGCCAGATGCCAGCACTCCAGCCGGGAAACCCACCGGCCGGGACCAGCCGCAGCCAGACGGCGAAGACATAGATCAGCATCAGCGCGAACCAGAAATTGGGCACGGCGACGCCAAGCTGTGCGGCGCCCATCGAAATCGTATCACCGGCGCGTCCACGCCGGCTGGCGGAAAACAGGCCAACGGGAATCGCGATGATGGTGGAGAGCGCAAGCGCAATCAGCGCCAGCGGCAGCGAGACGGCAAGCCGCTCGCGCACCAGATCGATGACCGGCACCGAATAGGTGTAGGAGCGGCCGAAATCGAGACTGAGCAGGCCGCCGGCCCATTGCAGGTAGCGCAAGGCCAGCGGCGCGTTGAGGCCCATCTGGTTGCGCAGCAGCTCGACCTGATCGGCACTGGCGTTCAGGCCCAGCATCAGCCGCGCCGGATCGCCGGGCAGGATCTCCAGGACGGCGAACACCACCATGGAAGCCAGCACCAGCGTGGCGAGCGCGACGGCGAAGCGTTTTAGGAGGTAGGCGGTCATGGAAGGTGGGGGATCACTCGCTCCACTTCACCTTGGTCAAATCATTGGCCTGGATCGGGGCGTTTTCCCACAGGCCTTGCAGCTTGGCGTCCCAGACGCCGACCTTGGGCAGTTCGTAGAGGAAGCCGACCACGGCATCGTCCGCCAGGATCTTCTGCGCCTGCCCCAGCAATTCCTTGCGCTTGGCTTCGTCGGAGGTGACGCCGAGATCGGCAATCACCTTGTCGAAGGCCGGGTTGTCGTAGTTGAAGTAATAGTCCTTGCGCGAATAGATATCGATGTCGTTGGGCTCGGTGTGGGAGACGATCGTCAGGTCGTAATCCTTCTTGGTGAACACCTGATCCAGCCACTGCGCCCATTCGACCGGGATGATCTCCAGATCGATGCCCACGTCGCGAAGTTGTGAGGCTATGATTTCGCCACCGAGGCGGGCATAGGCGGGCGGCGGCAGTTTCAACGTCGCCTTGAAGCCGTTTTCGAGGCCTGCCTCTTTCAGCAATTCCTTGGCCTTGGCGACATCATGCTGGTAGCGGCCGGTGAGGTCGACATAATCCTTGCTGGCCGGCGACATGTGCGAGCCGATCGGCTGGCCGAGGCCGGCCGAGGCGCCGTCGATGATCGCCTTGCGATCGAGCGCGTAGGAGATCGCCTGCCTCACCTGCAATTTGTCGAAAGGTGGCTTCTTGTTGTTGATCGACAGGATGGTCTCACCCTCGGTCGAGCCGATCACCACCTTGAAGCGCGGATCGTCCTTGACCTGCGCGAGGCTGTCGGCATCGAAGAACGGGAAGGCCTGTATGTCCCCCGAGAGCAGTGCCGGCACATAGGCCGCGGCATCGGGCACGATGCGGAATTCGGCCTTGTCGAGGGACGCCGGTGTGCCCCAGTAATTGTCCGATTTGACCAGCGTGATCGACGATCCCTTGGCCCAGCTCTGGAACTTGAACGGGCCGGTGCCGATCGGTTTCTCCTTGTTGGTCTCTGCCGATTCCGGCGCCACGATCACCGCGTCACCCCAGCCCATATTGTAGAGGAAGGATCCCTGCGGGTTCTTCAGCGTTATTTTGACGGTCGCCGGATCGACGACGTCTATCGTATCGATGGCCGCGAATAGGCCCTTTTGCGCGTTGACCGAATTTTCGGCGCGGGCTCGATCGAGCGAGAATTTCACGTCGCCGGCATCGAAGTCGGTGCCGTCATGGAATTTCACGCCGGTGTGCAGCTTGAAGGTGTAGACCTTTCCATCATCGGAAATGGTCCAGCTTTCGGCCAGATCCGGCAGCACCTCGCCAGTGGGCCCGATGCGTGTCAGGCCCTCGAACACATTGGCATATAGAACCTCGTCGATTGCCGCGGCGGCACCTGCGGTCGGATCGAGATGCGGGGGTTCGAGCGGAATGCCGATGACCAGGTCGGTCCGCGCGGCAAACGCGGAAGCGCCGGCGGCCAGCGACAGCACCGCGGCCGCCAGGATGGTTTTCCACAATTTCATCGTGCGACTCCCCATGCGTTTCAGACACGTGCTCGAACCCGGGCGATAGAAGCGTGATTTCGTCACGGAGTAAATTGCGTTTCGTTCTGCCCGTTGGCGTGGCCGGGAATGTTTTTGTCCTGGCCACCGCATCGGCAGGTCGAAGCTTGTCGCGGTGCGCCTTACCCCGCGGCTGTGCCGCGCAGCAGCACATTGAGCCCTATCGCCATCACCTTGGCCGATTCTACCATGTCCGATATCCCGACCCATTCGTCCGGCCGGTGGGCGAGGTCGAGAATGCCCGGCCCATAGGCGATGCAATCATAGATATGGCCGATGCGCGCAATGTGCTTCTGGTCGTAGGTGCCGGGCGAAATGACATAGTCGGGTTCGCGGTCGAAGATCGCCATGATGCCTTGCGCAACCGCCTTGACCACCGGGGCGTCGCGCTCGGTCATCAGCGGCAGCACTTCCATCAGGTCGCGGATTTCGTAGTCGAATTTTGTCCGCTCGCGCTTTAGCCGGTCGAGAATACCGGTCACTTCGCCTTTGACGGCGTCGAGATCTTCCTCGAGGAGGAAGCGACGGTCGATGGTCAGCCGGCAGGAGTCGGGCACGTTGGGCGACGGCAGGCCGGGCCGGAAGTCCTCGGTCTGGCCGCCATGGATCGAATTGATGTTCATGGTCGAGCGTTTAGCCCCTTCGGGCACGACGGGCATGCGCGTCATCTTGCGGTCAAGCGCAGGGAACAGCTCGTCCTCGAAAGCCCTCAGCACGGCGCCCATGTGGCGCACCGCATTGTCGCCGAGAAACGGCATTGAGCCGTGCGCGATCTCGCCCTTGGTCTCGATCTCCGCCCACCAGACGCCGCGATGCCCGAGGCAGATGCGGTCCTTGTTGAGCGGCTCGGGAATGATGACGTGGTCGACCCTGGGTTTTGAGAAATAGCCGAGTCTGGCCAGATGGGCGACGCCGCCGAAGCCGCCGGACTCCTCGTCGACGGTGCCGGATATTTCGATGGCGCCGGGAAAGTCGGGGAAGACTTCCAGGAAGGCTTCGGCTGCGATGATCGAGGTGGCCAGTCCGCCCTTCATGTCGCAGGCCCCGCGACCATAGACCTTGCCGTCTTTGACGATGCCGGCGAAAGGATCGACGGTCCAGCCGTCGCCGGCTTCGACCACGTCGATATGCGAGTTGAAGTGGACGCAGGCGCCTGACGATCTTCCGTCGAAACGGGCAACGACATTGACGCGCGGGTAGCGGTCGGTGTCGCCGGGCGTGCCTTCGGCGCGGATGAATTCGGTCTCGAAACCACTCTTCTTCAGCCGCGCGCCGAGATATTCGGCGCATGGCCGATAGGCCTCGCCGGGTGGATTGATGGTCGGAAAACGGATCAGCTCAGTGGTCAGCGCGACGACATCGTCGCGCCTGTCATCGATTGCCCGGAGGAGTCGCTCGTTCATGCCCAGAGTTGAGCAGCGATCTCGGCCGTTTTGCAAGCCCGTTGGTGATCGAGCCTGTGCGGCGTGTCGTTGCGGCAACTATTGCGGGAAATCGTTCAAATTCGCTGCTTTGGATTGGCGAATTGGTCAAGGTGTGTGTGCTAGCCCGTTCATCTGCCATTAAAAAGATGAGAGACAATTTGAGGGCAGGCAGGTTAGGGGCAATCAAAGGGGTTTGATCGCATGAAAAAGACAGTTCTCATGGCAGCCGTGTTTGTTGCGATGCTGTTCGGTGCTTCGGGGCAGGGCTGGGCAGCCAGCCTCGTTGCAAATATTGACGTGTCTTCGCAGACGATGACCGTCAGATATGGCGCGTCGGTTTACCGGTGGAGCGTCTCCACCGCGCGCAAAGGTTACATTACGCCGCGCGGCAGCTATCGGCCGCAACGGACGGCGCGGATGTGGTATTCGCGCAAATACGACATGTCGCCAATGCCTCATTCGGTGTTCTTCCGCGGCGGCTATGCCATTCACGGCACCGGCGCGGTGAGGCAGCTCGGGCGCCCGGCATCGCATGGCTGTGTGCGCTTGCACCCGACCAATGCCGCCGCCTTCTATGCGATGGTTCGGCAAGCCGGTTTCGGCAATACGCGCATTGTCGTCACCAACTGAAGAGATTCAGGTTCGCTGTTGTCGGCTGGCGCAGGGCTAACACCCTCGCCAGCAGTTCTGTTTAAGCGTTCGGGACCGCTTTTGCCTGCGAGGGCCGCTTTCGACGCCCGCCGCTGATCTCCCACCTTTTGTGGAACCACATCCACTGGCCGGGATCTTCTCGCACCCAGCGTTCGACGACATCGTTGAGACGCTGGGTGGTGGCGTGGACATCGACGCTGCCGTCAGCCGTGCGCGGCAATGTCAGCTTGTCCTCGATTTCGAGCCGGAAGCGGTTGCCTGGCAGCCTGATGCAGCGCGCCGGATAGACGTCGCAGTCATAGTGACGGGCAAGGGTGGCCAGCACCCGATTGCTCTGGCACGGACGGCCGAAGAATGTCGTCTCCAGTCCGTTGGAGAATTTCTGGTCGACAAGGATGCCGATGTTGCCGCCGTTCTCCAGGACCCCGGCCAAGGCGAATGAGGCACCGGCCATCGATGGCAGCAACGAGCCCATGGTCGAGCGGCGCGTCGAGAGGATGTAGTCGGCAAGATAAGGATTGTTGGGTGGGCGAAACAGCGCCGTGATGTTCATGCCGAAGGTCGCCGCCGCCACCGGCAGAAGTTCGAAATTGCCGAGATGGCCGGTAAAGACGATGTGCGGCTTCACTTCGCTGGCGATTTCGAGGAAGTGGTCCGCTCCTTTGACCTCGATGCGGCCGGGCTTGATCGCTGTAGGGTCATAGTCGAAGAGGGCGTCGAGAAAGATGTATTCCGCGGCGAGACGGGCCATGTTGCCCCACATGTCGGAGGCGATCGCCTGGATCTCGGCTTCGCCCTTTTCCGGATAGGCCTTGCGCAGATTGTCGACGGCGACCTGATGGCGTCCCACCCGGGGGCCGACCATGCGTGCGGCGCGGTCGGCGAAATCCAACGCACTGTCGGCCGGCAGCAGGCGCAGGACCGAGATGATCATCATTGCGGCGCGCGCCACCAGCCAGTAATTGAGCTGGCGCAGTTGCCTGCCGTAGCGAAATTTTAGATCCCGGCGGAACTTCTTGAACACAGAGGTCAAGGCTCTAGCCGACGCGCAGGATGATCTTGCCGAAAACGTCGCGGCCTTCCATGCGCTTCAGCGCGGCGTCGATACCGTCGAAGCCGACTTCGGTGTCGATGACGGGTGCGACCTGTCCCGCCGCCATTTTCTGCATGGCGTTGGCCATGTTTTCCATGCGGCAGCCAAACGAGCCAAGCAGTTTCAATTGCTGCTGGAACAGCTGCATCAGATTGATCTGCGTCGACACGCCGGAAGTCGAACCGCAGGTCACCAGGCGGCCGCCGCGCTTCAGGCACAACATCGAGGCGGCAAAAGTGTCGGCGCCGACATGTTCGAAGACGACATCGACGCCCTTCTTCTTGGTCAGCTTGCGCACGACGCCCTCGAACCGGTCGTCGCGGTAGTTGATGACATGGTCGGCGCCGAGCGCCTTGGCCTTGTCGATCTTGTCGTTGGAGCCGACCGTGGTGATGATGGTGCAGCCCATCCGCTTGGCCAGCTGGATGGCTGCCGAGCCGATGCCGGATCCGCCGGCATGGATAAGGATCGTCTCGCCGGGCTGTAGCCTGGCGTTGTCGAACAGCATGTGCTCGACCGTGCCGAAGGTGACGGGCGCGACCGCCGCGCCGATGTCGGTCACGCCGGGCGGGGCAGGGACCAGCAGGCGAGCCGGCAGATTGATCTTCTCTTGCGCGAAACCGTCGAGATGGAAACCGTGCACACCCGAAACATGTTCACAGAGGTTGTCGCGGCCTTCGCGGCAGGCTCGGCAGAGGCCGCAGGTGCGCGCGCCGTAGATCGACACCAATTGTCCGGGCAGCAGGCTGGAAACGCCGGGGCCTACCGCCTCGACCTCGCCGGAGGCTTCGGCGCCGACGACCAGAGGCAGCTTGCGCTTGGCGAAGGCCATGCCGCGCCAGCCCCAGACGTCGATATGGTTCAGCGCCACCGCCTTGATGCGCAGCGTGACTTCGCCAAGTGCCGGCGGTGGGGGAGGCGGCAGGTCCACCGTTTCAAGACGGCGGTCCTCGATAAGTTGCAATGCGCGCATTGGGCCTGTCGGTTTCGGTCTGGCTGAAAAAGGTCGCTTAGACCGGTTCCCGCGCCATGACAAGGCAAGTGTTCTGGCCGCCGAAGCCGAAGGAGTTCGACAGAACGGTGCGGACCTCGGCATTGCGCTTCTTGTTCGGCACCACGTCGAGCACGATCGCGGGGTCGGGATTGTCATAGTTGATGGTCGGCGGAATGACGCTTTCGCGCATCGTCATCAGCGAGAACGCCGCCTCGACGGCGCCGGCCGCCGACAGGGTGTGGCCGATCATCGATTTGTTCGACGAGACCGGCATCGAGCCGATCCGCTCGCCGAACACCGTCGACAGCGACAGATGCTCCATCTTGTCGTTTTCCGGCGTCGAGGTGCCGTGGGCGTTAACGTAGTCGATCTCGTCCTGGCTCAAGCCGGCATCGGCTAGCACAGCACGAACCGCCGCGATCGCCGGCGAAGCGTCCGGCTTCGAGCGGGTGCGGTGGAAATCGTCCGCCTTTTCGCCGCAGCCGCGCAGGATGCCAAGAATCGTGGCGCCGCGCGCGAGTGCGGTTTCCAGTGATTCCAGCACTAGCGCGCCCGAACCCTCGGCGAGGACAAAGCCGTCGCGGTCCTTGGAGAAAGGTTTTGACGCCTTTTCGGGAATGTCGTTGTGGGTCGACAGCGCCGACAGCAGCGAAAAGCGGATCAGCGCCTCGGCGGTCGCCGAACCGTCGGCGCCGATCGACAGCGCGCGGTCGCATTCGCCGCGGCGGATCGCCTCGACGCCGAGCTGGATGGCGGTGGCGCCGGAAGCGCAGGCGGTCGACAGCGTGATCGGCAGCCCGCGGGTGCCGAAACGGTCGGCAAGCCGGCCGGCGATCGAGCCGAACTGCGTGGTCTCGAAAAAGTCGAGTTCTTTCAATCCGCGCGCCACCCGCAGCAGCCGTTCGCCGCCGGAGTCCAAATCATTGGAATTGTAGAGCGCGAAGCGGTCGTGCCAGTCGAGTTCGACCGGCGGTGAAGCGAGGAAGAGAGGACCACCAAAATCACCGGAATCGAGGCCGGACTCGGCCACGGCCTCACGCGCGGCGGTTTCCGCCAGTTCATAGGTGAGATGGCTGGAGCCCTTCGAGCTCGACGGCAGGAAGTCGACCATGCCGGAGATGCGGGTGTTGAGATGATCGACCGGAAAACGGGTAATCGGGTGGATGCCCGACTTGCCCAAGGTCAGCGCCGCCCAATTATCGGCCTTGCCGACGCCAAGCGAGGTCACCACGCCGATGCCGGTGACGGCAACGATCGGCCTGCCCATATGATCGTTCAGATTGGCCATGCGGTAGCCCTCGATCGTTTATCGTTGCGGCATGGATCGTGGACCACCGCCTCAGGCGGCGTTGACGAGCGCCATGCCCTCGAATTGGTGATAGCCGATCGCCGTTGCAAGGACGGTTGCGGGAACCCCTTCGAACGGCTTCTCGGCTGCGGCATCAAAAACAGGGTAGGCGGCCTTGCGATCGACGGCCAGCGCCGCCAGTGCCACAGCGAAGGGAAACTGTGCTTCCTTCATGTGTCCGGTCAGGGTCGAGAAACCGCGCGCGGCAATCGCCGGATTGGCATCGAGCGCGGCTTTCTCGGCGATGGTTGCCGTATGGGCGCCCGACGCGCCCGACAGGGCCAGCAATTTGCCGTTCGGCATTGCAGCCTGCTTGAGCAGGGCGGCGATCACGGCGTCGAGTTCTCCCCGTGGGCGCCTGGCGCGGCCGGAGACGACCGGCCCAAGCTCGGCATAGATCTTGCGGCCGCGGCTTATCGCGTGTTCGCGCTGCTCCAGTACCAGGAAGGCACCGCCGGATCCAGTCACGACGCCGCCGCCCTCAGCCCCCTGTCTTTGCCAGACCGGCTTCCACTGGCCGCGATGCAGATAGCCGGCGAGTTCATAGCCGAGCAGCATGTCGGAATGTTCGGTCTGGAAGGCGCCGCCGACCAGGATGTGCGTCGACTGGCCGGAGCGGATGCGCGCGGCTGCTGTCTCGACGGCGGCGACGCCGGCACCTTCCTCGCCCATGAAGGTTCTGGATGAACCGGTCACCTTGTGGACGATGGAGATGTTGCCGGCGAGCAGATTGGAAAGCTGCGCCAGGAACAGTGTCGGCCGCAATTCGGTGGTCAATTTCTCGTTGATCAGCACATCGCGGTCGTTGCGGCTTTCCGAAGCGGCGAGAATGGCGGCATCGACCGCCTCGTCGCGTTCGCCGCCGCCCGCGGCCACGACCATGTCCATGGTCGTGCAGAGTTCGTCATTGCCCTTGATGCCGGCGTCGTCCAGCGCCAGGCCTGCGGCATAGGTGCCGAGCCTCTGCCAGGTTTCCATCTGGCGCTGATCGCCACGTTTGGCGATCTGCAGGTTCCAGTCGATCTCCGGCAATGGATGAACGGTATAGGGTGCAAAGCGCGCCGCTTCGAGCACCGGTTCCAGCCCCGGCTGCACGAGCTTTTGCCAATGGGCGTCCGGACCTTCCCCCAGCGAGGAGACAAGGCCGATACCTGATATGACGACGTCGCGGGGGCTGCTCATGTGCGGCTTTGTGGGTCAGGCGGCAGAGCGCGTCAAGATCGAACGCTCAACCGATGTCAGGCGGTCTTGGCGGCAACCAGCGCGTCGATCTTGGCGCACAGGTTCTTCATGACGAAGTAATCGTCGGTCGAAGCCTTGCCGTCATTGACCTCCTGGGTCCACTTTTCCAGTGGCACCTTGATGCCGAATTCCTTGTCGATGGCAAAGACGATGTCGAGGAAATCGAGGCTGTCGATCCCGAGATCGTCGATCGTGTGGCTCTCGGGCGTAATCGTGTCGATATCGATCTCGCTGGTGTCGGCAATGATCTTGGCGACTTTGTCGAACGTGGTGGACAAGGGCTTTTCCTTCGGTTGCGGGCGGAATCTGTCCGCATCTTGTTTGGGCGCTGTCTAATCGGTTTTTCCCGGCAGGAAAAGGCCTGATGCGCCGGGCGCAGATGGGTAGGGCATCCAGGAAACGCAAGAAGGGCCGCCGGTTTACCCGGCGGCCCTTCTGTTGACGTCACGTCAGCCTTTGTTTCGATGCAGGTCGTTTTTCCAAAACCGGAACCACTTTGGGCGACATGCATCAGCTGTCGCGGAGCTTAACCAGATCGTTCAGCAGCCCGCCGGTTCCGTTGTGGACGGTCAGCCGCTCGACCTTGCCGGCGATAGTTTCCAGAGCCTCGAGCTCCTTCAACCGCAGCATCACCGGGTTTTCCGCCATCACCCTGGCCGTGTTGAGGAGGGAACGCGTCGCGTTCGTCTCCTCGCGGCGACGGATGATGTTGGCCTCGGCCTGCTTTTCGGCCGACACCACCTGGTTGAGGATCTCGCGCATCTCGCCCGGCAGGATGACATCCTTGAGCGCGATATCGCTGACCTCCACCCCGATCTCGGCCATATCGGCGCGGACCTTGCCAGCGGCCTCTTCGTCGATCGTCACCTTCTTTTCAAGGATCTGATCGAGTGTCAGCGCGCCAAGGGTCTTGCGGAAGGCGTACTGCAGGGCGCGGTAAAGGGCTTCGGAGAAGTCCTTCACCATGCTCACCGCCTTGACAGGATCGACGACCCGGTATTCGGCCGCGATGTTGACGCGGATCGTCACGCGATCCTTGGTCAGCACTTCCTGCCCGGCAACGTCGAGCGACTGGCGCTTGAGGTCGACGACCTTGATCTGCACCATGCGTCCGACGTTCCAGAAGCCATGCACGCCCGCCGTCAGCGTCCTGACCAGAACACCGTCGATGAACAGCAGTCCGGCCTGACCGTCGACGACCGGATGGACGGACATCAATTCCGCCTTCCGGGCCTGGCCGAGCCGGCGCATGACCGCCGCATCGATGGCGAGATCGACTGATGTGTCGATCAGCGTCACCTTCCACGGGCCGGCATCCGTCCACAGCACCAGCTTGCGGTCCGACGCCAGCACGGCGTGCAGATTGCCGTCACGCTCGATGATGGCGACATCCGTGCGCCCGGTGCGAACGACGGTGAAATGACGCGCGGCTACATCCGGGAGCTTGTCGAACAACGCCTTCTCGTATGCCGAAACGAATTCCGGGTTCTTCAGATCGTGCCGGGACACTTCGAGGCTGCCGCGCCGGTTGGCGAGCCAGTGCTCGCCCGGCAGCAGGACAGTCTTGATTTCCCCCTTGTGGAGGGTGAGGGCACGTTCGTTTTCCTTTACGAGGACGCGCTCGCGCCCAAGAACCTTGTCGAGAATTGTCATTGTCTTACTCCTGTCGGGCATGGCCCCATGCGAGGCGTCAAGTCATGCGTCGATCGTTCCTTTCGTTTCTCGTTTCACGTCGTCTCTTGCGTCATAGCCCGGGCACGAATGATCCGGGGACTGGTGGCATCAGTCCGTGGCGGGCCTTCGGGAGCGGATCGCGGGGCAGTGAAGCGGGCGCCGGAGGCCTTGGCCTCCCTTGCCGGCGACGCTGCGCCTTGATCGTCACCGCGGGCCTGGCCGCGAGCCGATGGCGAAAGACGCTTGGGATGATCCGCGCCCGAGGGCTTGGGCCATCCGTCCAGTCTTTCACATTCCAGTCCCCGGACCGTTTTTCGGATGGCTTTTCAGGCCAATGGAGAAGGAATCGAACCTTCGACAGTCAGATTAACAATCTGATGCTCTAACCAAACTGAGCTATCCGTGGTGCAGATGAAGGGAATTGAACCCCCGACCTCCGGACCCAAATCCGGCGCTCTCCCGCTGAGCTACATCCGCGATCCCAATCCCCAAAGCAGCGCCGTATACAGGGCGGCAAAGCCGCCTGCACGGGCGGAGGCGAAAGCTCCAACCGTTGTGCTCACTTTGGTTCTCGTGACCGGGAGCGCGC
This sequence comes from Mesorhizobium sp. M7A.F.Ca.MR.245.00.0.0, assembly GCF_003997415.1. Classification (NCBI taxonomy): domain Bacteria; kingdom Pseudomonadati; phylum Pseudomonadota; class Alphaproteobacteria; order Hyphomicrobiales; family Phyllobacteriaceae; genus Mesorhizobium; species Mesorhizobium sp. M7A.F.Ca.MR.245.00.0.0. The sequence goes on along the minus strand of NZ_RZTE01000058.1, from coordinate 10,776 downwards.
CTATAGCCCCTGCGACGGGTTGTCGCAAGCGGCATTGTCGTGGCGGATTTGCGGCTTCTTGCGGCGGTGGCATTTAGGCAACACCGCTTTCGACGTCAGCGATCGCGCGCAGGGCGCTCAGAAGGTGACGCGGCCGAGCACGCGCAGGCCATCGCCCTGCGGCTCCACGACCACGGCCTCGCCTTCGCGCGGTGAGATGCCGGTCAGCGCCACGATGTCTTCCAGATGGGTAACCATGACCAGATTGTCGGAGCCGGAATAGGCGCGGATTTCTTTCAGGATCGCCGCGATCTGCGCGGCTTTCTGCGCCTCGTCGCCCTTCAGGAGATCGAGCGGAGCAAACAGCTCCGGCTCGGCCTCGAAGGCGATGCGGGCAGTGTCGAGGCAGCGGCAATAGCGGCTGGACAGCACGCGCTCGATCGGTGCCGCACGGGCGGCAAACAGAGCGCCGATCTTGCTCGCCTGTTGCTTGCCACGCGCCGACAGGTTCATCTGGGTGGCACAACTGTCGATGTCGAAATTGGCCGGGTCGGTGGTGCCGGTGACCATGGCATGACGCAGCAGCACGACGTGTCCGCCATCGCGCAGCAGCGCCCAGCCTGCATCCGTGGCGTGGGCTACGCCGGGAATAAGAAACAGGAACAACGCCAAGGCAAATCGAATCATCCGCTATCCTTCTCCGGTTCCCGGCAATGGGTTCCGGTGACGGGACATATAGGGACGGTAAAGCCAGCCGAAAGACAAGGCGCGGTCGGCGGGATGCGTAGACCTACTTCTTCGCCATCTGCTTCTTCACCAGATCGATCTTCTGGTCGGTGAGCGGGATGGGGATCGTGTAGCCGGCTTCGGTAAAGCCCTGCTTGGCGTTCTCGAAGAATTCGATCGCCTTTTGATACTCGGCCTTGCCCCCGCCATAGCTGGCTCGGTTCCAGCTGACGTCACCGAGATTGTTCTGCGCGAAGGCCCATTGCATGGGCAGGCCTTCCCTCGAGAATACCTTCAGCGTCGCCGTGAAGGCGGCCTCGGCATCACCGAGATATTTGTCGGTGCGTTCGAGATTGCCGAGGTTGAGCAGGCTCATGCCGATGCCGTTCTGGGCGTTGGCCCAGTCGACCGGTGCCGCGTCGACGGTGAGTACTTCGAGGGCTGCCCGGCGGGCCGCTATGGACTCAAGCAGGGTCCTGGAGTCGGCATTGCTCATGCTCAGCCAGTGCAGCGTCGAGCCGAGGCCGGCCTGGGCCAGCGCCCATTGGCGGGGATTCGTCTCGCGCTTGTACTCGCGCAACGCATCGCGGTAGGCGGCAATGGCTTCACCATAATGTTCCGGCTTGTCGGTCACGCCGCCCAGAAGCTGCAGCGTGTTGCCGAGATTGTAGTGGCTCATTGCCCAATCGCGAGGGAACTTTCGTCTGACATAGACCTGCCGGGCCGCCCGGAAGGCGCTCGCCGACTGCTCCAGCTTGGCCGCGTCGCGGGTGCGCTGGCCAAGCGTCTGGTAGATCGAACCGAGATTGTTCTGCGCCGACGCCCAGTCCATCGGGAAACGCTGCCGGGTAAAGACCGTCAGTGCGTCATCATAGGCGGCCGCGGCCTCTTCGAGCGCGCCGGTGCCCATATCGAAGCGGGCGACACCGCTCAGCGCGTTGCCGAGGTTGAGCCGGCTGGTTGCCCACGAAACCGGGAAGGTCTCGCGGGTTCGCACCTCGAGCGCGGCCCGGAACGCGTCGGCCGCCTCGTTTATCTTCGCCTTGTCGTTGAGCTGAATGCCGAGCGACACCAGCGTGTTGCCGAGGTTGTTCTCGACCATCGCCCATTCAACCGGCGCCTTTTCGCGCGTGTATTCCTCAAGTGCCAGCCGGTAGGCGGCCTCGGCTTGCGCCAGATGTTCGCCGGCGGCCTCGCGCTCGGAAAGCGCATAGAGCGCCAGGCCGAGATTGTTCTGCGAAGCGGCCCAGTCGAGCGGCACTTTTTCGCGCGGGCGTTTCTGGAGCGTCGCGCGCATCGCTGCCACCGCCTCGTTCAGGCGCTTCGGGTCACTCTCGCGTTCGCCGATCTTCAAGAGCACATTGGCCAGGTTGTTCTGCGCGGCGGCCCAGTTGAGATCGTCCTTCTCGCGCTCGAACACGACAAGCGAATCGCGAAAGATCCGAGCCGCTTCTTCAAGGCGCGCGGTCTCCGTCTCGCGCTCGCCGATGGTCTGTAGCACCACCGCCATGTTGTTGCGGGTGATCGCCCAGTCGCGATTCTGTTCGCCGTTGGGGATGAAGTTCAGGATGGTGCGGTAGGCCTCGATGGCGTGCTTTAGCGCATCGAGGTCGCCGGTGGCGTAGCCGTAGGCGTTCAACGCCTCGGCTTCCTGGTTCTTGTAGTTCCAGCGCAGCTTGTCGTCCCATTTTTCGGCCAGCGAAAACGCCTTGGCGTAGTCGCCGGCGGCGGATTTGTAGTCGAACACCAGGCCAGAGGCATCGGCCCGCCTGGCATAGATCGCGGCATCGGCAAGACGCTTCTGCTTGACGAGATCCTCGGCTTGATCGACCGCATCGTTGGTCTGCTCGACCCGGCCGACCGCATCATCGAGGAATTTGCGCGCCGTTACGATGGCGCCCTGGCCGATCGCCTTGTCGGCGGAAGCGACAAGCCGTTTGATCTCCGGATCGTCGGTGCGCAGTGCTGCACGCTCGGACATCATCTTCTTCAGGCGCTCGGCCTGGGCGTCGAGCACCTTTTGCAGGTCGGTCGGGTCTTCGGGGATCTTTTCCGTGCCGAGCGCCTTCAGCACGCCATAAAGCGCGTCGAGCGGCACGCCTTCCTGCAGCGAGGCCAGTTCCACCTGCGCCCGTTTCGGGTCGGGCAGGTCGGAAATCGTCAGCAGGAGCTGGCGCCTTTCGCCTGTGATCAGTCCGTCGTCGCCGGTCGGCTCCGCCGGCGCGACGCCGAAATAGAGCAGCCGGCGCAGGCTTTCATTGATCCAGGGACGCTGCTTCGCCTTTGTGTCGAGATAGACCTCCTCGGTCACCATGCGCATGACCGAGCCGAATTCGGTGCCCTTCATCGCCGCGAGGTGGCGCAGCAGGGCGGACGCGTAAGGGCTGTTTTCGCCGGCGGCGCCATCAAGCGCCGGACGACCCGGTTCTGCGGCAAAGCCGACCACTGTACCCAGGCTCGCGTCGGCCGCCGGAGCATTGCCGAGCGCCTTGGCGCCGCGCAGCGGCTCCAACCCGCCTGCGCCTATGGGCGAGGCGGAAGCGGTCGGTGAGCGCCGTACCACTGCGTCCGCGGGGAATGGATTGGTGCGGCAGGCGTCGAGCAGCATGATCGTCACCGGCACTGTCTTTTTCAATGCCTCCATGACGGCGGATATCGGCACAAGGCTGGTGCCGGCATCCTTCAGCGACGACACCTCGGCATCGACCGGAACCAGATAGTTCTCACCGCCTGCCTCGATGCCGTGACCGGAATAGTAGATAAAGGCGACATCGGCGCCGTCGGCATCTTCGGTGAACCGCTCCAGGTCGCGCTTCAGCTTGGTGGCGTCACGGTCGGTGACGCTGCGGGCGTCGAAGCCAAGGTCGGTCAGCATCTTGGCCATGTCGCGCGCGTCGTTGGCGGGGTTGGGGAGGGCGGCGATGTGCAGGTAATTCGACTGGCCGATGATCAGCGCCACGCCCTTGAGGCTTTTCGTCTCGGCAACGGCAAGCGCGGCCGCGGCAAGACAAAGCAGTGCGGCGGCGAAAGCCGTCAGCCATGCCCGCCGCAAACGACTAAGGTTCGAGAGTCCGACAAAGGCCATTTGTCGTTCGTGTCCGCCCTGATGATCCAAACCCTCTATAACGCTGCCAGCCGACGATGATCAAATTCAGGCGCGATTGCGTCGCGGTCGTGGCTCGCCTATCACGGGAAACTCGCCCGTCACGGTAAAAATGTCTCCGCTCACCGAAACCGTCCTTTTCGTCTTCAGCCTTGTCGCGCTCGGCTACCTCGCCGGGCTCACCGGCTATCTGAAGCCGGCGAGCGGCGAGGGGATATCGGAATTTGCCATCAACGTGGCGATGCCGCTGCTTCTGTTCCAGACGATGGTGAAGTCCGATTTCCACGGCGTGGCGCCATGGTCGCTGTGGGGCGCCTATTTCGCCGCGGTCGCCATCACTTGGGCCGCCGGCCATCTGGTCACCACCCGTATCTTCGGCAGGGATGCCCGCGCCGGCGTCGTCGGCGGGGTTTCGTCCGCCTTTTCCAATATCGTGCTGCTCGGCGTTCCCTTCATTCTTGGCATCTTTGGCCCGAGCGGCTTCGAAGTGCTGTCGCTGCTGGTCTCCGTGCATCTGCCGATCATGCTGATGGCCTCGATCGTGTTGTTCGAAGTCTTCGGCCGCGGCAGCGGCGAACCCGTGCATCCCTTGCGCGTTATCCGTAGCTTCCTCAGGCGGCTTTTCATGAATCCGTTGATCATCGGCATTCTGGCAGGCCTTGCATGGCGCATCACGGGTGCGCCGCTGCCTGATGTCGCCATGCGCCTGGTCGATGCGCTGGCCGATACGGCCGGTCCGGTGGCGCTGTTTGCCATGGGGCTCAGCCTGCGCCGCTTCGGCATTTCGGGCAATGTCAGGCCGGCGTTGGTGCTTTCGGTGCTGAAGCTGTTCCTGATGCCAGCGCTGGTCCTGGTCTTCGTCTGGCTGCTCGGCCTGCCGCCCTTGACGGCCAAGGTGGCGGTGATGGTGGCCGCGATGCCATCCGGCGTCAATTCCTATCTGATCGCGGTGCAGTTCAACACCGGCCAGGCGTTGGCGTCGAACCAGATGACCATCGCCACGGCCTGCGCCGCCGTCACCACCGCTTTCTGGCTGACTGTCGTCTTGCACGTTTTCGGGTAAGGCATCGGAGCTAAGGACGTCAGCTTGCTCTCGTCTCGCTGTGGCCCAACCCCTATATGCCATCTTGCGATTGCTTGCGTGCCTTGCCCTCGGTAAAGAGCAGTGGCTCCGGCGTGCCGGCCTCAGTCCATGGCGCACGCTCACCGAAGATTTCACAGACCCGCCCGTCAGGGCGCCGAACGGAGGATAGACCATGCTTCAGAAAACCAGCCATTTCATGCGGCAGGCCAATCTCATCAATGGCGAATGGGTGCAGGCCGACAGCGGCCAGACGGTCGACGTCAACAACCCGGCCACCGGTCTCAAGATCGGCACCGTGCCGAAGTCGGGCAAGGCCGAGACCCGCCGCGCCATCGAAGCCGCCGCGGAAGCTTTCAAGACCTGGCGCAAGACGACCGCGCTCGAGCGGTCAAAGCTGCTGCGCAAGCTGCATGACGCGATGATGGACAACCAGGACGTACTGGCCGAACTGCTGACCATCGAACAGGGCAAGTCGCTGTTCGAATCGAAGGGCGAGATCGGCTCCGCCGCGGCCTACATATTGTGGTTCGCCGAGGAAGGCCGCCGCACCTATGGCGACGTCGTGCCGTCGCCGTGGGCGGATCGCCGTATCCTGGTCACCAAGGAGCCGGTCGGCGTCATCGCCGCCATCACGCCGTGGAATTTCCCGTCCTCGATGCTGGCCCGCAAGCTCGGCCCGGCGCTCGCCGCCGGCTGCACCGCCGTGGTCAAGCCTGCGTCGCAGACACCGTACTCGGGTCTCGCCTGGGGCGCGCTTGCCGAGGAAGTCGGTTTCCCCAAGGGCGTCGTCAACATTCTGACCGGTTCGGCCAGCGAGATCGGTGACGAAATCTGCGCCAATCCGCTGGTATCCAAGATCACCTTCACCGGATCGACCGAGGTCGGCAAGCTTCTCATCCAGAAGTCGTCGGTCACCGTCAAGAAGGTGTCGATGGAGCTCGGCGGCAACGCGCCGTTCATCGTTTTCGACGACGCCGATCTCGAGCGTGCGGTCGCCGGTGCGATCACCGCCAAGTACCGCAATTCCGGCCAGACCTGCGTTTGCACCAACCGCTTCCTTGTCCAGGCTGGTGTCTATGACAAGTTCGTCGAGAAGCTCGCTGCCGCCAGCAACGGGCTGAAGGTCGGCTCCGGCCTCGAGGACGGCGTGCAGCAGGGGCCGCTGATCGACGAGAAGGCGGTCGAGAAGGTCGAGGAACTGATCGCCGACGCGACATCCAAGGGCGGCAAGATCGTCGCCGGCGGCAAGCGCCATGCGCTCGGCGGTTCGTTCTTCCAGCCGACGGTCATCGCCAACGCGACACCCAAGATGCGCTTCATGAAGGAAGAGATCTTTGGCCCGGTCGCACCGGTGTTCAAATTCGAGACCGAGGAGGAAGCCGTCGCCCTCGCCAACGACACCGAATTCGGCCTCGCCTGCTACTTCTACACCGGCGATCTCGGCCGCGCCTTCCGTGTGATGGAAGGGCTGAAATACGGCATGGTCGGCGTCAATGAAGGCCTCATCACCACGCCGGAAGCGCCGTTCGGCGGCGTCAAGGAATCCGGCCTCGGCAAGGAAGGCGGACATCAGGGCATCGAGGATTATCTCGACACCAAATATGTCTGCATCGGCGGCCTCGGCCTCTGATAGGTTGTCCTTGGGATGAGCAGGCTGATGGCCTGCCCATCCCTCATGGAAAAACCAGCCGAAGTCTTCTGGATCAACTGGCATTTACGGGCATGGCGATGAAGGACGGCGAGGTTTTCGGCACGACGCAGGCTGGCGAGCAGGTGCGTCGCTTCACGATCAGCGGCGGCGGCATCACAGCCAACATCATCGGTCTGGGCGCGATCATCCAGGATCTGCGCCTGACCGGGCATGATGCGCCGCTGGTGCTCGGCTACGACAGTCTGGAAGGCTACGAGACGGATACGGCCTTCTTCGGAGCGGTCGTCGGCCGCTATGCCAACCGCATCCGCGACGGCCGCTTCACCATTGGCGGCAATCGCTACCAGACCGAGCAAAACTTCCTCGACAAGCATACGCTGCATGGCGGTTCGCAAGGTTACTCCCACCGGCCGTGGACGGTTTCCTTGCATGGCAGGGATTTCGTCACGCTGACCCTGCACGATCCCGACGGCACGATGGGTTTTCCCGGTGCGCTCGACGTCACCTGCACCTATCGGCTGAAGATCCCCGGCACGCTTAGCGTCGAGCTGACAGCCACCTGTGAGGAGCCGACGCTGTGCAATCTCACCCAGCATTCCTACTTCAACCTGGACGATGGCGGCGCCGGAGACATTCTCGACCACAGGGTGATGTTGAATGCCGGCGCCTATCTGCCGGTCGATGGCGATATGATCCCGACCGGGGTGGTCAAGCCGGTTGACGGCACGCCGTTCGATTTCCGCCAGGCGCGGCCGTTGCGCATGGAGACCGAGGGCGAACAGCTGCCCTACGACCAGAATTTCTGCCTCGCTTCGACACGCGGGCCGCTCAAACAGGCGGCGTGGACGCAAGGCGCCAGTTCCGGTGTCGAGATGGAGGTCTGGACCACTGAGCCCGGCGTCCAGCTCTATACCGGTCAGTATGTGACGCCGCGCACCGGGCTGGAAGGGCGGAACTACAAGGCCTTTTGCGGTTTCTGCCTCGAGCCGCAGATTTGGCCGGATGCGCCGAACCGGCCCTATTTCCCGCAGGCGACGCTGTGGCCGGGCGCGATCTACCACCACGTCACGGAATACAGATTCCGGCTACCTTAGCCTTCGAACGCCGCCCGCAGCGTCTCGAACGGCGCCAGTGCGCCACGTACCTGCACTACGGCGGCGGCGACACGATGGGCATGGCGTGCGGCTTCCAGCGGTTCGTGACCGGCAAGTCGAGCCGCAAGATAGCCGCCGTTGAAGGAATCGCCGGCGCCCGTCGTATCAGCGGGCGCAGCGACATGGATCGCCGGGACTTCGCGCAGCGTTTCTCGTTGGGCAATCAGCGCCGGCGCTTCGCCGTTCTTGACGACGACCTCGCCGACGATTTGCCCGAGCCGCTGTGCGGTCGCTTGCGGTGTTGCATCGCCAAACAGCATCTGCTCGTCGGGAAAGGTTGGTAATGCGATATCAGTGACGGCAAGGGCTTCGACGATCGCTGCCTGCGCCTCCTCGCGCTCACGCCAGAGCCGCGGCCGGTAATTGGGGTCGAAGGCGATAAGTGAACCAGCCGAACGCGCCTTGGCGACGGCGGCCAGCAACGCAGCGCGCGCGGCTTCGTCCAGAATTGCCAAAGTGATTCCGGAAAAATAGACAAGTGACTGATTTTCCAAGTTTTTCGATAATGCGGCCGGGTCCGAGGCAAGCTGCCGCGCGGCGGCGTCGCCACGCCAATAGGTGAAGGAACGTTCGGCTCCCGTCAGCGTGATGGCATAGAGGCCGGGCCGCGCGCCCGCTATGAGCGGGCTGGAGCCGATGCCAATGCCGTTTTC
>NZ_RZTE01000058.1:0-2421 GCF_003997415.1 Mesorhizobium sp. M7A.F.Ca.MR.245.00.0.0 | reverse complement strand
ATCGATCTGGCCTTGCGAGAACGGATCGTCGCCGAAGGCTGAGACATAGGTTGCCGGCCGCTCGGTGCTCAGCGCGTGCAGCGCCCACAGCGTGTTGAACGTGTCGCCGGCAAAGCCCATGCGCCAGTTCGGTCCCGTCTGGCCCGACAGTTCGAGCATGCATTCGCCGATCGAGGCGACGCCGTTTCCCGCCATCTACAATCCTCCAGTGATCCCGGTGCTGTAGCTTTTTGCCACCGGCAGCGCCATGCTTGGCAAGCAGGGTTTTTTCCGTCACAGCGTTTTCCCACAGGCTGGCGGGATGCGATCCGTCCGGCAGAGCGTTGTCTGCGGAAGAGGAACCGGTTTGGCATCGATATGGCGTTATCTTCTGGCGGGTCTTGGTCTGGCTGCCTTGCTGGTCGGCATTCTCGCGGTCGTCTTCCTGACGGCGCCGCGGTCGTCGCTGCCTGCCGGCCCGGATGTCTCGCGGACGAAGAACACCGCCAACGCGCTGTTCGTGGCCAGCTTCGCGCCGGAGCGGGGTGTCGTACGGCAAGGCGAACTGCAATCCTGGCTGCTGACCTTGAAGACAAAGGCAGGTGTTCCGGTGGAAGGTGCCGCGATCGCGATTTCGGGCGGCATGCCACTGCACAGTCACGGCCTGCCGACCAGCCCGCAGGCAACCGACTATCTCGGCGACGGGCGTTATCGAATCGAAGGAGTGAAATTCACCATGAGCGGCTGGTGGCAGTTACATTTCGCCATCTCGGCCACCGCCGGCTCCGACACGGTGCTCTTCAACGTGGTGCTGTGAGCAGGACATGAGGCGGCGTTCGCGTTTTCTGGCGCTGATGGTGGCCGTTGTCCTTGCCGGTTGCACGAAGCCGGATTTTTCCGACGCCGAAAAGACGACCATCGCCTCGCTGGCGCTGTCGTCGCTGCCGGCGCTCAAGCCCGACACCACCAATCGTTTTGCCGACGTGCCGGCGGCTGCCGCACTCGGCTCGACGCTGTTCTTCGACCAGGGCATGAGCGGTGACGGGTCGATATCCTGTTCGACATGCCACAAGATCGACCGCCAGTTCCAGGACGACCTGCCGCAGGCTGTCGGGGTCGGCCGTACCAGCCGGCGCACCATGCCACTGGCCGGCGTCGCGCGCGATCCCTGGTTCTTCTGGGATGGCCGTCGCGACAGCCTGTGGGCGCAAGCGCTGACGCCGCTCGAAAACCCGCTGGAGCAGGCGGGAAACCGCACCGCCTACGCGCATTACATCAAGGCGCGCTTCGGCGAACGCTATGAGCGCATCTTCGGGCCGCTGCCTGATTTTTCCGGCATGCCGTTGGATGCCAGCCCGCTTGGAAACGATGTCGAGAGGGCGGCCTGGAATGCCATGAGCGGCCCGCAGCGTGACGCTATCAACGGCGTCTTTGCCAATTTAGGCAAGGCGATTGCCGCCTTCGAACGCTCGATCGCGCCGGCGCCAACGCGCTTCGACCGCTTTGCGCTGGACCTCGCCACCGGTGCCGAGCCGAAGGGCGATGCTGTCTTTTCCAAACAAGAAATCCTTGGGCTTAAACTGTTCATCGGCAAGGCCAATTGCGTGACCTGTCACAACGGCTCGCGCTTCACCGACAACAGCTTCCACAACACCGGCGTGCCATCCGTTGCGGGCCTGCCGCCGGATCGCGGCCGTATCGAGGCCGTGCACCAAGTCGAGGCGGACCCGTTCAACTGCTTCGGCGCTTATCGCGATGGCGACGCCAGCGCCTGCGGCGAGTTGCGCTTCATGGTCAAGGATGCGCCCGAACTCGTTCGCGCCTACAAGACGCCATCGCTGCGCGGAGCGGCAACGCGGCCGCCCTATATGCATGCCGGCCAGTTTTCGTCGCTCGACGAGGTGGTGGCGCACTACGCCAAGGCCGCGCCCAGCGTTGAGGGTGTGTCGGAGGTTCATCCGCTGGAGCTTTCAGACCGAGAGCGTGCGGCGCTGGTGGCGTTTTTGAAGACGCTGGCGGAGTGAGGTTGCCGGCGATAGGAATAGTTGAGCGAAGCGAGGCGAGTTGGTGCTGAAGCGAGCAAAGGAGGTTCTATGAGCCGGAGTATGATTCCCGTCGAGGAAGCCGCCAAGGAATGGTTCAAGGATTCAAAATTCGCTGCCCAATATGAGGCATTGGAAGAGGAATTCGCAATCGCAGAGGCTTCGATCAAGGCTCGGTGCGAGAAACAGGAAGCCAAAGTCGTGGGGCGACCGCTGAGCGCCTAATTCCTTAAGCACGGACCGTATGCTTCGGCGATTGGCGCAAACATCCATCGCTTCGTCATCCTGGGGCGTAGCAAGGAGCGAAGCGACGCGGCGCAGACCCCAGGATCCATGCCGGGACTCGGAAGCGCTGCTGCGGTGCGGAATTCTGCTCCGCTGCATTCTTCGGCCGAGGTCG
>NZ_RZTE01000057.1:0-32048 GCF_003997415.1 Mesorhizobium sp. M7A.F.Ca.MR.245.00.0.0 | reverse complement strand
GATCGGCTCTATTTGGCAGAATCTGCGGGATTTCGGAGCGACCCCATTGGCGGATGTGCGAACCTGGCACAGAGCCACCCAAAATTACCTCTCAAGCCCCTATACAGGGGGCGTTCGAGAGAAAGTTCGCCGCGATACTCACAAATTCGCGTCAAAATCCCGATATATCATCCCTGGCTAATTTAAGAGCCGGTCAGGGCCAAGAGTCAAGCACAATTAACGGTTGCTTAACCTTGACGACCGCAACATGGTTAACGGCTTTGGCCGGATCCCCTCCGACTGCCTCGACCCGTCGGTGAATTTCCAGCACCGAAGAGTTTGCCGGCTCGCCGCCAGACTGACTGCTCGGTAGCGGCTATTCCTCCCCCGATACGCGTAGGTTAACCAAATCTCAATAATCATATTCAACAAACAATTAATTTAGTTGACGCTAAGAAAGCATTAGCTAATTCTAATCCTGGGATTTTGGGAGCTTCCAGCCACCTTGTCGGCGGAAGCCCAAAGTGGCGGGCGAGTAAGTGTATGAGTGCTTCCGTGCATGATGGCGTCGTCGGCCATAAGAGCAGACGGGCGCATCGATCTGAGGCGGCTCTGGCAGTCACTGCGCAGAAGGGACCCTTTCTGGTGCCCGTGCTGTCGGCCATTCAGCAATGGATCCTGAGACTGGCGCTGGCTTTCTGGTTCTGCACACTCGGGTTTTTCTGGATCTGGTGGCTGAAGCCGGAGCATGTCGAACATCTCGGGCCATACACGTTCGCAACACTCATCCTGGTATGGCTCACGCTCATGCCGTTGTACTTTCTCTTGAACGTGCATGCGTCGAAAAAACCGTCCAAGCTTCACACGATCCCGAAGCGTTCGCGGGTCGCGATGGTGGTCACCAAGGCCCCCTCCGAACCGTTTGCCGTCGTTGCGCGCACGCTCGAAGCGATGCTGGCACAGGATTACCCGCACGATACCTGGCTGGCCGACGAGGATCCCTCCGAAGAGACAGTTCGCTGGTGCGACGCTCACGGCGTGATGATTTCGACGCGGCGCGGCAGGCAAGACTATCACCGCACGACATGGCCACGCCGGACGCGCTGCAAGGAAGGCAATTTGGCGTTCTTCTACGACCACTATGGCTACGAGCGTTACGATTTCGTCGCCCAGATGGATGCGGACCATGTACCGACGCCAACCTATCTGAGGGAGATCCTGTTTCCCTTCGCCGATCCCTCGGTTGGCTATGTCTCGGCGCCGAGCATCTGCGACAACAACGCCGCCGAGAGTTGGGCGGCGCGCGGCAGGCTGTTTCCGGAAGGGATGTTTCACGGACCGCTGCAGTCCGGCCATACGGGCGGTGGAGCTCCGCTCTGCATCGGCTCGCATTATGCCGTGCGGACCAAGGCGCTGAAGCAGGCGGGCGGTCTCGGTCCTGAACTGGCGGAAGATCACTCCACCTCCATGTTGATCAACGCGGCCGGATGGCACGGCGTGCATGCGCTCGACGCCATCGCCCATGGCGATGGCCCGCAGACCTTCGCCGACCTCATCACCCAGGAATTCCAGTGGTCGCGCAGTCTGATGACGATCCTGCTCGAATATTCGCCGAGCTATCTCCCAAAGCTGTCGCCGCGGCTGAGATTCCAATTCCTCTTTTGCCAGCTCTGGTATCCGCTGTTCGCCGTCTTTGCGTTGCTGATGTACGTCATGCCGGTCTATGCGCTGTCTACCGGGCGCAACTTCGCCAATGTCATGTATCTCGACTTTTTGTTCTACTATCTGCCGAACGCGGTCGCGCTGGTTGGCCTGGTGATGCTGCTGAAGGCGTTCGGCCTCTCGCGCCCGATGACGGCCAAGACGATCAGCTGGGAAGGCACGCTGTTCCTCTTCTTCGCGCGTTGGCCTTGGGTGCTGGCCGGCACGTTGTCGTCGATCCGCGACTATCTGACCAAATCGTTCGTCGATTTCCGCGTCACGCCCAAGGGCAGCGGCCCCAAGCACCTTCTGCCGGCTCGCGCCCTCACTCCCTATGTGGCGCTGGCCATCGGCGCGGCACTGCCTGTCCTGCTCGTTGAGAACCCCTTCGATGCCACTGGCTTCTACTGGTTCGCCGCCTTCAACGCCTTCCTCTACGGGCTGCTGGTTGTTGTGATTGTCGTAAGGCACGTCATCGAAAACAGGATTCCGTTGCGAGCCAATGCGGCGAAAGTCGCCTTTCAGGGGTCGCTTGCCGTGCTGGCGCTGATCGTGCCCGCCGCGGGCTTCTACGATCGCGGCATGGAAGGCGTCTACGGACTGCAGCAGGGCGCCGGTGGCCTGCGCATCGTGCGCATCGCCTATGTGGTTTCCGGCGCCGGCCAGGGCAACATCGGTGGCCGCAATTTCTACTTCGATCCAGGTTGGGAAACGCGGCGCTGAATGCTGGAGGCGTCCGCGTAGCGGGCCGGCACTCTGGACGGCTGCAGGCACGAGCCCAATAGATCAAACTTTAATTATATCCGATCGATTGCCGAAAGGCCGCGTTCATCGTGTCGTTTGCATGATCTTTAATAAGTTTCCCCTAATATATAATCCATGATGTGAGCGGCGATAGGCTGCTCGCGTGGCGCGGAAGCCAAAAAGCAAATAGATCTCCGCGCTGCAACGAATTATATTCGTGGTAGGGGACTATGATGAACAAAGTTATGGAAAGAAGGGCAAGGATCGGCGCGAAATATGCTTGTGCATTTGCCGCCGTTGCATTGATCTCGATACTCTCAGGTTGCCAGAGCAAGGACGCGACCAAGACCAGTTCGATCGGCACAAAGTCCGTGGTGCATACGCTCGGCAAGAAGGTGCACGACGTCAAGAAGAAGCGGCTGCATCTGTTCAACCGCAAGCCGCTCACACAGACGACCATGGTGACGCGTACGAGGGAGGAGGCCTATGCGGCCTTCGTGCGGCCGCAGCGTGTCGGCAGGCCGGCGCCGGTGAAGGTCTCCTACCGTCTGGGCAATGGCGGCCCGTTCCTGGGCCGTTCGCCTTGGATTTGTGGCCCGAGCGGTTTCGGCCAGCGCGCCAGCTGCCGTTCGCGCTACTAGACCATCGGACCTAAAAGTGGCGGCGCGATTTGAATGAAGGATCCGCCGCTCTTGTCTTCGCCAGGGGGCGCGAGTCGAGGGCGAGAGGTTGGCGCAGACGTTGCGCCTTGCCTCTTGCCCTCAGGCCGCCATTCCTGGGATCAATGAACCCTGCCAGTCCGCCGTTGGCCTGAAACCAAAATCCCTCCCAGCAAGCTATCGATGAAGCCACTGCCCCGGTCAACGCTGGGGACGGAGAGCCTCGATGGCGTCCCGATCACCTCATGATGGCCGGCGCGGGCGGAGCCAGCCGTCATTGTCACTGCGCGCCGGCTGTGGCCGCGCGACATAGGCCGATGCTCCATTCGCTTCGTGATAGACCCGTGCCAGCATTTCAGCCAGCACGCCCGACGTCACCATCTGCACCCCGGCGATGAGCAGGAAGAAGCCGGTGAACAGCATCGGTCGCGTTCCAATGTCTTCGGCGAAAAGCAGCTTCAGGCAAAGCAGGTAGGCAAGGATCAGCGAACCCAGCGCGCCAAGCACGATGCCGATGCCGCCGAAGAAATGCCCGGGCCGTGTGCGATAGCGCATGAAGAAATACATGAACACCAGATCGAGCACGACCCTGAAGGTGCGTGAAATACCGTATTTTGACTGACCGTGGATGCGGGCATGATGCGTCACCACCTCCTGCGCGATGCGTCTGGGTGTCGTCACCGTGGCCAGCCATGCCGGGATGAAGCGGTGCATCTCGCCATAGAGCTTGACGCTGCGGATGACGTTGCCGCGATAGACCTTGAGGCTGCAGCCATAGTCCTTGAGGCGCACCCCGGTGACCCGCGCGATCAGCGCGTTGGCAATGCGCGAGGGGAGCCTGCGCATGAAAAACCCTTCCTGGCGATCCTTGCGCCAGCCCACCACCAGGTCGAGATCTTCGCTTAGCAGGCGGTAGACCATACGCGGAATGTCGTAGGGATCATTTTGCAGGTCGCCGTCGATCGTGGCGATGACGTCGCCGCGCGCCGCGTCGATACCAGCCTGCATCGCGGCGGTCTGCTTGTAGTTGCGCACCAGCTCGACCGCATGCACATGCGGGCCGTAATGCGCCGCCAGGCGCCTGATCTCGCTCACCGTCGCGTCGGTGCTGCCGTCATCGACCAGCACGACCTCCCACGGCTGGCCATAGCGTTCCATCGCCTGGTGAATCCGTGCCAGCAGCGGTTCGACGTTTTCAGCCTCGTTGTACATGGGTACGACGATCGACAGTGTATGCTCCGGCATCACCGCGCCGTCAGGCAGTCCCGAAGCAGGGATGGGCAATATGTTCATAGGGATGGTTTCCTTGCAGGGCCGACGGCCGGGTTCCCCGGCAGCGTCGATTTCGAGGGAAACAGCCAGGCGATCGCACCCGTGGCGATTGCCGAGCAGAAGATGAACAGATGCAGTGCCAGCGCTGCCTGAAGGCCGCTCTTGATGGCAATGCCGGAGGTGAGCAGCGCCGCCGCTGCACCCGCTTCGTAGGTGCCGAAGCCGGCGATGCCTTGCACCGGCAGTATGGCGGCGCCTTCGGCCCCGACGACGCCTGGAAAGGCGGTCGAAAAGGATGTCCCGAGTAGCATTGCCAGCAACCATCCCTGTACAGTGAGCTTCAGCGACCAATTGGCGATCGTCCACCACCAGCCATAGCGCGATCGGCCGGTCGCCTCGGTGAAGACATCGCGCAGCCTGCCGAGTTTCGCCACGATCTTGCCGCGGCCTGCCCAGTCATGCGGCGCACGCGCCCAGCGCGGCAGATACCAGGCGGCACCGATTACCGCGGCCACGCCCGCGATCCTTGTCGCCGGATGCAGGCCCGGCCACACCGCCAGGGCCAGCACGCCGACGACGAAGGCATCCTGCAGCCTGAACCACAGCAGCGAGGCGCTGGCGCGCATGATCGGTATGCCGAAGACCTGGCGCAGGAGCAGGGGAAATGCCGTCTCGCCGCCGCGGAAGGGCACGACGTTGATCATCGCATTGTGGATCAGAATGACGCGCAGGCAGGCGCCGAAACGGCCATGCACCTCCTCGCGGAACTCGTCGCAGACGCGCAACGCGCGCAGCACGTAGGTGACGAACAGCGCAAGCGCCACGGCCGCGAAAGCGCCGGGCGTGATGCTCGCGAAAGCATCGCCCACCATCTTCCAGCGCGAGTCGCTGGCGACCCACGCTAGTAGGGCCAGGGTCACGATTACTGAGATTGCTCTTTTCAACCAATTCTCCGCCGGTTTCCACCGCCGAGTTCAAATGGCAGCACCGCGTGGTGCCCGAGTATCCCTACCGCCATCCGGGATCGGTTCGCCTGGCCCACCGCCTTGCCGACTTTCGGTAGGAGAACGCGGGCCGCCGAACCGTCGGGACCATATCCTGTCCAAGGCCCACAGCCCCAGACTGTCGCAGTTCTATGGACGGCTGATCCTATAGACCAGCAAATCGTCCGAATCCACAAGCTTGGTTGCGGTCTTGTCGAGATAGTCGATGACCCCGTCATGATGCTCGATGAACAGCCGGTCCTGCTTGTCGGCGGCGTTCTTGGCCGTGCCGAACAGGTCCGCGCCTTGCGCGCGCAACTCCTCGAGCTGCGCGATCGCGGTGGCATCGTCCGCTACGAATTTCGACCATTCGACATCGCCGCCGCCAGGCGGGAACACCCAGCCACGCGCTCTGCTGTAGTAGACGGCGACGGGATCGCCGACCTCGGGCGCAATGGCGACGACGAGGTCGCCCGGCTGCGCTAACCGCGCCAGTTCGTCGCCAAGCAGCTTGCCATCCATGGCGATCGGCGTCTTCATTGTCCTGACAAGGGGAAAAGTCGACCAGATCAGCGTGACGGCCGCGATGCAGATCGCGCGCAGCACGACCGCCGGGGACAGAACGGGTCCCGATGCAAGCGTTGCCAGGAGAAACGCGCCGCGGCCGCAGAACATCGCAAATGGCACATGGAAGATGTGGTAGTTCCAGGGATTGCTGGTGATCTCGCGCGCTGCCGCCAGATAGATGACGATGGCCGCAGCCAGCCAAACATAAGGGATGGCCGAAAGAGTGCGTTGCTTGGGGGCTTCGACGGGTCTGGGCGGCAGCCAGAAGCCGATCGCGATCAGCACCATGAACGGATAGCCGTAGAACCACCAGACCGAGGTGTTCCATACGGATTTGAAGTAGAAGCTGTTCCTGAAGAATGTCCAGAAACCGGAATCCCAGATATAGCCGCTGCCCGCGACATGAAACGGCGGATAGCTGCGGCCGAGATAAATGGCCCAGCTGAAATAGGCGCCGATGATGGCCAAGCTCAAAAGCCCCAACAGGAAGACCTTGGCCGCCTGCTTTCGCTTCTTCTCAAGAACCCAGGAAACCATGAGGTAGAAGATGACGGCGCCGGCGGCGAGGCCCGGCGGCTTTGCCAGCACGCCGAGCGAGAAGCTCGCCGTGGCAAGCGGCAGGAGCCAGCCGCTGCCGCCGGCCCAGTATTTCGCGAACAGCCAGACGCCGAGCGTCACCAGGGCCAGCATCGCGGGATCGGGAAGAAACGAGCTGTCGATCATGATCGCCGCCGGCATCAGCGCGTAGGCAAGCGCCGCGGCGTGAGCGTGGGTCTCGTCCCAGCATAACGCCGTTAGCCTGTGCAGCGAAAACACCGTCACCAGACCGAAGAAGGCCGCTACCATGCGGCCGAACCAGTCGTGCCAGCCGAAGAGTTGATAGAGCAGGGCGGTCAGATAGCTGACGATCTGGAACTCGCGGCCCTGATAACTTGGCCCGGGTCCGGTCCAGCTGACCTCCGGGAAGAAGATGTTCCAGCTGCGCTGCTGGAAATTGTCGGCCATCATTGCCGTGCTTACCTCGCGCCAGCTGAAGGCATCGACGAGTGGCAAGGTGATGTTGTGGAACCTGAACACGACCGCAATGAACAGGATGCCCAGCAATATCGCCATGTTGGGGCTCAGGGTGCTGCTAGCAGCCATCTCCCGGTCGCTTGACTGCAGGTATTGCTGACCTTCGGCCTGATTCAACTCCGGGTCGTCCGTCATTTGAAACCGCGTCCTCCCTGACGTCTGCGGATGTTGCTTTTGAGCGCGATTGTCGGAGGTGGAGGAATATACGACGCAATTCTTAATTTTGACGATTGCGGCTGCGTGTGTCTCGAATAGTTGTTGTTTATCCGCTTTGCGAAGGTTGACATCACCGTTCTCGCGACTGTTAAATAGTTTCCTAGGCTGTCAGAGCGCTGATAGTGCTACCTTGGGCCAAACAGGCATGTGCACGCCAATTGTACCGACAGATCTGACCAGATTGCCGCCGCTTTGCGTCGACCGTCGGCAACACAGACCCCGTCGGTTCGCAAGTTGCACGCAGCTTATGTTTCTCCTGGCCCTCTGCGGCCAGACGGCGCTTTCGGGAACAGCCCATGCGGCTGCCGCCAAAGACAGCGGACCGGCGCAAGCGGTTGTCGCCACCGTTCCGACTGCCTACGAGCTGTCGCTTCTTTACGCCGATCGCACATGGGTGTGGAAAAACGGAGCAGCCTATTTCGCACAGGGCAATCGACGCCTCGAGGCCTGGACGTCCGGGCCGGACACGGCATCTTTCGCGGCGGGCAGATGGCTGGTCACCAGCAACGGTAAGATGTGCATGGAACTCGCCTGGCGGTCGAAGGGCTACACCGGCAAGCAAAAACGCACCTGCTACAGCCACCGGATTCAGGGCGGGAACATCGAGAAACGCGAGGATCCGGATGGGGAATGGTACAGTTTCAAGCGATCTCCCGAGGATGCTTCCGACGAATACCGGAAATTCGAAGTCGGTAACCCGAAGGGCGCGCAGTTCGAAGAGACCCGCAAGCTGGTCGATTCCAAAAATTAGGTACGCAGCCGACCCATCCTGACGAGTTGAACAAAATCACTCAATCCCGCTTTCGAGAGCGGACTGCAATTGCAAAGCACCTGTCAGGGATCTGGCGAATCGCTTATGGTAGGACATCAAGCAGTTCGGCTGGAGCCGTCGGTGCGCCGATCACTGGTTGATGGCATTCAACTTTATCTGACAGAACGACGAGACGATGGGCCCTACCATACGGTTTTGATGAAATTTAATAATTAGTGATGTCTAATATTTACGTGTGATGTGCGAGTGGTCACTCATGCGGCGTGAGAGCGGCGAAGCATAGTATGTCGCGATGCGCCCTTGGCTTATACTTGATAGCAAGGGACACATGATGAACAGTTCAGCGATGGGTGCAGTCAACCCAAGCAAAAATATCGTATTTATTAAAAATATCGTGGCTATCGTTGCGGCCGCGGCGATGATCTCTGTGGTTGCAGGCTGTCAGAGTATGGATGCGACCGAAACCAATTCGGTCCTCGTCAAGCCTGTGGTCCACGCCATCCGCAGCCAGCCCGCGGTCCAGCCCGTGCAGGCCGGATTTCTCGTGCGCTCGCTCCGGGCCGACCTTCCGATCCAGATGACAAGCACAATAGGAACCGAAAGTGCCTACGCCTTTGCACCACCGCAACGGGTCAGAGCCAGCACGCCGGCGCCGGTGAAAATCTCGTTCAATCCTGGCGATGGCGGCACGTTCTCGGGCGGCTCGCCTTATATCTGCAGCCCTAGCGGGTTTGGCCAGCGCGCGAGCTGTCGCCCCCGCTATCTCTGACCCGTCGAGCGGCGACCGACGTTGCCGCCCTGGCTGGCGGCAGTTTCATTGGCCTGGTCTTCAGTCCGAAAAAAGGAGCGGCCGTCCTGACAATCGTGTCTATGTCTGAAAGCTCCGGCACAAAGCCAAGATGTTCGCGTGCGCTTCCCGGATCGGCGTAGAGCTCCGCCGGATCTCCGGCGCGCCGGCTTCTGAACACTGCCGGGACCGGTCTTGACGTCATTCGGCCGACCGCCTTGACGATTTCCTTGATGGAGATGCCCCGCCCGGTGCCGAGATTGACCGCCAGGCTTTGCCCGCCAGCCTCGAGATGCATGAGCGCTTTCAGGTGGGCGCGGGCCAGATCGGTGACGTGGATATAATCCCTTACACAAGTGCCGTCCGACGTGTCGTAGTCGGTGCCGAAAACCTCGATCGCGTCGATGATGCCCGATGCGGCCATGAGCACTCTGGGAACCAGGTGGGTTTCCGGCGAATGCCACTCACCAAGCTCGCCGTCGGGATCGGCGCCACAAGCGTTGAAATAGCGCAGGATAGCAAATTTCATTCCATACGCGGAAGCATAGTCGCCGATGATCTGTTCGCCCATCAGCTTGGAGCGCCCGTAAGGGCTGATCGGATTTTGCGAGGAGGTCTCGCGAACGGGCAATGCTTCCGGCACGCCGTACGTCGCACAGCTGCTGGAGAAGATGATGTTTTCGACCGAACAAGCGCGTGCGGCATCGAGCACCGCGATGGTGCCTGTCACATTGGTTGAATAATATTCGGCCGGCTCGCGAACGGACTCTCCGACATAGGCCAGCGCCGCAAAATGGATCACAGCCGTCGGCCGGTGCGTTTCCATCGCCCGCTTCAATGCATCCCGATCCCGGATATCGCCGACGACAAGCGGGCCCCAGGCGACGGATCTCTCGTTGCCGCGGCTCAGATTGTCGAAAACCACCGGCATGTAGCCGGCGGAGGCCAGCTGCTTGCAGGTGTGGCTGCCGATGAAGCCGGCTCCACCCGTCACCAGGACTGCCGGCCGGTTCATGAGGCGGCGGCTCCTCTGGCAATGCGATTTCCGTAGAGCAGGGTGTCAAAATACTCGACGGTACGCGCGAGTCCCTGGCTCAAGCTGATTTTCGGCTCCCAGCCGAGATTGGCCTTGGCAAAAGAGATGTCCGGCTTGCGCTGCCTGGGATCGTCGACGGGCAGCGGCCGATGCACGATCTTCGATCGGGCGTTGGTGTAATCGACGACCAGCGTCGCCAGTTCCATGATGGTGAATTCGGCAGGGTTGCCGAGATTGACCGGGTGGGTGGGCGCGCTCGGCGCGTTCATCAGCCGGACAAAGCCCTCGATCAGGTCGTCGGCATAGCAGAAGGAGCGCGTCTGCTGGCCGCTGCCATAGACGGTCAGGTCCTCGCCGCGCAGCGCCTGGACGATGAAGTTCGAGACCACGCGCCCATCGTCGGGCTGCATGCGGCGCCCGTAGGTGTTGAAAATGCGGGCGACACGGATATCGAGGCCATAGGTTCTCGAATAATCGAAGAACAGGGTTTCGGCCGAGCGCTTGCCTTCATCATAGCAGGAACGCGGTCCGTGCGTGTTGACGTTGCCGAAGTAGCTCTCGGGCTGTGGATGCACGAAGGGATCGCCATAGACTTCGGACGTAGAGGCCTGGAATATCTTGGCCTTGTTCTGTCGCGCGAGTTCCAGAAGGTTCAGCGATCCAAGCACGCTTGTCTTGAAGGTGTGGATCGGGTCTGCCTGGTAGTGCGGCGGAGAGGCGGGGCAGGCGAGATTGTAGATCTCGTCGCACTGAAGATCCGAAGGCAGTGCATCGACGATGTCATGCTCGATGCAGGTGAAGCTCGGATTACGCAGAAGGGTATTGAGATTGTATCTTTTGCCGGTGTGGAAATTGTCCAGCGCGACAACGTCGTATCCGTCCCGCAAAAGACGTTCGCACAGATGCGATCCTAAAAAACCCGCTCCTCCGGCGACAAGGGCGCGTCGTCGGCTTTGGTTGGCGCCCCTTTGGCTGCCGGATTCCAGTTTCAGAACCTTGACAAGCTTACCCATGCTTTCCTCGCACGCACCGCACACGCTACCGCCGGGGCCGGGACAAAGCATCGCCCGGCCACGTTCCTGAGAACGTGGCAAACCTCCGCGTCTGCGGAATCGCCATCACTGATGTGCGTTAATTGTTCTTTGGCTTTCGCGAAGCTGGTACGACTACACGACCTCCGTGCTGCCGCTCAGCATTCTCTGCGCCCCGAAAACGCGGTCACCCGCTCGGTGTCACCATCGCCGATTGCTCGCCCAAATTGCACATCCCAACATATCGAAAATATACCTGTGGAAATTATAGTCAACTAAATTAGTGATTTCTTAACCAAGTGCGCTCGCGGATGGTTAACATGAGGGGGCGAGCGTCTCTCGGGCTGAAACACGGCGCATACGGAAAATCCTCTTTACTAATCAGCATATTGGCTCGATCGACGACAATGTGTGACCGGACGCGGAAGCTGTCCCTTGAGGTAGAATCGAAACTTTACAGCACGGACGACCGAGAATGAGCTGACAGCGATGTCAGCGCAGCGCGCGAAATACTCGGCTTAATTTTTGAGCGCATAGGTAGAACCTTGAATTGTTGCGCGGCCAGGCCGCCAATCTGGTTGCGCTCGCACCCGCACGGCCCACCTCCAGGTGGCTGCCCGCAACTGGCCATCGCCTTTTGGCCGTCGGGGCGCTATGGCAAGGTCACGATACGCCATGGTGATCTGAATGCGCTTTCTGTTTGTCCTGATCCTGCTCGTCGGCGCCGGCATCGGTGTCGTCTATCCCTGGGCGATGAGCAACTTCTCCGGCCATGAGATCGGCACCTGGCGGGTCTATGAGCAGGGCCGCTTCAAGCCGCTGACGGTGCCGCTCTCCGGCCGCGACGCGCCGGTGCGGGTGCTGGTCGACCTGACCGCAAGAGCAGAGCGCATCGTTTCGCAGCAGCGCACCGTCCTGACGCTGACCGCTGCAAGCAATGGCCGCACGGTGCTCGCCTCGACGCTGCAGTTCAACCATTCCGACAACCCTCGCCAGGTCAGTCCGCAACTGCCCGACAAGATCTTTCGCGACGAGGCCGGCGTGATCGCGACCGTCAGTCCGGGCCCCTATACCTTCACCGTTGGACCGGGTGATGCCGACGACATACCGATGCGGGCGGTCGATCTCATCCTGCGCTCCGGCGCCGGCGAGATCGACAGCCGTGCACGGCCGGTCGGCTTCGCGCTGATGGCGATCGGCCTGATCGGATTCTTGCTGACTTTGCGCACTCGTGGCGGCCGGCCGGAAAATCCGAACTCACAGCCGCCACCGCCACCGCCGCGTTGGGGCAGGGGCTGATGCATGTCGCCCAAAAGTGTGCAGCGGTTTTGGGACAACGACATGCATAACGGCACAAAACCATGAACTACCGCCACGCCTATCATGCCGGGAATTTCGCTGACGTCGTCAAGCATGTCGTGCTGACGCGCTTGCTCGAGTATCTGAAGCAGAAGGATAAGGCGTTTCGGGTCGTCGACACCCATGCCGGCATTGGCCGCTACGACCTGTCATCCGCCGAGGCGCAGAAGACGGGTGAGTGGCAAGGCGGCATCGGCAGGCTGATCGATGCCCCGTTCGCCGCTCCGGTGGCGGCGCTGCTCGCGCCTTATCTGGAGACAATAGGGTCGCTCAATCCCGAGGGTGGCATCCAGAAGTACCCGGGCTCGCCGCTGATTGCACGCCATCTCATGCGCAAGCAGGATCGGCTGACGGCGGTCGAGCTGCACCCCAAGGACGCCGCGAGGCTGAGGACGTTCTTTGCCGGCGATTTCCAGGCCCGGATCATCGAGCTCGATGGCTGGCTGGCGCTCGGCGCGCATCTGCCGCCGAAGGAAAAGCGCGGCCTTGTCCTCATCGATCCGCCATTCGAGGAAGCGGGTGAGTTCGAACGCCTCGTCGACGGGCTGATAAGGGCGCACAAGCGGTGGCCCGGCGGCATCTACGCGCTCTGGTATCCGATCAAGGACCGCAAGGCGATCATCGCCTTCCGCAAGGCGCTGAAGCAATCCGGCATTCCGAAGCTGCTCGATATCGAGTTCGAGATCAGGCCGGCCTCTTCGGAACCCAGCCTCGACGGCAGCGGTCTGCTGGTGGTCAACCCGCCGTTCACGCTGGAGGGCGAGCTGCGGACGCTGCTGCCGGCCCTGCACAGGCTGCTTGCGGTGGGGCGACCGGCGCACTGGTCTTTGGAATGGCTGGCCGGCGAGCAGGCTTGAGGCGGGCTCATCGACGACCCAGGGACCGTGCTCTTTTGGGTCTCGATATGAACGTGCCAGAGCCATTCCGGTGCGTGCAAATTCGGCTTTGGTCAAAAAGCGGTTTCAAACTGGGAAACCATTGTCAACGCAACCGCTTGACCGCCGCCGAGCGAATCCGCACAGTGCGCGCAATCGACCTTGAGAGGCTGCCATGACTCGCTTCGCCAAATCCGCCCTTGCCGCCCTGATTTCGCTCTGCACCCCGCTTGCCGCGCCTCTCGGTATCACCCAGACCGTGCAGGCAGCCGATCTTACGGTCTATTCCGATGAAGACAGCGGGGTCTGCGGTCAGCCCTGGGTACTGAACAAGATCTCCAGCCGCTTTTCCTATCAGGTGCATCACGTGCCGCATCTGCCTGACGTGCAAATCACCGATTTCCGGCGCATCCACCAGCATCGCTATCTGGCGGCCAACGATACCTGGCCGATCGGTCGCCGTTATTGCGGCGCCACCGTCAGCCTGTCCGACGGCCGCGATCGCACCATCTGGTACCTGATCGAGGAAGGCCAGGGCTTTGCCTCGATCGGCGACAATGTCGAATTCTGCGTCTCGGGCTTCGACCGCTGGATGGTCTACAACGGCCGCTGCCGCATTCTGCGCTAGACCCCGTTTCCCCTTCCAATCTCTTTCGCGCCTGTGGCCTGATCGGCCGCAGGCGTTTTTTCGTGCCGTTGACAGCAGGTTCGATCCGTCGCATACAGGCGAGACAGACCTGTCTCACTACTAGGTAATCTCCATGACGCCATCGTCCGCTTCCGGCAAGCGTCAGCACGTCGTTGACACGGCCTACGCGCTGTTCAAGCGCGCCGGCTTCCATGCCACCGGTATCGACCGGATCATCGCCGAAGCCGATGTGGCCAAGATGACGATGTATCGCCACTTTCCCAGCAAGGACGAACTGATCGTCGAGGTGCTCGACTATCGCGCTATGCGTTTCGACCGCCAACTCGACCGGCTCGCCCAGGGGGACGTTCCGCCGGAGCAGAAAATCGGAAAAATCTTCGACTGGCATGCACGCTGGTTCCGCAGCCCGGATTTCCATGGCTGTCTGTTCGCACATGCGCTGGCCGAGTTCGGCGATCCCGGGCACCCGATTTTCGAGGCCGTTGTCAGGCAGAAGAACGGCCTCAAGCGGCGCATGCAGTCTATCCTCGAAGAGATGATGCCGCACGGCCGCGCGGAGAGCGTGGCGGCGACGCTGCTTATGCTGATCGAAGGTGCGACCTTGCTGGCGCAGATGGGGCAGGCCGAAGCCGCCATTCGCGACGCCCGCAAGGCGGCCATAGGCATCGTCGCCGCCTCGCGCCGGCCGCAATGAGCCCGCTGGTCATCGGGCTCGCATTGTTTGCGGCGATCCTGCACGCAAGCTGGAACGCGTTCCTGCGCACGGGGGCCGACAGGTTGTGGACCGTCACCGTCATGAGCTTTTCAAGCACGGCGCTCGCCATCCCCTTCGCCTTCTTCCACGACCTTCCGGCCGCGCCGGCCTGGTTCTATATCGTGCTCTCGGCCTGCCTGCAGGTTGGCTACACCTTGTTTCTCGTGGCCGCCTACAGATATGGCGAACTGGGGCAGGTCTATCCGATCGTTCGCGGCAGCGTGCCGCTGCTTGTCACGCTCGGCGGGTTCTTCCTGGCCAACCAGCAGCTCACTCTGCCGCAGACCGTCGGCGTCGCGCTGGTCGCTGGCGGCATCATGGGCCTTTCACTCGGACGGGGCAGGGCCGCCACGACATCGATATTCTATGCATTGGCAACGGGAGCGATCATCGCCGCCTATGCGACTGTCGATGCGCTCGGCGTTCGCGCGGCGGGAAATGCCGGCGCTTACACCGCATGGGTCCTGCTGATCTACGGCGCGTTGCTGCCGGCGGCCTTCGTCGCCTGCCGTGGCCGGCTCATTGTCGACCCGCGCGCGCCTGAAACCTGGAAGGCGCTCGGCGGAGGCCTGTTTGCACTTCTGGCCTACGGTGTCGTGGTCGCGGCCTTCGCGCTCGGACCAGCAGGTCCGATCACCGCGATCCGCGAAACCAGCGTCGTCTTCGCGGCCTTCATCGGACGCCTGTTCCTCGGCGAGATGCTGACGCCACGGCGGGTCGGCGCCTGCGCTATCGTCGCGCTCGGCGCCATCTGCCTCGGCTATCAGCCGTGACGGAAATGCGGATCGCGAAGATTCTGGACGGCAGCCCGTCTCAGGACGGCGAGGGCTGCTGACGATTTTTGCCACCGGCATCGCGCTCAATCTTGGCAATCCGAAAATGCCGTTGTTCTACGTCGCGCTGTTGCCTAGCGGCGTCGGCGCATCGCTCAATGCTGCTCATCTTGGTGTGCTGATGATGGTGATCCTGGCCGTTGAAGCGGTGGTGATCGGCGTTCATGTCATCCTCGCCGGCCGCGCCCGCAACCTGTTGCGCACGCCAAGGATCGTACGCCGGGTGACCGCGCGGCGGGCGGTGTGATGATCGGCGCCGGCGTTGCCGTTGTTGCCGCGCGCTGACCGGATTGCCCAGTCGCCACGCTATTTCCTGCGCGGCATCGCCTGATCGATGATCTTGCGCAGGAATGCGGCGTGGCCGCGGAACGCGCGCCGTCCATTTGTGGTCGCCCTGACGCGCGTTTGCGGCCGGCGGCCGACGAACAGCTTTTCGATGTCGACATAACCGGCCCTGGCCAGCGTATCGAGATGCGCGCCGAGATTGCCGTCGGTGACGTCCACGATGGCCTTCAGCCCGGTGAAGTCCAGCGTTTGGCGCCTTTCCAGCATGTTCAGCGCGGCCATGATCCTGAGCCGAGTGCTCTGGTGGATGATTTCGTCGGCACTCATCGATCGGCTCCGGTGCAGCCAAGCCGGAGGCCACCGACAACCATGCCGCCGCCGTGGCGGACCGTCTTGGCAATCTCGAACGGCGACAGCGCCATTTGCCCCTGTGCGATGGACATCGAAGTACTCCGGCATGCTGTGCAGAATACTCTGCCATATAGAGTTGTCTGTCAATTCACGAGCAATCGGGTCTGCGATCGCGCTTGACAAGGTGATGCATTGGCCGGCTGTCGCATTGCAGTATAGATCGTCCGCCTGCATGAGATGATCGCACCGCTGAGGCTGTGGTCATGATATTGGCGAACGAAGATCGACACGCAAAGCTGTTCGCTGATCTTCGGAGCTTCACGAGAAGAGCGCTCCCGCGGAGTGTGGAGAATGTCGGCGACACATACTAGGCGATGGTCGAAGATCAGCAGTGAATTTCTGCGACGATCAGCACGATCATGTGCCGATCGTAACCGAAAGTTAAGTTGCGAAAATCAGTCTATTGCTTCGCTGGCTAGCAAGCCGCGAGTCAGATATGCATGAGCGCGCCGGGTCATTACGGCCGTCGGCACAACGGAAGGGGCATCGCATGGCTAAGCAGTCATCCAAAGCGCCGGCGTCGAAGGCACCGGCAAAGAAAGCACCCGCAAAAGCAGCGACGGCGAAGGTCGCAGCTGCAGTGAAGAAAGCAGCACCCGCTGCCAAGCCGAAGGCCGCGGCGGCCAAGGCAAAAGCAGCACCGGCCAAGAAGCCGGCAGCGAAAGCTGCTGCGAAACCGGCAGTGAAGAAAGCAGCACCCGCCAAGGCAGCGGCAAAGCCGGCGGCGAAGGCGGCACCAGCCAAGAAGCCTGCAGCGAAGGCTGCGGCGAAACCCGCAGCGAAGAAGGCAGCACCTGCAAAAAAACCGGCTGCCAAGGCTGCACCTGCCAAGGCTGCACCGGCCAAGAAGCCGGCTGCGAAGGCTGCTCCGGCAAAGAAGGCTGCGGCAGCGAAATCTTCAGCACCGGTGAAGAAAGCGGCACCTGCGGCCAAGCCGAAGGCAGCACCCGCGAAGGCCGGCAAGAAGTAGTCGCGTCTTCCCTCGCCGGGGGCGGTGCCGAAACAGTCAAGGGCGGGTGCCTGACAGGCGCCCCGTTCGTTGTTTGGCAGTCGGAAGGCGAGAACAGAGGCGGACGGAGGATATCTTTTCGCAGCTCCCAGGACTTCGCCATAGGGCGGAGTCCGGTGGGGCTTTTTGTGCCATTCATGCGCTTGATGAAATATCGGCGCGAGGCCCTTCGGTCTTGGCTGTCGGCTGAGTGATCCCTGCGATTCTGGCAACTCGGCGACTATGTGATGAAGCACCGTCTTCATGGAGCGCTCGCCAAACGGCCCCGGCCGATGAGTCCGCTCGCTGGCGGCCGGGTTTTCCGCTTCTGGCCATTGCTCGATCGCGCTTGATCGGTCAACACTGCCGGCCTGCAAAACAGGAAACCGATCATGCCCAGACTGCTCTATGCGTCCTCCTCTCCCTACAGTTCCAAAGTGCGCATGGCAGCCGCCTATGCCGGCATTGACATCGAAACGGTGGCGGTCAAAACCGACGACAAACCGGCCGAACTGATCGGCGCCAACCCGCTCGGCAAGATCCCGGTTCTGGTGCTCGATGACGGTCGCTCCATCCATGACAGTCGCGCCATCACCCAGCATCTCAACCGTTTGTCGAAGAGCGCGCTTTTTCCACGCAATCCCGACAAGCGGCTCGAGGCTGAAGTGCTGGAGGCGTTGGCCGACGGCATTTGCGACTGCGCGCTGTCGATGGTCTATGAAAGGCGCACGCGGCCCGAGGAGATGGTCTATCAGCCCTGGCTCGATCGCCAGTGGGCGAAGATCACGGCGGCACTCGACCTGCTGAATGCCAACCCGCCGAAGCTGCCGAAGAAGATCACCGCCGGCCAGATGGCGCTGCGCGCCTGCCTTGGCTATCTCTCGCTGCGTTTTGCCGGAAAATGGGAGAAGGGTCGCGCCCGGCTGACGCGATGGGCAGCACGCTTTGACGAGAAGTTTCCGGAACTGAAGCCCTGCATTCCCGGTTGACCGCCGATTGCCCGGAATTGATTTCCCGGGTTATCGGTTCGATCACCGCCCGGGAAAATCACTCAGACACAAAAAAAGCCGGGCGCGAGGCCCGGCTTTTTCGTGTCGTGGCTTGAACGACTTAGAACTTCATACCGACGCCGAAGGTGACGCGGTTGTCGGTGGCCTTGACCTTGCCGATGCCGTCGAAGCTCTTGCTGCCGAAGTCGGTGTAACGATACTCGACGCGGCCGAAGACATTGTCGGTCAGCTTGATGTCGGTGCCGAGACCGGCGGTCCAGCCGAGCATCGTGGCGCGGTCCGAACCATACAGGTCGTCTTCGACCTTCAGGCTTCTTCCGGCGAGACCGCCGGTGCCATAGAGCAGGATTTCCGGGGTCACGGCGTAGCCAAGACGGGCACGCAGCGAGCCTTCGAACCCTGCCTTGGAATTGACGCCATTCTCGTCGCCCTTGACGCCGTTGTAGCCGAGTTCGGCTTCAGCGCCGTAGACGAAGTTCTCCTGCTGCCACTGGTAGCCGCCGAAGACGCTGCCGACGAAACCCTTGGTGCCGACGTCAACATTGTCAACACCCAGATCCTTTTCCTTGGTATGGCCGCTGAAGCCATAGCCGACGTTGAGACCGGCGTAGGGGCCGGCCCACGAAGCGACCGGAAGTTCAGCGATCGGCGCAGGTGCCGGCGGCTCTTCCGAAACCACGTCAGCAGCATAGGCAGTTCCGCTGAGGGCGAAGAGCCCGAGCGCAACGGCCAGCGGCCGTGCGAATTTGAGATTGGCTTGCATTGTTCTTTACTCCTTAAGCCACAGGACACAGGCTTGTTTCTCACGATCGCCATCTACCCGTCCGGGGGGTGAAACGGATCTGGCGTTCGTCGGTTCCAAATGTCGTGTCAAAATGCGGCTGAAGCGAACCTGAACTTGGGTCATTCCCCGGCACGAATGAGGCAGAACCTTGACGTTGCATCTTCGCAACAGCGAAATGGCAGGAACCATCCCATGCTGCGCTGCACACCGCTTGGTGCAAGGACTCCAGCACCCTATATTGCGGTCGTGCGCGCCCGAGTCCAGGGCGGGCCGGGATGTCCAAACGGCCGTTTCGCCACAATGCTGCCCAAGGTGCGAACACCATTTAACGCATGCCGGGCCATATTT
The DNA here is from genome assembly GCF_003997415.1 of Mesorhizobium sp. M7A.F.Ca.MR.245.00.0.0. Classification (NCBI taxonomy): domain Bacteria; kingdom Pseudomonadati; phylum Pseudomonadota; class Alphaproteobacteria; order Hyphomicrobiales; family Phyllobacteriaceae; genus Mesorhizobium; species Mesorhizobium sp. M7A.F.Ca.MR.245.00.0.0. The sequence goes on along the minus strand of NZ_RZTE01000057.1, from coordinate 12,931 downwards.
CGCCGGCACCGCTTTTTCGGGCCGAAATTGAGGATTGACACCATATGAGCAAAGCCACTGTCACGGCGCTGGTGACGGGCGGGGCCAGGCGGATCGGCAGGGCGATCGTCGAGGATCTCGCCGCGCACGGTTTTGCCGTCGCCATCCATTGCAACCGCTCGCGCATCGAGGCCGATGCGTTGGCTGCCAAAATCATCGCCGGAGGTGGCCGCGCCGCCGTGGTCGCCGCCGACCTGACCGATATGGACGCCGTCGACGATCTCGTCGGCCAGGCGCAAGCAGCGCTCGGACCGATCCCGCTGCTGGTCAACAATGCGTCGCTGTTCGAGGACGATTCGGTTCGAGATTTCGACTGGCGGGCCTGGGACCGGCACTTTGCCGTCCATGTGAAAGCGCCCGCGCTCCTGGCGCAGAATTTCGCCCGGGCGTTGCCGGCAGGGCAGGAGGGCCTGATCGTCAACATGATCGACCAGCGCGTCTGGCGTCCGACGCCGCGCTACTTCTCCTATGCGCTGTCCAAATCGACGCTGTGGACGGCAACGCAGATGATGGCGCAAGCGCTCGGCCCCAGCATCCGCGTCAATGCCATCGGCCCGGGGCCGACACTGAAGAACGCGCGTCAGGACGACAGCGATTTTGCCGCACAGGTGGATGGCTTGGTCCTCAAGCGCGGCCCGGAATTGCCGGAATTCGGCGCCACGATCCGCTATCTCTGGGAAGCGCGCTCGGTCACCGGCCAGATGATCGCGCTTGATGGCGGCCAGCATCTTGCATGGCAGACGCCCGATGTGACAGGCATGACGGAATGAGTCCTGTAGACCACAAAAGCAAGCCGCGCGGCGGCGCCGACGATCTGCCCCCCGATATCGACCTCGAGGACGAGGCGGTCGAGGAGATCGTTGAAACCGTCGGTCCCGATGTCGCCTTCACCGCCATCGACTGGACCCCGCATGCCGGCGACGCGGAAGGCATGATCGGCGCCGAGGTGATCCAGACGCTGGTCAAGCGGCTTCCCAACGCGCCCGGCGTCTACCGCATGATGAACGCTGCCGGCGATGTGCTCTATGTCGGCAAGGCGCGCAGCCTGAAGAAGCGCGTCACCAACTACGCGCAAGGCCGCTTCCACACCACCCGCATCGGCCGCATGGTGCGTGAGACGTCGACGATGGAGTTCGTCGTCACCCGCACCGAGATCGAAGCGCTGCTGCTCGAAGCCAACCTTATCAAGCGCTTGCGGCCGCGATTCAACGTCCTGATGCGCGACGACAAGTCGTTTCCCTACATTCTCTTGACCGGCGACCATGTCTCGCCGGGCATCTACAAGCATCGCGGCGCGCGCTCGCGCAAAGGCGATTATTTCGGCCCGTTTGCCTCGGCCGGTGCCGTTGGCCGTACCATCAACTCCCTGCAGCGCGCGTTCCTGCTCAGGAGTTGCACCAACTCGTTCTACGAGAACCGCACGCGGCCATGCCTGCTTTATCAGATCAAGCGCTGCGCTGGTCCCTGCACCGGCGAGGTCTCGCATCAGGACTATGCGGAACTGGTCGGCGAGGCGAAGGACTTCTTGTCCGGCCGCAGCCAGAAGGTGAAGACGGAAATCTCGGCCGCCATGCAGCAGGCGTCGGAAGCTCTCGATTTCGAGCGCGCCGCGATCTATCGCGACCGGTTGGCGGCCCTGTCGCATGTGCAGAGCCACCAGGGCATCAATCCGGCGACCGTCGACGAAGCCGATGTCTTCGCCATCCATCAGGAAGGCGGCCAGGTCTGCATCCAGGTGTTCTTCTTCCGCACCGGCCAGAACTGGGGCAACCGCGCCTATTTCCCCAAGGCCGATCCGGCGTTGGAAGCAGCCGAGGTGTTGGGTTCGTTCCTGGCGCAGTTCTATGACGACAAGCCGACGCCGCGGAACATTCTTCTGTCGCATGGCGTCGAGGATCAGGAACTGCTGGCCGAGGCGCTCTCCACCCGAGCTGGCCGCAAGGTCGCGATCTCCGTGCCGCAGCGCGGCGAGAAGAAGGACCTGACCGACAACGCTTTGCAGAATGCCCGCGAAGCGCTCGGACGCCGGCTGGCTGAAACCTCCACCCAGGGACGCCTGCTTGCGGGTTTCGCCGAGACATTCGGCCTGGCCAAGCCGCCGGTGCGCATCGAGGTTTACGACAACTCACACATCATGGGCACCAACGCGGTCGGCGCCATGGTCGTCGCCGGACCGGAAGGGTTCGTGAAGAACCAGTATCGGAAATTCAACATCCGCTCGACCGAGATCACACCTGGCGACGATTTCGGCATGATGCGCGAGGTGATGGAGCGACGTTTTTCGCGGCTGCTGAAGGAGCATGGCGATGTCCCGGCTGGGGATGCGGCTGATGGTTCGGCGGACGATATGGAGGACGATATCTCCGGCAGCTTCCCGGCCTGGCCCGATGTCATCCTGATCGACGGTGGCCAGGGCCAGATGACTGCGGTGCGCAAGATCCTCGCCGATCTCGGCATCGAGGACCGGGTGGTGGCCATCGGTATCGCCAAGGGCCAGGACCGCGACGCCGGCCGTGAGCGTTTCTTCGTCAAAGGCAGGGACTCGTTTTCGCTGCCGGTTCGCGATCCCGTGCTCTATTTCGTCCAGCGCCTGCGCGACGAGGTCCACCGTTTCGCCATCGGTTCGCATCGGGCGCGCCGCAAGAAGGAGATGGTCAAGAGCCCGCTCGACGAGATCAGCGGCATCGGTCCCGGCCGCAAGCGGGCATTGCTGCTGGCATTCGGCACCGCCAAGGCGGTCAGCCGCGCGGCCATCGAGGATCTGCGGAAAGTCGACGGAATTTCCGAACAGGTGGCGAAACTGGTCTACAATCATTTCCACGAGAGTTGAAAAATCCGGCACTTTCATCTGGCCTGTCGAATCTGGCCTGTTGACCCCCTACATTCGCATCTGATTTGAGTAGGCAGGCAGAAAGAGTTTCCCAGACATGGCCAAGCGCGCGTTCAACCTGCCCAATATGCTCACCTACGCCCGCATCGTCGCGGTGCCGCTGGTGGTGCTGTGCTTTTTTCTCGAAGGACATCTGAAGTCGAGCGACTTTGCCCGCTGGTCGGCGCTGATCATCTTCCTGCTCGCCTCGATCACCGATTATCTGGACGGCTATCTGGCACGCGCCTGGCAGCAGACCTCCAACATCGGCAAGATGCTCGACCCGATCGCCGACAAGCTGCTGGTCGCCACCTGCCTGCTGCTGCTGGCCGCCGACACCGATCGCCATGCGGGCATTGCCGGCTGGTCGTTGTGGGCGGCGATCATCATCCTGTGCCGCGAAATCCTCGTCTCGGGCCTGCGCGAATATCTGGCGGCTCTCAAGGTCTCGGTGCCGGTGACGCAGCTGGCAAAATGGAAGACCGCCATCCAGATGGTCGCCATAGCGTTCCTCTTGGCCGGACCGGCGGGCGACAAGGTCTTTCCGCTGACCACCCAGACCGGATTGGTGCTGCTGTGGATCGCGGCGCTGGTGACACTCTATACGGGCTACGACTATTTCCGCGCCGGCCTCAAGCACATCATGGACGAGTGAGATGACGACACGGCTCATCTATTTTGCCTGGGTGCGCGAACGCATCGGCATGGCTGAGGAGGATGTCGACCTGCCTGCGGGCATCGAGACGGTGACCGATCTCCTGCGCTGGCTGAAATCGCGCGGCGATGGCTACGAGCACGCTCTGCAATATCCCGACGTGATCCGCGTCGCCATCAACCAGGAACATGTCGAGCACCGCGAGAAGATCGCGGACGCCCGCGAAATCGCGCTGTTCCCGCCGATGACCGGGGGCTGACATGAGCGGCGCGGTCTTGCCTGTCGTGCGCATTCAGCGCCAGGATTTTGACGTCGCCGCCGAGATCGCCAGACTGACGCAAGGCCGCGCCGATATCGGCGCCGTGGTGACCTTCTCCGGCCTTTGCCGCGACGAGCAGGGCGCGCTCTCAGCGCTCGAGCTCGAACACTACCCCGGCATGGCCGAAGCGGAAATCGCCCGCATCGCTGTTGAAGCGGTCGAGCGTTGGCCATTGCAGGGGCTCACCGCCATCCACCGCCACGGGAAGATCGCGCCCGGCGAGAACATCGTGCTGGTGGTGGCAGCCTCGGCGCATCGCCATGCGGCGTTCGAGGCGGCGAATTTTCTGATGGACTATCTCAAATCGCGCGCGCCTTTCTGGAAGAAGGAGCATCGGGCTGACGGCTCGGAGGGTGGCTGGGTCGAGGCCAAGGAAGCCGATGCAAACGCCGCGCAACGCTGGTATCAGTCCGAATAAGATCCGCCGCAGCCATGCATTGACCGCAATCCTTTGGCCAATTGGCGGGATTGGTCAGCCTCGGCATTGGCAGCCCGGGGCATTGGCAGCCCGGGGCATTGGCAGCCCGGGGTGAGGGAGATGGTCATGCTGGACAGGATCGCGGAGTTCTTGATCTTCGGTTTCGTGCCTCTGGTCGTCGGCATATTGGCCGTTCCGGAGCAGTCTGTTGCCGCCGAAAGGGCCGTGAGAGGCGAGGTGATCTATCGCGAGCGCATTGCCTTGCCGCCCAGTGCCGTGCTCTTCGTCCAGCTGGCGGACGTGTCGCTGGCCGACGCGCCGGCCACCATCATCGGTGAGCAGCAAGTAAAGCCGGCAGGCCAGGTGCCGATCAGCTTCGAGATCAAATTCGACCCTTCGGTCATCCGGTCGCAGATGACTTACGCGTTGCAAGCCCGCATCACCGTCGACGACAAGCTGCTGTTCATCTCCGATATGCGCCACCAGGTCGATCCGTTGGCCGACTTGCCGCAGACCATCATGCTGAAGATGGTCACCCCGAGTGCCGAGCCGACGGCTTCCGTCTTCGACCAGCTCTGGCTGGTCGACTATATCGACGGCATCGGCGCTATTGCTGCCCCGCAAGCGACGTTCAGGGTCAGCGGGGCCGGCAAGGCGGGCGGCAGCGGCCCCTGCAACACCTACTTCGCCACCGCCAAACTCGATGGGCAAACGATCGCGATCAGAGATATCGGCTCGACCTACAAGGCCTGTGCGCCCGAGGTGATGGCCGAGGAAAAGGCGCTGTTCGATGCGTTGGCCAAGGCGGCGTCATACCGTGTCGATGCCGGAAAGCTCATCATTGTCGACAAGGATGGCCGCGAGATCCTGCGCTTCAGCGCGGCGAGCTGACCCCGACGAAAAAGGCCGGCGAAACGCCGGCCTTTTCACGTAATCCAAGGTCTGGATTATCGGCTCAGCCGACGATCTCGGTGTCCGAGAACCAGTACTTGATCTCTTCCGCCGCGGTCTCCGGCGCATCGGAGCCATGCACCGAGTTTTCGCCGATCGACAGCGCATGCACCTTGCGGATGGTACCTTCGGCGGCGTTGGCCGGGTTGGTGGCGCCCATCACTTCGCGGTTCCTGGCAATGGCGTTCTCGCCTTCCAGCACCTGGACGACGGTCGGTGCCGACGACATGAATTCAACCAGTTCGCCGAAGAAGGGGCGGTCCTTGTGGACGGCATAGAAGCCTTCCGCTTCGCGGCGGCTCATCCAGACCCGGCGCGAGGCGATGACGCGCAGGCCTGCCTCTTCCAGCATCCTGGTGATGGCACCAGTGAGATTGCGCCGGGTTGCGTCCGGCTTGATCATGGAAAATGTGCGTTCGAGCGCCATGGGTCGTCCTTGTCTGAGAATGGAATTGAGAGTGGCGGGCTCTATACAAGCCGCCCGGCCCATTGCCAAGAGGCCCCGATCAGACGGCTGCACAGCAACGCTTTGCTTGCTATAGTTGCGTGTCGGCGCCGCGCTGAGGTGGGGCCGTATGGAGACACCATGACCATGACAGACGATCGTCAGGAACGCATTCGCAACCGTGCGCACCAGCTCTGGCTGCAAGAGGGCCAGCCGGCTGGACATCATGAGCGCCATTGGCATCAGGCGGCCGCCGATGTCGACCAGGAGGACGCCGCGGGCAAGTCGGCGGCCAAAAAGCCAACCAGGAAGGCAACTGGCGCCGCCAAGGCAAAGGCCGCCCCCAAGGAGGCAAAGGCTGCCACGAAGGCCGGCAAGCCAAAGAAGGCGGCGGCCAAGTAAGCTTTACGGCGTCAAGCCGCGGCGGCGACCTTTCGTCCCAGCCCGCCATGCAGGTCGAGGCAGCGGGCGAACCACTGCGCCACCACGTCGCCGTCGTCGAGCAGTTGGTAGGGCGAGGCTATGCGCGCCCATTGCAGGGCGCCGAAGACGATATAGTCGCTGAACAGCGGCGCCGCGCCGCCGATGAATGGCTGATGGAAGAGCGTCGAGCGCAATGGCTCCAGCGAGGCTCTGAAATTGCCGAGCCCGGCCTCCCTGGCGGCCATCACCTCCTCCAGCCGTTTGCCAAGACGCTGCTCCCGGCTCTGGCGGAAATAGACGGCGTTTTCCGCGTCCTGCATGGCATGGAGGTCCATGATCGCCGCGGTGGTCACGTAGGGATGAATGGTCACTTGCGACCAGCGTTCGATGAAGCGCGCCATCGCCTTGCCGCCTTCACCGCCAAACAGCGTCGGCCGGTCCGGATAGGCTTCATCGAGATAGAGCGCGATGGCGAAGGAATCCGCGACGACCGTCTCGCCGTCCCGGATCACCGGAACGGTTTTCGAAACGCCGCCCTCGACAGCGGGCACCTCGAGAAAGCGCGTCGGTACGGTCGATATGTCGAGCCCCTTGTGGGCAAGCGCCATCACCACCTTCCAGCAATGCGGGCTGAACGGACGTGTGGTGTCGCGTCCGACGAGATCATAGAGCAGAATGGTCATTGGCGGCGGCGTTCCTGCGGGTTAGGTAGGCCCCGCATCGACGTGAGCCGAGGGAAGCCATGAGACAGCATTTCATGATGTTTGCGGCCTATAATCAATGGGCCAACGGTCGCATCTATGATGCCGCCGCCGAACTCGATGATGAGGAATTCAACCGCGATGTCGGCGCCTTCTTCGGCTCGATGGTGGGCACGCTCAACCACCTTTTGACGGCCGACCGGATCTGGATGAAGCGCTTCACCGGCGAGGGCGACGCGCCGACGACACTGGATGCCATCCTGCATCGGGGGTTGACCGGCCTGCGGGCGGCGCGTGAAGCCGAGGACAGGAGGATCATCGATTGGGTCGGCGGCCTCAATGACAAGGCGTTGACGGGCCGCTTCACCTACATGACCGTTTCGGACATGCGCACCGTCTCGCAAAGGCTGGCGCCGGCGCTGGATCATGTCTTCAACCACCAGACCCACCATCGCGGCCAGGCGCATACGATCCTGACCATCCTGGGACGGCCAAGCCTGGGGTTGGACCTGATGCTTTTTCAGCGGACCGAGGAGGGCAGAGCTTTCGCCTGATTCGGTGCCGTCCGAAGGTCGAAGAGCTTGCGCCTACTATCGCTGCATTTTGTGCTGCAGCATTGTCTTTGCATCAGAAATTAGCCGGCACACCGGATACTTGCCCGAGATTCAGGCGGCCGTCGAAGCCTCGCCCCTGATTTCGCTGTCCAGTTGGCACTGCGTCAGAGCCGCTTCCGCCATCACCCACTGCTTGAACAACTGGACCTTGCGTGCGGCAAGGCCTCTCAGCGGGGAAACAAAATACCAACCAGCCGTGTTCGGGTGGTGGACGGCGAAAGGAGCCACCAGCCTTTCGGCGCGGATGTCGCTGGCCATATAGGCACGGTTGGCCACCGCAAAGCCCATCCCGGAATTGGCTGCCTCGTAGGACATCATGCACGAGTCGAAATAGATGCTCTTGGTCTCGCTGAGCACGAAGCTGGCGCCGGCGAAACCAAGCCAGGATTGCCAATTCTGGGTGCAGGTGTCGGAATGCAGCAGGGTGAAGTGCTTGAGGTCGTCCGGTGTCACCTTCGACAGCCGCTTATCGCCGAGAACTTCGTGGAACAGCTTGCGGCTGCACACCGGTGTCAGGTCTTCGCGAAACAGCAGATCGGATTGCAGCCCGTGAAAGTGACCGTCGCCATAACGGATTTCGAGATCGAATTCCGAGGCCGTGAACTCATGCGTCGCGTAGGAGGTCGAGACCCGCATTACGATATCGGGATATTGCTGCTGGAACAGCGGCAGGCGCGGAAACAGCCAGCGTGCCGCAAAGGTCGGCAGCACCGATATTTTTAGCACATGCTCCTGCGATTGCCCGGTCGCTTCCATGCTGGCGGCGACGATTCGCTCCAGCGCCTCGCGAACGCGCGAGACATAGGTCTCGCCCTCCGGCGTCAACGACACCGCATTGCCGCCGCGCTGGAAAATCTTGAAACGAAGCTGATCCTCAAGGCTTTTCACGCGCTGGCTGACCGCTGAAGCGGTAATAAACTGTTCTTCGCCGGCACGCGTGAAATTACCGTGCCTCGCAGCACTCTCGACGATTTTAAGCGAATTGAGGTTGACCTGACTGAGCAGACGCACGGTTTCGACCTTAAGCTTGGCTTACACTAGCACCAGCATTCCTAATTTTACAGGGGTGGGTGAATTAATCGACTGTTTACCAAGTGTTGCCCCCATCCTGGAGAAGTACAATGAACGCCCATACCATTCCCGAACTGCGTTATGCGATGAGCCGCGAAGCCATTATCGGCCATGAAACCGCCTGGAAAGTGTCGAGTTTCGGTGTCGCGCAATATTTGCACGGCTATGACCCGGCACTGCTTGCAGCTATCGAGGAGGCTGCCCTGAAGCTCAAGGCCAGCCATGCCGTGCACAAGCACCTCGATCTGACCTTCATCACCGGGGCCGACCGTTTCATCCCCGAGATCAAGGAATTGCTGCATGACAAGCTGCGCCTGGAGCGGCTGTCCGACATGATGGGCACCAAGCTGGAGCCCTATCCGCTATCGATCGTCGGCTCGACGGTCACCTTCATGAATCCAAAGGACGGCGCCGTGGAGTGGCATTGCGATGGCGTTCCGGTCACAGAGCTCATTCCGCTGTCGATCAGCAATCCGCTGGTCGGCGGCCACCTCGAAATCTACTGCGACGACTCCGAAACCGGCCGCGCCATTCTCGAAGCCGGCCGCGAGATCCCGCGCAACAGTGTCATGCGCATCGATCACAAGATGAACTACGCGACGCTCGGCCAATTCCTGGGCGTCCTGCATCGCACCGCTCCGATCCGGTTCGGCGAGCGCGTCACGCTGGTGCTCAACCAGCGCTCGGTGGCCAAGCCCTATGTTGACGATAACAGAATGTTCTATCTCGCCGCCGACAACGACCACGACCGTGAGTGGGTCAGCGAACTGGCCGAAGATGTCTGGACCAATCAGCTGCCGGCCTATCGTCGGTTCGAGGCGGAGCATCCCGTGCCCACCGCCGTCGAGGCACCGGTTCCGGGCGGCGACAGGGAATCATGGTAATGAACCATGACCCCGAAAAGTCGGAACCGGTTTTCGGACAGGATCATGGTCGAACAGCAACATAGAGTTCCATGCCGATTGTTTCGGCAGGGATCCGGCTCGATATCCGCGTTGGTCTTCGCTGCCGGTGCGGTGGCGTTGTGGTCCACCAATGCCCTGGTCGGCAAATTCCTGCTGGCCAGCCACCCGGTGTCGCAGGTCCAGTTCCTGCAATTTGCAGGCGCAGCACTCGTCTTCGCCGCCATCCGATTGATGAGCCGCGAAAGAGTAGCACCGGTCACCGCCGGGGCGGCGCTCATCTCTCTCGCGATCGGCTTCATCGGCCTGGTCGGCACCATGGTGCTGCAATACATCGCCTTCGCTTCGATGCCGGTGATCGAGGCCAATCTGGTGGCCTACACCTGGCCGCTGATGGTCGCGGCGGCAGTCATTGCCTTGGAAAATCCGCGGCGTCCGGCACTGTTGGGTCTCGCCGCGGTGGTGGGCTTCATCGGCGTTGCACTGGTGATTTCGGGAGGGCGCAACCAATCCTGGTTCGAGGGCGATCTGGTCGGCTATCTCGCCGCATTCGGGTCAGCGCTGTGCATGGCCTTCTATTCGCTCATGGTGGGACGGGTGGCCACTCCAGCGGATCGCCTGTTGCTGCCATCGTCTTTGATTGGCGTCGCTTTGATGTTTCTGTGGTGCGTTCGCGACGGTTTCACCTGGCCCGTCGGCGCGGACCTGGCCCTCGGCCTTTATCTCGGCGCCGGTCCGATGGGCCTGGGCTACTATTTCTGGTCGCGCGCCTTGAAGCTTGAAGGCAGCGGCAGGGTCGCGGTGGTCGCCTATCTCACGCCGATCGCCTCGACCCTGCTTTTGACCTTGTCCGGCGAACGGCTGACGGTGACGGCCATTGTCGGAGCCATCCTCGTCATCGGCAGTTGTGTCGCGGTCGGTGTGGAACGTTCGGAGGTCGAAAACCATGTTTGACGAGAATGAGCGTCTGGCCATTCAGGAAGCGCATTGGCTGATCGACGAATTCGGCGCCGAGGCACCGCTCTACGCCGCGATGAGGGCCGAAAAGGCGATAGAACAAAAGGATTTCGCGCGTTGCGCCCGCTGGAAGCGTATTCTGGAGATATTGGACGAAAGTCCTGCCGCTAAGTCTGCTGGTTCCAAGTATTAGATTTTCTAATTTGCACGGCGTCGATTTCGCATGAATGCTATTTTTGCCGATTCTTCATTCTTTTATGAGACTTGGCGGTCCGTTGGGGGACGCGGTTAAAGAGATACATCGACACAAGTCTTCGCTGGGGTGGAGGATTTTGTCGCAAATAAGGTGAAAGAATTGTCAAATATCGATGATAAGACCGTTATCGAGCTGACGGCCGATATTGTCTCGGCCTATGTAGGCAACAACCCTCTTCCGGCTGCCGGCCTGCCTGAGTTGATTGCCAGCGTCAGTGCTTCGGTTCGCAAGCTCGCTGGTGCAGTTGTCGCGGAAACTCCAAACCTGGTTCCGGCAGTCAATCCGAAGAAGTCGGTGTTTCCCGACTACATCATTTGCCTTGAGGACGGAAAGAAGTTCAAGTCGCTCAAGCGGCATCTGCGGACCGACTACGGCCTGAGCCCGGACGATTATCGGGCCAAATGGGGCTTGCCGCCGGACTATCCGATGGTTGCGCCAAACTACTCGGCGACGCGATCGGCGCTGGCAAAGTCGACGGGACTTGGCCGCAAGCCGGCAGCAGCGCCGGCCGCTGTCGCCAAGGCAACGAAGCGCAAGGCGACTGCCTGAGAGCAGGCAAGCCACTGTTCGGCTGCTTTGACGACGCCCTCGCTGGCGTCGTTTCGAGGCCTTGTGCGGCCAACTGGCCGGCAAGGCCTTGCGAAGCGTTGATGTCCGGTGCAAAAGCGCGGCCATGCTGATCATCAACGACCTATCGCTCCGCATGGCCGGACGCCTGCTTCTCGACCATGCCTCGCTGACCTTGCCGGCCGGCACCAAGGCCGGCCTTGTCGGCCGCAACGGTACCGGCAAGACGACGCTGTTCAAGGCCATCACCGGCGATTTCCCGTCCGAGACAGGCTCGATCAGCCTGCCGAAGAGCACCCGCATCGGCCAGGTGGCGCAGGAAGCGCCGGGCACCGAGGACGCGCTGATCGAGATCGTGCTCAAGGCCGATCTCGAACGCACGGCGCTGCTCGAAGAAGAAAAGACGGCGACCGATCCGCACCGCATCGCCGACATCCATATGCGGCTGGCCGATATCGACGCGCACTCAGCCGAATCCCGCGCCGCCACCATTCTCGCCGGCCTCGGCTTCGACGACGCTGCGCAACGGCGTCCGGCCTCGTCCTTCTCCGGCGGCTGGCGCATGCGCGTGGCGCTTGCCGCGGTGCTGTTTGCCGAGCCCGACCTGCTGCTGCTCGACGAGCCGACCAACTATCTCGATCTCGAAGGCACGCTGTGGCTGGAAAACTACGTTTCGAAATATCCGCACACCGTGCTTTTGATCTCGCACGACCGCGACCTGCTCAACCGCGCCGTCAATTCGATCGTCCACCTCGACCAGAAGAAGCTGACCTTCTGGCGCGGCGGCTACGACCAGTTCGAACGTCAATATACAGAGCAGAAGGAATTGCAGGAGAAGGGCCGGGTCAAGCAGGAGGCCGCGCGCAAGCACATGGAATCCTTCGTCGAGCGGTTCCGCGCCAAGGCCTCCAAGGCGAGACAGGCGCAGTCGCGCATCAAGGCGCTGGAGAAGATGAAACCGATCGCGGCCCTCGTGAACGATTCGGTGCGGCCGTTCTCCTTCCCCGAGCCGGTGAAGACGGTGGCCTCGCCGATCGTGGCGCTGAACAACGTCAATGTCGGCTACACCGAGGGTCAGCCGATCCTCAAGAAGATGACGCTGCGCATCGACGCCGACGACCGCATCGCGCTGCTGGGCGCCAACGGCAACGGCAAGTCGACCTTCGCCAAATTGCTGTCCGGCCGGCTCAAGCAGGAGAGTGGCACCATGACGGTGGCGCCCGGGTTGAAGGTGGCGATCTTCGCCCAGCACCAGCTCGACGACCTCCGGCCGGACGAAAACGCCTACGAGCATGTCCGCCGGCTGATGCCGGAGGCCCCGGAATCGAAGGTACGCGGCCGCGTCGCCCAGTTCGGCCTCACGACCGAGAAGATGAACACCGCCGCCAAGGATCTGTCGGGCGGCGAGAAGGCGCGGCTGCTGATGGGGCTGTCGGCCTTCGAGGGCCCAAACCTGTTCATCCTCGACGAACCGACAAACCATCTCGACATCGATAGCCGCGAATCGCTGATCCATGCGCTGAACGAGTTTCCCGGCGCCGTGATCCTGATCTCGCATGATCGCCATCTGCTGGAGGCAACCGCCGACCGCCTGTGGCTGGTCAAGGACGGCGCGGTCAACCCCTATGACGGCGATCTCGAGGACTACAAGACGCTGGTCACCGGCGTCTCCGGCGACCGCCGCGGCAAGCGCGAGGCCGACAAGGCGTCAAAAGCCGACCGCCGCCGCGATGCGGCGGCTCGC
>NZ_RZTE01000056.1:0-32046 GCF_003997415.1 Mesorhizobium sp. M7A.F.Ca.MR.245.00.0.0 | reverse complement strand
CCCCGTCACTATACGGGGAGAAATGCCCGGCAGGGCAATGAGGGGCGGCGCCAACTTTGAGATGAGGTGCGGGCGACTGGTGGGCAGATCATCCCAAAGGTCGCGCTGCCCCTCATCCGCCTGCCGGCCCCTTCTCCCGTAGTGACGGGGAGAAGAGAAGCTGCTGCGCCCTCGGCGCTCTTCTCGTGACGTGTCCCTATTCCGCGGCCACCTTGGCCATCGGATTGTTCGGGTGCGTCGTCCAGTTGGCATAGACCGGCGATACCGGCTTCCCAGTGCGCTGGTCCATCACGCCGGCTGCCAGCGGCTCCATGGTGATGCAGTTCTCGACCGGGCAGACATTGACGCAGAGATTACAGCCGACGCATTCGGCCTCGATCACCTCGAAGTGCCTGATACCGTCGACCATGCTGGTGATCGCCTGGTGCGAAGTGTCCTCGCAGGCGATGTGGCAGCGGCCGCATTTGATGCAGGCATCCTGGTCGATACGCGCCTTGGCGACGTAGTTCAGGTTGAGATACTGCCAATCGGTCACATTGGGCGTGGCGCGGCCGACGATGTCATTGAGCGAGGCGTGCCCCTTCTCGTCCATCCAGTTTTCGAGGCCCGCGATCATTTCCTGCACGATCTTGAAGCCATAGGTCATCGCCGCCGTGCACACCTGCACATTGCCGGCGCCGAGCGCCATGAATTCGGCCGCGTCACGCCAGGTGGTGATGCCGCCGATGCCGGAGATCGGCAGGCCGCGGGTTTCGGGATCGCGCGCGATCTCGGCCACCATGTTCATGGCGATCGGCTTCACCGCCGGGCCGCAATAGCCGCCATGCGAGCCCTTGCCGTCGATTGTCGGCTGCGGCGCGAAGCTGTCGAGGTCGACACCGGTGATTGAATTGATGGTGTTGATCAGCGACACCGCGTCGGTGCCGCCGGCATGTGCCGCCCGTGCGGGCTTGCGCACATCGGTGATGTTGGGCGTCAGCTTGGTGATGACGGGCATGCGGGTGTTCTGCTTGCACCAACGCACCACCATTTCGATATATTCCGGCACTTGGCCGACAGCCGCGCCCATGCCGCGTTCCGACATGCCGTGCGGGCAGCCGAAATTCAGCTCGATGCCGTCGGCTTCGGTCTCCTCGACCACCGGCAGGATCGCCTTCCAGGACTCCTCGACGCAAGGCACCATCAGCGAGACAACGATGGCGCGGTCGGGCCAGTCCTTCTTGACCTGCTTGATCTCGCGCAAATTGACCTGCAGGTCGCGGTCGGTGATCAGCTCGATGTTGTTGAGGCCGAGCAGGCGGCGGTCGGCGCCCCAGATCGCGCCATAGCGCGGGCCGTTGACGTTGACCACCGGCGGGCCTTCCTCGCCGAGCGTCTTCCACACCACGCCGCCCCAGCCGGCCTTGAAGGCGCGGATGACGTTGTAGGCCTTGTCGGTCGGCGGCGCCGAGGCAAGCCAGAACGGATTGGGCGACTTGATGCCGACGAAATTGTTTCTGATATCTGCCATGCTCATGCCCTCCCGTTCGAGGTCAGTGCCCGGTTGATGCTCTCCGCAGCGTCGCGCCCCTGCGCGACCGCCGAGACGGTGAGGTCGTCGCCACCGAAGATGCAGTCGCCGCCGGCCCAGACCCTGGCAAGCGACGTACGCCCTTCCGCATCCACCTTGATGCGGCCGGCTTCGAGATCGATCGACGCACCGCTGCCGTTGAGGGCTGCCGGCACAAAACTCTGTCCGATCGCCTTGAACACCTGGTCGGCAACGAGCGTCAGGGTCTCGCCGGTGCCGGCAAGCCTGTCGCCGTTCATGGCGGTGTATTCGAATTCGATGCCCGACACTTTGCCGCCCTCGGCGATCACCCGCTTCGGCTGCAGCCAGTGGCGGATGGTGACGCCATTGGCGGCGGCCAGATCCTGCTCGAACTCGGACGCATTCATGTGCTCCTGGCCGCGCCGGTAGCAGATCGTCACCTCCTCGGCGCCGAGCAATTTCGACTGCACGGCCGCGTCGATCGCCGTCATGCCGCCACCGATGACGACGACGCGGCGGCCAACCGGCAGGCCGGAAAGGTCGCTGGCCTGGCGCAGTTCGGCAATGAACTCGACCGCGTTGATGACGCCGTCGGCGTCCTCGCCATCGGCACGCAGCGCATTGACGCCGCCAAGGCCCATGCCGAGAAACACCGCATCGTAATTGCGGATCAGATCCGACAGCTGATAGTCGCGGCCGAGGGCCTTGCCGTTCTGGATGTCGATGCCGCCGATCGCGGTCACGTAATCGACTTCGGCCTGGGCGAAATCGTCGACGCTCTTGTAGGCGGCGATGCCGTATTCGTTGAGGCCGCCGGCCTTCGCGCGCGCCTCCAGGATGGTCACGTCATGGCCGTGGCGGGCGAGCCGGTGCGCGGCGGCAAGGCCGGCCGGCCCGGCGCCGACCACGGCGACCGTCTTGCCGGTCGGCTCGGCGCGCGGATAAAACTGCTTGTTCTCGCCCATGGCGGCATCGGTGGCATAGCGCTGCAGGCGGCCGATCTGCACCGGCTTGCCTTCCGCCACTTCGCGCACGCAGACTTCTTCGCACAGCGTTTCGGTCGGGCAGACGCGGGCGCACATGCCGCCCAATATGTTCTGGTCGAAGATGGTCTTGGCCGAACCGATCGGATTGCCGGTCGAGATCTGGCGGATGAACAGCGGAATGTCTATCGAGGTCGGGCACGCATTCATGCACGGCGCGTCATAGCAGAAATAACAGCGATCGGATTCGACCAGCGCCTCGTGGTGATCGAGCGGCGGATGCAGGTCGGAAAAATTATCCGCATACTGGTCGGCCGAGAGCCTGCCGCCCGCAATGCCTTCCCTGAATTGGCCTTCTGGCATCGTCAGTTCCCCATGTTTTCTTTTGGGGAAGGCTAGCACGTTTTATTTTTTTATCAATTGGTCAATTTTCGGCGCAAGTCACTGAAAAGGCTGGATATTAACATGATTTTTTTACTCATGTTATTATCGCGGCGGTTGCGTTTGCGGCGCGAGCGAATGGCCGGTCTCAAGCTTACGGCTATGGATATCCCTGACCTCTTCCGCCACCAATTCCTGCAACCGCCACAGATTGCGGTCATGGATGCCGAACGCTTCGAGGTGGCTGACCGTGTTGTAGAGATATTCGGCGCCGGATCCGATATGCCCGCAGGCCCGCGCCAGCACGCTCGCCACTCTGTCCAACGGCTGGTTCAGCGACGCTCCCCTGCCCTTCACGCCGACCCAGAAGCCGAGCGCGCGCAGCGTACCTTGCGGCGTATGCACCGGCAGCCAGCGGACCGTCTCGATGCTTTCGTGGTCGCTGATCTCGCGCCGCAGCAGCCTTTCGATCTGCGCCGGCTTCTCGCCCTCCGGCAAGCGATAGATCACGCCGTTGCAGCGTCCGCCCCGCTCGAGCGCCATCATCAATCCAGGCTGCTCGGCACTGCCCCGCCAACGCACCATGTCGAGGCAGAAAGAGCGGTGCCAGCCAAAGGCCGTGGCGAGCTGTTGCTCGACCGACTCGAATTCCGGCTTCCAGATCAGCGACCCATAGGCGAACACCCATAACGGTCCCTCATCGGCTTCATTGGACAGCCGCAAGGCAAGGCTTTGAAAGTCCTCGTCGTTCATGTCTGTCCAGCTCGGGTCCGGGCCGGGATCGGCCTCTTCCCGATGGCACAGTGCGACAAGCTCGGGCGTGAGCGACATCAAGCGCATGGACGACAACCCCTCATCACCGCAGAGAAATCGAAAACCGCTGGGTGCGCAACCAGGGACCGCTTGGCACACACACCCATTGTTGTCCGGGCGGTGTCGGATTTCCGTCGTGAGGATCGTCCTATGATGGACGACGATCACACATGAAAGGTGAGGAGACCGAAAATGCCAAAAACCCCGATGCCCTTCTTCTGGTACGAATTGATGACATCAGATCTCGACGCCGCCCAGGCGTTCTACCCCAAAGTGGTCGGCTGGAAGGCCCAGCCTTTCGACGTGGCGCCGGGCATGCCGCGCTATGTCGTCATGAATGTGGGCGAACGTGGCGTCGGCGGCCTGATGACCTTGCCCGAGGATGCCGCCAGGATGGGCATGCCGCCTGCCTGGCTTGGCTATATCCACACCAGGGATGTCGACGCTGCCACGGCATCGCTGGAGAAAGCCGGCGGCACCGTTCACCGGCAGCCCGACGACATTCCGGGTGTCGGCCGCTTTGCCGTCGTCGCCGATCCGCAAGGCGCGACGTTCATGTTCCTGCAGCCGAACGGCCCTGACCAACCTGTCGTGCCGGCCGGCACGCCGGGTCACATCGGCTGGCACGAGCTTTATACGAGCGACTGGAAAGCCGCGTTCGATTTCTATTCCGAGCAGTTCGGCTGGGTCGACGCCGGCGATTTCGACATGGGCCCGATGGGCACTTACCAGACCTTTACGGCCGGCCCCGAATCCGGCGGCGGCATCATGAACAAGCCGGAGCAGATCCCGGTGCCGGTGTGGCAATTCTACTTCAACGTTGCGGCCATCGACGCGGCGGCCAAACGGGTCACCGACAATGGCGGCAAGATCCTGATGGGGCCGATAGAGGTCCCCGGCGGCAGCTGGGTCGTGCAGTGCCAGGACCCGCAAGGCGCACACTTTGCCTTGATGGCGCCGGTCCGCTGACCGCGATAAGGCACCGCTGACACAAAGCGCCGGCTTCGGACCACCGATGAAGGCCTCCCCCCTGCCTGGCGCCGTCTCATTCCGGCGCCAGCACGGCGACCTTCAGCTCAGCTTTTTTCGCGCCGCTGAACTGGACGGTGGCCGGCCCGGGCGCAAGCTTGAAGCGCACGCTCTTGCGGATGCCAGGGCATGTTTTGACGCCACTATAGCCCGCCGACTTGATGGCCTGGCCATCCTGGATGACATCGATCCAGGCCTCGCCCGAGAGACTGATCTGGATGGCTCCCTCGGACGGTACCTCCACGCTGGCGACGGCACCAAACGTGTCCGATGCCGGGGCACGTTCGGGCGCTACCGCAAAACCGGCTTTCTCTACCGGCACCAGCTCCAGGTCCGCAGCCGCACCGACCGCCAGCGCCGTTCCGGACGGCGTTGCCGGTGCTGCGGCAAACAGGGTCTGCTCCCGCGTCACCGGCCACTTGAACGCCTCACAGCCGGCGTCCTCGGCCATGGCGAAGCTGGTGCCTGCAAGGATTGCGAAGAGGCTGATGGCGGCTTTTTTCATGGCAAAGGGAACCCACATTTCTAGAGTGTCCGCACCATACAACCATAACGATAGGAATGCAACCCTTGCGGGAAAAATATGAAAGGTCAATTGGGGAGCATTCCAATCACCGATTGTTGACGGCAGGCCGTGGGAAGTGAATGGTCCATTCCTGGGTGATAATCTATGGCCGGGCGGATTGAAAAATGGAGTCGTTATGAAGCTTTTCGAAAGCCTCTCCAGATACCAGCCGCAGGCGCTCGGCGTGTTGCGCATCATGACCGCGCTGCAGTTCATCGAGCATGGCAGCCAGAAACTGTTCAACTTCCCCGTCAGCGCCGATCCCCACGCCCTTTCTGGGCTGACCATGACCGCCGGCATCCTCGAATTCGCCGGCGGCATCCTGCTGGCGCTCGGCCTGTTCACGCGGCCCGTAGCCTTCCTTCTGGCCGGCGAAATGGCGATCGCCTATTTCATGGCGCACATGCCGCGCGACTTCTTCCCGGTCAACAATGGCGGCGATTCGGCGATCTCTTTCTGCTTCATCTTCCTCTATCTGGTGTTTGCCGGCGCCGGCGCCTTCGCGCTGGACAACCGCCGCAGCGCCTGACGCCCAGAAGAAGGGGCGTGACTAGTGCATGTCACCCAAAAGTGCCCAGCGGTTTTGGGACAACGACATGCACAAAACAGGTATCTGAAGCGCATCGGCGAAGCCGAAGCGCTTCAGGCACGCATCCGTTCGAAATTGGCGTCGAACAGCGGCACCGCCTGCATGCGTGCCGTATGGCGCTTGCCCAGCAGCTCGATTTCGAAGCCGTCGCTCTCATCGGCGATCTCCTTCGGCACATAGCCGATGGCGACGGATTTCTTCGAATGATGCGCATAGCCGCCCGACGTCACCCAACCGCGCACGGCGCCATCGAACCAGATCGGCTCATCGCCAATGACATCGGCATCGTCGGCATCGACGATAAAGGCGCGCAGGCGCAATTTGCCGCCCTGCCTGCGCTCGGCCAGCGCCGCGGCCTTGCCGATGAAATCGGCGTCCTTGCCGTAAGCAACAAAGCGGTCGAGCCCCGCTTCCAGCGGCCCGTAGATCGGCCGGTACTCGCGCCCCCATGAGCCGTAATTCTTGTCCAGCCGCAGCGCATTGAGCGCGCGCGAGCCGAACAGGCCGATGCCGAATTCCTCGCCCGCCGCCATCAGCGCTTGATAGGCGGCGCGCTGGTATTCCGGCGCCACCCAGATTTCGTAGCCGAGATCGCCGGTATAGCTCACACGGCCGACCAGGCACGGCGCCATGCCGATATCCATCCGGCCAATGGCCATGAAGGAAAATGCCGCGTTGGAGACATCCGAGCGCGTGGCCTTTGCCAGCACATCCCGCGCCTTCGGGCCGGCGATCGACAGGCCGGTGAGCTTCGCGCCCAGCGCCTCGATGCGGACCGATCCGTCGTCAGGCAGGTGCTTCTCGAACCAGCGCATGTGGTATTGCTCGGCGATGCCGGAGCCGGCGAGGAACCAGCCATCCTCCCCCAGATTGGCCAGCGTGAAGTCGCCGATCAGCCTGCCGTCCTGCTTCAGCATCGGCGCCAGAGTCATGCGGCCGGGTTTCGGCAGTTTGCAGGCAAGCATCCGGTCGAGCCAGGCGGCCGCTCTCTCGCCCGTCACCTTGTATTTGGCGAAGCTCGAAATCTCGGACAGGCCGACGCCGTCGCGTACCGTCGCGACCTCCTTGGCGACCTGCGTGAAGTCGCTCGAGCGGCGCCACGAGAATTCGTCCTTGACGCCTTCCGGTGCGTACCACAGCGGCACTTCCAGCCCATAGGCAACGCCCCATTGCGCACCCTTGGCAGAGAGCAGATCATAGACCGGTGTCGTCTTCAGCGGCCGCCCGGCTGGCAGCTCCTCATTGGGGAAGCGGATCGAAAAGCGCCTGGAATAATTCTCGCGCACCTTGGCGTTGGTGTAGGCCATCGTTGCCCAGTCGCCATAGCGCGCGACATCCATCGCCCAGATATCGGCGCCGGGATCGCCCTCGATCATCCAGTTCGACAAAGCGAGGCCGACGCCGCCGCCTTGCGAAAAACCGGCCATGACACCGCAGGCGACCCAGAAGCCCGGCAGGCCGCGCACCGGCCCGACCAGCGGGTTGCCGTCAGGGGCGAAAGTGAAGGGGCCGTTGATGATCTGCTTGATGCCGGTGTTCTGGAAGGCGGGGAAATGGCGGAAGCCGACCTCCAGCGACGGCGCGATGCGGTCGATGTCCGGCTCCAGCAATTCATGGCCGAAATTCCATGGCGTCTGGTATTCAGACCACGGCTTGTTGGCCTTCTCATAGGTGCCCATCAGCATGCCGCCGCGCTCCTGGCGCAGGTAAAGCTCGCCGTCGAAATCGACCGCGTGGATGATCTCGGTGCCGGTCTTGGCATTCCAGGCGGCGACCTCAGGCATGTCCTCGGTGATCAGGTACATGTGCTCCATGGCCAGCACAGGCAGTTCAAGACCAACCATGCGGCCGACCTCGCGCGCCCACAGGCCGCCGGCATTGACGACATGCTCGGCCACCACCTCGCCCTTGTTGGTGATGACGCGCCATAGCCCGTCGGGCCGGCGCACGATGTCCTCGACCTTGGTGAAGCGCTCCACTTCCGCCCCAAGTTTCCGCGCGGCCTTGGCATAGGCATGGGTAACGCCTGAGGGATCGAGATGGCCGTCCTCCTTGTTCCTGACGGCGCCGACGAACTGCTTGGGATCGAGCAGCGGCATCAGCTCGGCCGCTTCGTTGGGCGAGATCTCCTCGAGCTCGATGCCGAGATAACGGCCCTTGGCGACGACACCGCGCAGCCAGTCGAGCCGCGCCTCGGTTGCCGCCAAAAGCACGCCACCCGTCAGATGCACGCCGGTCGCCTGGCCGGAAAGCTCCTCGATCTCCTTGTAGAGGTTGATGGTGTATTTCTGCAGCTTGGCGACGTTGGGGTCGCCATTGATGGTGTGCATGCCCCCGGCCGCGTGCCAGGTCGAGCCCGATGTCAGCTCGTCGCGCTCCAGCAGGACAACATCGGTCCAGCCATGGCGGGCGAGATGGAACAGCACGGAGCACCCAACGACGCCACCGCCAATGACCACGACCTTTGCATGCGATTTCATGAGTTTGCTCTGTTATCAGTGAGTTGGATGGGTGAGTGGATTCAAGCTGGGAGGCATCACGGCTCGCCCTGCCCGATCGCTTCCTTGCGCCTGGCCATGTAAGCCTCCAGCGCCTCGCGCACGGCGATATCCATCACCGGCTCGACATAGTCTTCCAGCGCCTTCTTCCACAGCCGCATCGCGCGCGCCGTGGCGTCGAGGCCGCCGGCCTCCTGCCAGGCCTCGTAATTCTGCCAGTTGGACAGCATCGGCTGGTAGAAGGCGGTGGCGTAGCGCTCCAGCGTGTGCGGTTCGCCGAAGAAATGGCCGCCGGTCGGCACCGCGCCCAAAGCCTCGACGGCGAGCTCGGCCTCATTGACCTCGATCGGGCGCAGGAACTCCATCATGTGCTGGATCATCTCGACATCGATGATGAGTTTTTCGAACGACGCCGTCAGCCCGCCCTCCTGCCAGCCGGCGGCGTGATAGACGAGGTTGCCGTGGCCGAGCACCGCGCCCCACAGCGCCATCAGCGTCTCATAGGCGCCTTGCGCGTCGGCAGCGTTGGAAGCCGAGCCCGGCGTCGTGCGGTAGGGTAGCCCGTAGCGCCGTGCCAGTTGCCCCGACGCAATGTTGGCCTTGGTGTTCTCAGGCGTGCCGAAGGCCGGCGCGCCGGACTTCATGTCGACATTGGAGGTGAAGGCGCCATACATGACCGGCGCGCCCGGACGGACAAGCTGCGTCAGCACGACGCCGAACAGCGCCTCGGCGTTCTGCTGCGCCAGCGCCCCGGCCAGCGTCACCGGGCTCATCGCCCCCATCAGCGTGAACGGCGTCACCGCCACCGACTGGCCGAACTCGGCCATGGTCATCAGTCCTTCGGCCATCATCTCGTCGAAGCGGCGCGGCGAGTTGACCGAGATGATGGTGGTGATGCCGGGATCGTCGCGCATCTGGTCGAGCGTCAGCCCGCGCGAAATCGCCATCATCTCGATGCCGTCAAGCGCCCTGCCCCTGCCGATCGCCGAGACATGGAAACTCTTGTCGGTCAGCGTCAGATTGGTGAAGTATGTGTCGAGATGACGGGAATTGGCTGGCAGTTCGACCGGTGCACACACCTGGTTGCCCAGCATGTGGATGCAGTTGAAATGCTGCGCCAGCCGGGTCAGATCCGAATAGTCGCGCAAATTGCCGGCGCGGCGCCCGCGCTCCATGTCGTGCACATTCGGCGGCCCGGCGACGAGGGTGAAATTGATGGTGTTGCCGCCGAGATGAACCGCGTTGGCCGGATTGCGCGGCGTCAACACATAGCTGGACTGCGTGGTCTTCAACACGTCTTCGATCAGGCCGCGATCGATGCGGACATTCGCTGAGGCATGATCGACTTCGGCGCCAGCCTTCTCGAACAGCGACAGCGCCCGCGGGCTCATCACCTCGATGCCGAAATTCTCCAATATGTGCATCGACGCCTGATGGATCTGCTCGATCTGGTCGGGCGACAGCATGGCCATTGGCGGATAGGGATTTGTCACCCGCCTGAGCGGCAGTTGCGGGATGGCCGACGGGCCCCTGTTGCTGGTGCGCTCGGCGCCGCGTTTGCGTCTTGGTTCGTTCATGCCCGGCATCAAAGCCCCGGCAAACCGGGCAAGCTGTCACAAATACGCCGTTTGCGGGCGTGATTTTAGCCACGGCGGCATTTCTGTAATATCTATTTAGAGAAAGCGACGAACTACGTCGGATTACTGACACAAATTCCCTCAAGCGACTGCCTGGGCGAAGCGTTAACGGACGCTGCAAGATTCCCTTTATGATTTCGGCCTATTGCTGCGCCAATGCGTAGTTCGAGTTTTAGTAAAATTGGTGCGGTTTGCGTGCTGCTGGCGCTTTCGGCCTGCGCCACGCCGCCCAGCCACATCAACAATGTCTGTGCCGTCTTCGACCAGAATGACGGCTGGTTCGACAACTGGCAGTCGGCCGCCGAGCGCGCCCAGCAGAAATACGGCATCCCCGTTCCCGTGCTGATGGCGACGGTGCGCAAGGAATCCGGTTTCAAGAGCAATGCAAGGCCGCCGCGCACCAAACTGCTCGGTTTCATTCCGTGGAAGCATGTCTCGTCGGCCACCGGCTTTTCGCAGGCGCTGGACGGCACCTGGTCGCAATATCAGCGCGAGACCGGCAACTGGGCGGCCCGGCGGACGAAATTCGCCGACGCCGTCGACTTTGTCGGCTGGTATCATTCCAAAACGGCAGACACGTATGGCGTCGCCCGCAACGACACCTACAACCTCTATCTCGCCTATTATCTCGGCTGGACCGCCTATGGCCGCGGCAACCGGGGCGATGCCGGCGTCCAGGGCTATGCCCGGGCCACCGACAAGATGGCGCGGGACTACGCGCAGCAACTGAGCGAGTGCGGGAACTGAACTAATTCCGGGCATGAGCATTTCAACCACCCGCTGATGGACGGCACGCCTTGCCGACTAGCGGCAAACGCTCATCGCTTCGTCATCCACGGGCGGAGCAAGGAGCGCAGCGACGCAGCGCAGACCCGAGGATCCATGCCGCGACTTCAAATCGCCGCCGCGGGCAGAAATTGTGCTCCGCTGCGCCCTTGGCTGAGGTCGCGGCATGGATCCTCGGGTCTCCGCGACGGAGCTTCGCTCCTGCTACGCCCTAGGATGACGAAGTTTGGGGAGGCTCCAGCCAATCCCGAATGCCAGCGATGGTCCACCGAGGGAAGACATCTTGCTGCCGACAGATCCCCAACCCTGCCAGATCCTCTGTTCCAGCGCGGCTAGTCGCGAAGCGCATTGACCGTTTCGAGATCGACCATCGGCCCGCCGGGCCGCGACGAAAGCAAGGGAATGCCGTTACGCTCACCGCCCGCCTGCGGCGGACGCAGCGAACGGCGAACCAGATCGGAAATGACTTCGCCCACACTGCGATCCTGCTGCCGCGCCATAGCTTTGGCGGCAAGAAGGACATCGTCATCGATTGCAAGTGTCGTTCTCACAATTCGTCCTCCCTCCAAGCATCAAACATCACGCATCACATGGCGCAGCATATGCAATTGCGTGATGCCGGTCAGTTCGGTTTCCTGGGCTTGCCCGGCTTTGGAGAACGGCCGGTTTCCGAAACCTCGTCGCGGACCTCGTGACGGCGGGCTTTCGAAACGGCTTCGGCCTCCTCGGCAGCCTGCCCCACCGCATCGGCTGCCGCGCTGCCCGTCTTGCCGCGCGGACGTTTTGGCGGCGTGCCAGCAAAACCGGGGCCATCGCCGTGCGGCGCGTCATCCGGCACGCCTTCGTGCGCGGCGTGTTCCTTGTCGAACTTGATCACCGGCTCCATCTTGGCCAGCACGTCGTCGGAGAGCCAGCACAGGCTCATATGGCCGCCGCCGAGATGCTTGACCGGTGGCACCTTGGTCTCGCAAAGATTATCAGGCACCAGCTTCTTGTAGCCGCAGCGGGTCTGGAACGGGCAGCCGGACGGTGGGTTCATCGCCGAGGGAATGTCGCCCTCCAGCACGATGTGCCGCTTGACCACGCTGGTGTCAGCGATCGGGATCGCCGACAGCAGTGCCTCGGTATAGGGATGGTAGGGCGGCGCGAAGATCTGGTCGGTCGTGCCTTGCTCGACAATATAGCCGAGATACATGACCACGACGCGGTCGGCGATGTAGCGCACGACCGACAGATCATGGCTGATGAACAGCATTGTCGTCTTGTTCTTGCGCTGGATGTCCATCAGCAGTTCGGTCACCGCCGCCTGCACCGAAACGTCGAGCGCCGACACCGGCTCGTCGGCCACCACCACCTTGGCGTCACCGGCAAAGGCGCGCGCCACGCCGATGCGCTGCTTTTGGCCGCCCGATAGCTGGCGCGGCTTGCGGGTTTCGAATGCCCGCGGCAGCTTCACCAGGTCGAGCAGTTCCAGCATGCGCTTGCGGCGATCGGCAACCGTCTTGCCGACGTTGAACTTCTCCAGCGTGCGGATGATCTGCGAACCGACCGAATGGCTGGGATTGAGCGTGTCGAACGGATTCTGGAACACCATCTGGATCGACGACACCGTGTCGACGCTCCGTTTCTCGATGCCGGTCGACTGGATTTCCGTGTTGCCCAGCGTCACCGTGCCGGCACTTGCCGTCTCCAGCCCGAGCAGCACCTTGGCCAGCGTCGACTTTCCGCAGCCGGATTCGCCCACGATGGCAACCGTCTCGGATTCGCGCGCCATGAACGAGATCGTCTCGTTGGCCTTGACGACGCGGCCCTCGCTCGAGCCGAACACCTCGTTGCCGCCGACCCTGTAGTATTTTCTGAGGTCCTCGATCTTGAGCACCGGCGCACCGGGCACGACGCGCTCATTGACCTTCTTGGCGCCGGGCGGCAGCGCCTCCCAGTCGATCTCATTGAAGCGCACGCAGCGCGAGAAATGGCCTTCGTGACCAGCGACCTCGAT
Organism: Mesorhizobium sp. M7A.F.Ca.MR.245.00.0.0; assembly: GCF_003997415.1. Lineage (NCBI taxonomy): Bacteria > Pseudomonadati > Pseudomonadota > Alphaproteobacteria > Hyphomicrobiales > Phyllobacteriaceae > Mesorhizobium > Mesorhizobium sp. M7A.F.Ca.MR.245.00.0.0. Next base: position 19,235 of record NZ_RZTE01000056.1, on the reverse strand, counting down.
CATCGGGATTTCGGCGGCGTTGCAGACGCCCTCGACGAAATGGTGGCAGCGCGGGCCGAAATTGCAGCCCTTGGGCCGCTCGTGCGGCAGCGGCAGTTGGCCGGGAATCGAGATCAGCGGCCGTGAGTTCTTGTCGGCGCCCGGCAGCGGGATCGAGCGGAACAGCCCTTGCGTATAGGGATGGCGCATCCGGTCGAACACGTCCTTGATCTTGCCGGTCTCCACCGCCTCGCCCGAATACATCACCGTGATACGGTCGCAGGTTTCGAGGATCAGGCCGAGATTGTGCGACACGAAAATCATCGACGTGCCGAACTTCTCGCCCAACCCCTTGACCAGGTCGACGATGCCGGCCTCCACCGTCACGTCGAGCGCCGTCGTCGGTTCGTCGAGCAAAAGCAGCGCCGGCTTCGACAGCAGCGCCATGGCGATGACGATACGCTGCTGCTGGCCGCCCGAAAGCTGGTGCGGATAGGAGCGCATCATGCGCTCGGGATCGGGCAGCTTGACCGAGCGCACCATTTCGATCGCGCGCTTATAGGCCTCTTCCTTCGACACCTTGTCGTGGATCAGCGGCACTTCCATCAACTGCTGCCCGACTTTCATTGCCGGGTTCAGGCTGGCCATCGGCTCCTGGTAGATCATCGCGATCTTGTTGCCGCGAATGGAGCGCAACTCCTCGTCGGAGAGCTCGCCCATGTCCTTGCCCTGGAACTTGATCTTGCCGCCGACGATCTTCCCGATGTTGGAGAGGTCGCGCATGATGCCGAGCGACACGGTCGACTTGCCGCAGCCGGATTCGCCGACGATGCCCATCGCCTCGCCCGGCATGACGGTGCAGGAGAAATCCATGACCGCCGGGATCTCGCCCTTGCGGGTGAAGAAGGAGATCGACAGGTTCTCGATCTCGATGATCGGCGCGTTGGCCGGCCCATTGGTTGGCGTGGCGGGATCTCGAACTGCCTCGTTCATGGGTCGCTCCAATCCTGGTTTTTCTAGGCCTGTTTCTCTCAGGCGCATCGGGTCGAAACCCGAGATCAGTCTTTCATCGATTGTTCGCGCAGCGAGTCGGCGAGCAGGTTCAAGCCCAGCACGAACGACATCAGGGCGATCGTCGGCGGCAGCGCCGGGTGGATGAAGGAGCGCAGCAGGCGGCTGGCATCCTTGATCGCGGTGCCCCAGTCCGGACTTTCCGGCGCCAGGCCAAGGCCGAAATAACCGAGCGTGCCGAGCAGGATGGTGGTGTAGCCGATGCGCAGGCAGGCGTCGACGATCAGTGGCCCGCGCGCATTGGGCAGGATCTCCCACAACATGATGTACCAGGGTGATTCACCGCGCGTCTGCGCGGCCGCCACATAGTCACGCGTCTTGATGTCCATCACCAGGCCACGCACGATGCGGAACACGCCGGGGCTGGAGGCGAACACCACGGCCACGAAGATGTTGAGCTGGTTGGGATCGATATGCACGATCTTCAGCGGATCGGCGTCGAAGACCAGGCCGGCATAGATCCAGCCGCCGAGGATCAGGGTGATGCCGAGCAGGATGTAGAGCCGGTCGGGCCGGTTCTTGTAGCGGGTCCAGAACAGCACGCTGAAGAAGATGATCGGGAACAGGAAGAAGACGCCGGCCATGCCATAGGGGATCGGCGTGTCCATGATGCCCGGCGTCACCAAAAGGTAGAACAGCAGGATGACCGGGAAGGCCAGCACGAGGTTGGCCAGGAAGGACAGTACGGTGTCGATCTTGCCGCCATAATAGCCGGCCGGCAGGCCGAGCGTGATGCCGACCATCAGCGCGAAGCCGGTTGCCGCAGGCGCGATGATCAACACGATCTGGCTGCCATAGACCATGCGCGAAAACACGTCGCGCGCCAGCTTGTCGCCGCCGAACAGATAGGTCAGCCCCGATTTCGGTTCGACGGCGCCCGGCAGCACATCCTTCATGATGGGAATCTGGGCCAGCGGGTCGAAGGGAGAAATGGTCGCGGCGAAGATCGCCGTGAACAGCCAGAACAGGCAGATGCCGACGCCGACGATGCCGACGCCGCTGTCGAACAGCTGGCCGTAGAGCGCCAGCTTCTTCTTGTAGGCGAAGCTCGCGCCCATGACGATGACGAGCGCGATCCAGACCGGCCAGAAGCGCGACAGCACTTCGAGAACGATGGTGAAGCCACTGATGTATTGAACCGGCATCCGCTTCGCCCCCTACTGAACTCTGATACGCGGATTGAGAAACGCGTAGCCGACATCGGAAATGAGCTGCGTGATCAGGACGATGAACACCGAGACCAGCGAGCAGCCGAGCAAAAGGTCGATGTCGTTGTTGCCGGCCGCCTCGACCAGCGTGTAGCCGAAGCCCTGGTAACGGAACATCACCTCGACGATGACGACGCCCGTGAGCAGCCAGGGGAACTGCAGCATGATGACGGTGAACGGTGCGATCAGCGCGTTGCGCAAGGCATGTTTGACCACGACGCTGCCGAAGGAAAGACCCTTCAGCCTGGCAGTGCGGATATATTGCTGCGTCATCACTTCGACCATCGAAGCACGCGTCATGCGGGCGATGTAGCCGATGCCGTAGATCGCCAGCGTCATCACCGGCAAAGTGAAATTGTAGAAGGTGATGCCCTGGCTGGCCGAAGCCGCCGAGCCGTTCAGCCAGCCTAGCCATGAGGCGAAGATGACGGTGAAGATGACGCCCGACACATATTCAGGCGTCGCCGTCGAGGCGATCGACGCCACGGACAGCACCCGGTCGGTTCGCGACCCCTCGCGCATGCCGGCCAGAATGCCGATCAGCAGCGAGATCGGCACCATCACCACCAGCACCCAGAACATCAGGATGCCCGTAGCGCCGAGTGCTGGAAACAGCTTTGAGGCGACGGTCGCCTTGAACTTGGTCGAGCAGCCGAAATCGCCCTGGAAAACGCCGGCGAAGGTCGGCACGAGCGGATCGTTGCAGAAGGAGAAACGCTGCGCCGGCTTGCCGGTCGCCGGGTCTGTAACAGGTTGCTTGGGCACCACGCCCAGCCACTGCCCATAGCGGACGAAGAAGTTCTGCCGGTAGCCATGGTTGACCAGCCAGCTCTCGAGCTGCTCGGCCGACGTATGCATTTCGGTCTGGCTGATCGCCAGCTTCTTCAGATTGGGTTCGAGGTTGATCAGGAAGAAGACGACCATGGTCAGGCACAGCATCGTCAATGCCATGGTGCCAAGACGCCTGATAACGAAGGAAAGCATGGCGGCCCCCTGCCGATGGGTTGGGGTTTGAGCCGGCTATGAAAGCCAACCCTGCCGTAACCGGCGGGGCTGGCTGTCAAACAGGCCTTCGGATGCGATCAACCCTGTTTTTGTTGCATGGCCTTGCCCGCGAGTCCGCAACTTTTTTGAGAAAGTGCGGACCAGCAGGGACGGACGATGCGAAGAGCGAGGAAGGGAGCGATCCCCTTCCCCCATGTCGATGCGATCAAGCCTGCTCGAGCCAGACCTTGCCGTAGTCGCGTTCGAAGGTCGGGTGCATCTTGTAGTTCTGCACCGCCTTGACCGAGTGGCTGTAGAGCTTGCGCCAGTACGGCTGGATCATGATGCCGGAATCCTGCAGGATCTGCTCGATGTCCTTCATCATTTCCTTGCGCTTGGCGGCGTCGGCAACGGCGAGCGCCGCATTGAGCTTGGCGTCCCAGTCCGGATTCGACCAGCCGGCCTCGTTCCAGGCCTCGCCGGTGCGATAGGCGATGGCCAGAACCTGGACGCCGAGCGGGCGCATGTTCCAGTTGGTCATCGACAGCGGATACTTCGTCCAGTCGTTCCAGAACGTCGAACCCGGCAGAACGGTGCGCTTCACCTTGATGCCGGCGTCGCGCAGCTGGGCGGCGATCGCATCGCCGGTATTCTTGTGCCAGTCTTCATCGACGGTGATCAGCTCGTGTTCGAAGTCGGCCTGGCCGGCTTCCGCCATCAGCGCCTTTGCCTTGGCCGGATCACGGGCAACCTTGGGCAGCTCGTAATATTCCGGATGGATCGAGCAGACATGGTGGTTTTCGGCGACCGAACCGGCATTGCCGTAGCCGAGCTGCAAGACGACATTGTTGTCGACCGCAAGCTGCAGCGCGTTGCGCACCTTCTGGTCGCCATAGGGCTTGTTGTTGACGTTGGTGCGGCAGACGATGGTCGACGCGGTGACGATTTCCGACTTCACCAGGTCCATGCCGTCGAGGATCGACACGTAGTCGGCCGAAGTCTCGAAATTGGTGTGCACTTCGCCGGCTTCGAAAGCGCTGACCATGGCCGCCGGATCGGTGCCGTAGTCGATGAATTCCAGGCCGTCGAGGAACACTTCGCCGTCCCACCACTTGTCGTCGGTGCGGCGCTTGTAGACCACCTTCTGACCGACATCGTAGGAGACGAGTTCGAACGGACCGGTGCCGATCGGGCAGGCCTTGAAGTCGCCGCCCTTCTCATCGAAGGTCTTGTGGACGATGAGGCCGGGATAGTCGCACATGTTCGGAATCAGCGCGATGTCCGGCTTGGTGAGCTTCAGCACGACCGTGTGGTCGTCCGGCATGGTCACGGCGCTTTCGTCGAGCTTGTCGTCCTTGACCAGCGAGCCAAGACGGCCTGGCATGGAATTGCCTTCGGCTTTCTTGTCGGCCCAACGCTTCAGGTTGAAGACGACGTCGGCGGAGGTGAAGGCATCGCCATTCGACCAGGTGACGCCCTTGCGCACATGCAGCGTGTACTGCGTGGCATCGTCGTTGACGTCCCAGCTTTCCAGCAGATAAGGGCGGAACGTGTATTCGGACGTGTACTTGACCAACGGCTCGAGCGCCTGGCGCTCGGCATTGGCGATTTCCGACCAGTCGGCCTTGCGCGGGTCCTTGGGATCCTTAATCCACTGGGCGATCTTCAGCGTGCCGCCCTTCTTGCCCTTTACCTCTTCGGCCTTCGCCGGCGTCGGATCGGCGAGGCCGAGCAAGCCGTAAGCCATTGCCGTCGATGCACCGAAGACGCTGGCCATGGCCAGGAATTCGCGGCGATCCACCTTGCCTGCCTTGGCTTCTTCGGCCATGGCCAGGATGTGATCCGGAACGCGATCGCCATTACTCTTATAAATTGTCATGACTTAACTCCCATTGTTGGCTTTCCGCCTTTTAACATTCCGCATCCAGGCCATGATGTCAAAGACGGCGTGGATTGAGAACATGTTAGGGAATGTGCAACTTTGAAAGGGGAGCGGTTCGCGTGATAACGACAGTCTTGGCGCAAATTTGCTACTGTCCGACGGATTCTTCTGGAATCTCGGTAGTCGATTAAACTGAGACATTTACTCCAGCCCGGACAGCGCCAGAATCGATCCATCATGAGGCCAAAAGTCCTGCCGAACTATCAGTATTCCTTCTCGTAGAAGATGCCGCCCTTGGCTTCGCCGGCATCGTTGGCCTCGCCGCGCAGCTTGACGCCGCGCCCGACATTGAGGTCGATCGTAGCCTTGCCCGAGCCCGGCTTGTCGCCTTTCTGGATCGTGACATAGGTGCGGTCGTTGAGGTATTTGCCCGCCGAAACCGCCGTGCCGCCCTGGTCGTCGGTGGTGACGTCGAGGTCGTCGACACCAATGGCGCTGCGCAGGTTTTCCAGCAGCGACGTCGAGCCGCCGACGCCGGCCAGTTGCCCGGCGGCCTCGGCCAACTGGGCGATCTGCAGCGGCGACAGGTTCGACATCGAGCGCCCGAAGATCAATTGCGCCAGCACCTCGTCCTCGGGCAGCGCCGGCACGGAGGAGAAGGTGAACTTCGGATTGGTCGCCTCGCCCGACACCACGATGGTGACGGTGGCGCCGGTCGTCGTCGTGGTCGCCGTCAAATTGAGATAGGGCACCAGCGAGCCGGAAAATCCGACCGTGCCTTCGGTGAAGGTCAGCCGCTTGCCGAGAATCGACAGCCGTCCGCGCTGCAGGGTGAAGGTGCCGACCGCTTGCGGCGACGAGGCCGGGCCGGTCAGCTTCAGCGAGCCGCCAAGTTCGGCATCGACGCCCCTGCCCTGGATGAAGATCTGGTTCGGCGCGTTGACCGTGACATCGAGTGCAAGGCCGCTACCGCCGCCCTTGCCGCTGGTCGTCGGCGGCCGCAGCGCCTTGTCCTGCGCCTTTACCGCACCTGGCGCGTTCTTGTGCTTGACGTCGAGCGCCGCCAGCGAGCCCGGCAATTTGTCCGGAACGGTGATCACCGTCTTGGCGAGATTGACGGTGCCGGCAATGACCGGTGCGGAGGTCAGCGGTCCCTTGATCGTCAGGTCGCCGCCGAGATTGGCGGTCACCACCCTTCCGTCCGTATAGCGGCCGTCGACCAGCTTGATCGACAAATCGGCCGGAAAACCCTGCGCCGGGTTGATGCCGACCGTGCCGCTGGCCGACAGGCTGCCGCGCGTCGACAGCGTTCCGGTCAACCGGTTGATCCTGGCGACGCCGCCGGCAATCGAGACATCGGCGGCGAGATCGTTGACGGCGAGGCCGGAGCGCGCATCGACAAGGCGCGCACCCGAGGTGCTGACGCTGCCGCCGATGACGGGCGATGTCGCGGGACCGCGCACCTGCACGTTGACATTGGCGGTTCCAGACAGCGACAGGCCCTGCGCGGCAAGCTTCTGGCTGAGCAGGCCGAACGGCACGACGCCATCGAAGTCGAGCACCAGCGCCGGCGTCCCGGCCGTCGTCACGCTGCCGCCGCCCTTGACGCCAAGGCCGGCTCCATCGCTGACATTGGCATTGAAGGTCAGCTTGTTGGCGCCGAAGGTGCCCGACGAGGAAACACTCACCGCACCGACACCGGCACCGCGGGTCTGCGAGGTCTGCACGCCCGCCGCGTCGAGATTGAAGGCAATGGCGGGATTTGCCGGCGCGCCCGTCACCTTGACCGTGCCCGAAATCGAGCCGGCGGCGTCGAGGCCCGGCGAAAAACTGTTGGCGAGCGACATCGGCACCCGCGCCAGCGTCGCATTGATGTCGAGCGCCGTGCCGACCTTGCCGGTCACCGTCGCCGTGCCACCGCCAAGGTTGAGCACCAGCCTGTCCAACGTCGTCGTGCCATTGGCTATGCTGACGGTCGAGGCCTGGGCAATGGCCGCCTTGATGCCCTGGACGGTCGCCTGGCCGGAGGCAAGCTCGATGGTCGTCGTGCCGTTGGCCACTTTCACGCGGCCGGCGGCCTGTGCCGGAATGCCCTTGACGGTTGCGCCGCCGGAGAAACCGGTCCAGTCGCCGTCGCGCTTCAAATCGACATCGATGCCGCTGATCACGGTACCGCCCGAAATGACGGTGTTGGCGCGGATCTTTCCGGAGATCACGGGCGCCGCCAGATAGTTGGCGACCAGCGCATCGATCGAGACGGCTTTCGCCTGCAGGTCGCCGCGCGTGATCGACGCTGTCGCCGCCTTGATGGCGACCTGCGGCGCGGTGCCGTTCTTCGAAAAGGCGATCGTGCCGCGCACGTCGCCTTCGGCCTTTTCCAGGGCAAGTGCCGCCAGCGGGCCGATATCGGGCAGGTCGAGCGCAATGGTGCCGACCGGCACGAACTTCTCGTCCAGTGCCAGATCGCCTGAAATCCTGTTCTCGCCGAGCGACAGCAGCAGGCCGTTGATGGCGCTCCTGCCGTCCGCCGTCGCCAGCACCGCGCTGCCTTGCAGCGCCTGGCCGGCGACATTGCCGGTCAGGCGCACGTTGGCCGCCGGGCTGGCGGCATCGGCCTTGCCGGTGGCGGTCAGCTTCAACCCGGTGATCTCTCGCGCCGCCACGAGAAGACGGTCGCTGTCGATCGTCAGTGACAGATCCGGCGCAGTGGCCGGCCCCTGTGCGTTCAACGCAAAGGCGATGGCGCCCTTGGCATCCTTCGACAGCAGCGAGATGTCGCTCAGCGCGCCCTTGATGTCGGCGGCCACCTTGTTGTCGGCAAGGCTGGCTTGCCCGTCGGCGGTCAGCGCACCCGAGGTCAACTTCAATCCGCCTATGTTGATGCTGCCCTTGGGATCGCGCCTCAGCGTGGCGCTGATCTCAGCGCGTTCGCCAAGCATGCCGCGCGCCGCCGCCGGCAAGGCCGACGATGGGGCATCCGCCTTCAGGTTGAGGTCGATGGCACCGTCTCGCAGCGATACCTGGCCGGCGACCTGGCTGTTCAATGCATCGCTTTTGAGCGAGCCGCTGTCGATGGCAAACAGGTCGGCCGTCAGACGGCCGCTGACGGCTGCCGTGACCTTGCCGGCGATCAGCGGCGCGATCACCGGATTGTTGAGACCGACCTTGTCCACCGACACCGTGCCGGAAACCGGCCCTGCACGGTTCTTGAGATCGAACGCATCCGAATGCAACGCCAGGGCAAGCCCCTCCACCCTCGCCGGGCTGGTGACGATCGAGGGCAGGATCGCCGAGACATCCAGGCGGGCCCGCGTGCTCTTCGCCCGCCACCTTTGCCGACAAGGACTGGATCTCGATCTTGACCGGGCTCTCGGCGCTGCCGACAGTCAGGGGCAGGCTGGGGCCGGATGAGATGAGATCGAGCACAAAATCGCTGGCGCCGTTCGGGTTGAGGGTGCCGGTTGCCTTGCCGGAAACCTTGTCGCCGGTCAGCGTCACCTGATCGAGCACCACGCCGCCGGCAATCGTGTAGCTGCCGGCCGCATCGACGGCGAGCGGTCCGAGCCCGGCCTGCCGGGTCTGGCTGGTTTCGATACCGGCCAGTTGCGCATTGAAGCGGACGTCGGGAGCGGCCGGCGGTCCGGTCAAACCAGCCGTGCCGCTGAGCGTGCCCACAGCATCGAGGCCGGGCGAAAATCCATTGGCGAGCGCCGCGGGCAGTGCCGAAAATTGCGCCGCGAGGTCGAGCGTCTGGCCAGCTGTCCCGGACAAGGTCACCGAGCCGCCGCCGACATCGAGCGCCAGCCTTTCGATGCTGGTCGTGCCGTTGGCGATGCTTAGTGTCGACGCCTGGGCGATTGCCGCCTTGATGCCGCGAACCGTCGCCTCGCCGGAGGCAATCTCGATGCTCGTCGTGCCGTCGGCGATCTTCACCCGGCCGGCAGCGGTCGCCGGAATGCCCGCTATGGTGGCGCCGCCGGTAAAATTGGTCCAGTCGCCATCACGCTTCAGGTCGACGCCGATGCCGCCGATTTCCGTGGTCCCGGAGGTGACGCTGTCGGCCTTGATCGTACCTGATATCGCAGGCGCCTTGAGATAATTGGCGATCAGTGCATTGACGGTGATGGCCTTGGCCATCACCTCGCCGCGCGCGATCGATGTGCTCTTCGCATCGATCGCAACGGAGGGCGCGTCGCCATCCCCCGCGAAGCGGATGGTTCCGTCGATGTCTCCCGTTATCGCCTGGCCGGCAAGTGCGGCCAGCTGGTCGATGGCAGGTGCATCGAGCGTCAGCGTGCCGAGCGGCATGAATTTGTCGTCGAGCGCGAGATCACCCGAGACCTTGTTGTCGCCGAGCGAGACCAGAAAACCATTGATCGAACGCTTGCCTTCGCTCGTCACCAGCGCTGCTTTGATGTCGAGCGGCTGGTCGTCGACGGAGCCGGTCAGCGAGACATTGGCGGCGGGACTAGTGATATCGGCCTTGCCGCTAGCCGTCAGCTTGATGCTCTTCACCGTGCGGCCCGATGCCGTCAGGCTATCGCTATCGGCGGTAACAGTGAAATCCGGCGCCGTCATAGCGCCGCTTGCCGACAGCGCGAAGTCGATACCGCCGGCAACCGGCACGCCGACCGTCGGCGACAGCACCGAGACGTCGCCCAGTTTGCCCTTGATGTCGGCCTGGATGTCGGTGCCTTGCATGCTGGCCGTGCCGGCGGCGCTGAGCGTGCCGGAGGTGAATTCGATCGAATTGGCGGCGAAGGATCCCTGCGGATCGCGGGCCGCGCTGGCCGAGAATTTCACCCTAGCGCCGAGCACCGAGGCGATCTGCGGCGGAAAGGCCGTCGCCACGGCATCCGCGTTCATCTTGAGCTGCATCGACAGGTCGGCAAGCGCCACCGTCGCGGTCAGCGAAGCGTTGAGCGCGTCGGAACGCAGCGTGCCCTGGTCGATGGCAATGGCGTCCTTGCTGACCGACCCGGCCAGATCGACATCGATCTTGCCGGTGATCAGCGGCGCCAGCGTCGCCACGTCGGTGTTGAGGCCGCCCGCCTCCAGCTTGACGGTGACCGGCCCGGCGCGGTTCTGGATATCAAAACCGTCGGAATGGATCTGGGCCGCCAGGTCGTCCAGCCGCGTGCCGCCGGCGACGATGGAGACGAAGGAGGCGCCGACGTCGATGATCGGCGCCTTGCCGTCGCCGAAGGCCCGGGCGGTGGCATTGCTGATCGCCAGCGTGATCGGCTGCGCCTTGCTGCCGACGCTGATCACCACGGGCGGCCCCTTGGCGGCGAGTTCGACCGAGAGGTCGCTGGCGCCGGCAGGATCGACAATGCCGGTCGCGGTGCCGTGGACCGCATCGCTGTCGATGTTGGCGCGGTCGACACTGACGCCACCGGCCGATGTGGCGGTGCCGGCAATGTCGAAACTGGTCTTGCCGGCAAACAGCGGCTTGAGATTCTCAGGCAGGAAGCGAGCGAAATCGCCGTCGCCCTTGGCCTCGATATGATTGCCCTTGTCGGTCAGTTGGTGGCGACCCGTCAGCTGGGTGACGATCTTGCCGTCGACCGAGAACGTGCCGATGCCGTTCCAATTGGCGAGTGGCCCCGTGCCCGAGACATTTATGTCGACCGGCGGCGTGTCGGGCAGCTTGAGCAGGTTGGCGATGATGCCGCCTGCGGGCTCCGAGGCCTTGAGGTCGAGATCGAGCCGGTTGTCCGCCGGCGCAAAGTGGATCTTGGCGTCGACATTCCCTTGCTTGCCGTCATGACGGGTGATGTTGAGCACCGTCTCGACCGCCAGTGGCGCGGCATCGGCCTTGACCGATCCCTTGGCCGCAAGCTCGGCGATGCCGCTGCCGGCCAGTTGCTGGCCAAGCGCGATCTCGGGCAGGTCGATCTGCTTGATGTCGATGGAAACCGGCAGCGTCGTCGTGCCCCCGCTCGGCGCTGGCTGCGTGCTGGCCACCGGCAATCGCGCCAGCTCAATACGCTCGGCAGCGATACGGTCGGCGCTGAAGTTTTTCGACAGCAGCGCCAGCGGCGACCAGTCGACGGCGACCTTGCGCGCCACCAGCCAGGCGCCCTCGCGGTCCTCCAGCACGACATGGTCGACGCTGAGCGCTCCGGACCAGATGCCGTCTATGCCGCTGACCGTGATCTTGCGGTCATCGTTCGAAGCCAGCCGCGAAATGATGCCGGCGAGATTGTCGCGGCCGCGCTCGGTCTTGGTCAGCACCACGAGCGCCCCGATGGCGCCAGCGACCACGATCAGCAGCGTGTAGAAAACAATGCGGAGGATGCGCCAGACTGTTTTCATCGCTCAGAATGCCTGTCCGATGCCGGCATAGATGCCGAAATGCGGGTCACCCGGATCACGGTTGAGCGGCACGGCGGCATCGATGCGCAGTGGCCCGAACGGCGTGACATAGCGCAGCCCGACGCCGGCGCCGACCTTGACATCGGAGAAATCGGGAGCTGATTTGGTCGATACGGTGCCGGCGTCGACGAACGGCACGATGCCGATCGTATCGGTGATGGCGATGCGCATCTCGACCGAGGTTTCGAAGAAGGACAGGCCGCCGATCGGCTGGCCGGTGAAGTCCTTGGGTCCGATGCCCTGATAGGCATAGCCGCGCACCGAACCGCCGCCCCCGGAATAAAAGCGCCGGTCGGCTGGCACATGTTCGAGGCTGGTGCCGACGATCGAACCGATGGCGACACGTTCGGCCAGCACGAACTTCGAAGCCGAATCCAGCGACTGATAGGCCGACCCTTCGCCCCTCAGCTTCAGGAACGCCGCACCGCTCAAAATGTCGTAGCTGGGCTCGGCATAGGCCAGCACCCGGAAGCCGCTTGTCGGGTTCAGCCGGTTGTCCCGGTTGTCATAGACATATTGCAGCGGAATGCTGGCGATCAGGTATTTGTGCTTGCCGAAAGCGTCGTGGATGCGGGAATAATCGAGCGCCACCTCGGCGGAAACCGTCTGCTTCTTGGTCAGCTCGTAGGACAGCCCGGTGCTGCCCTTGACCGAGAAATGGTCATAGGCGTCAGGATGTTCGAGTACCGTCTTGACGCCGGCGAAGAACTTCGATGCCGGCCCGATCACGCCCGGCTTTTCGAACATGATGCCGGCATTGTAGTTGAGCTCGCCGAGATCATTGCTGCCGATGCCACTGATCTTGCCGTCGATGCGCAGCTTCTCGGCTCGGCCGAACAAATTTCGGTGGCCCCAATAACCTTCCAGGCCCAGCCCCTCGGTGTTGGAGAAGGTGCCGCCGACGCCGAAATAGCGTGGCTTGCGCTCGCTGACCTGGACGCCGATCGGAATGTTGCCGTCGGCATCGAGTGTGTCGGCTTCCTTGAACGTCACGCTGTTGAAGACCTCGAGCGCCAGCAGCCGGTCGCGCGCGTCATCGATCTCTTGCGGCGAGTACTGCCGGCCGCGCTTGAGGCCGGTCATGTATTCGGTGAAGTCGCGGTCGACCTTTTCGGTGCCTTCCACCGTTGTGTCGCCATAGCCGGCGACCGGCCCAGCGGCGACCGTCAGCGTCACGTCCAGCGTCGAAGTAGCGTGGTCGGCGACGATCTGCCGGTCCGTCACCTCTGCCAGCGGCCTGCCTTGCTCCTTCAGCGTCCGCACGATCAGCGCCTCGGCCTTGAGCACAGCGCCGGATCCCGCATCGCCGCCTGATATCAAGCCGTAATCGGCGCTCATCAGCCCCGCTGCGTCGCCCTCGAGGTGGATATTGCCCAAGGTGAATTTCGGCCCGCTGGCGATGTCGATCACCACGGGAACCGGCTGCGGCCCCTTGAATTCGGCATCCGGCGGCAAATCGTCGAGCGGCTTGCCGTCGATGGTGACGGTGACGACGCCTTCGTAGCGGGCATCGGCATAGAGCGCGGCGACAAGCTGTTCGCGGTCGCTGCGCGCCTTGGCCATCAGCCCGAGCGAGCCGGAAACCGGACGCTCCTCGTCACTCTTCAGCGCCGAGGCATTTTCGAGCTTCTTGACCAGATCCTTGTCGGCGTCGGGGGCGGAAATGGTAACGGCGTAGCGCAGGGGATCGACGATATCGGCATCCTCGTCGCTGGACGACCCCCACAGCTTGATGCCGAAAAGCTCGAAAGCGGCCGCCGGCCGCGATTCGGCGACGAGCACGGTCGAGCACATCACGGCCAGCAGCAGGGCGCGCGGAAGCGCACGCCCTGGCGCGCGACCTCCTGACATCTGCTCTTCATGCGCCGGCATTAAGACAACCTAGATTACAAAACTAAAATTGGAATGAAGTTCTGAAGCGCTCGTAAAGGGGCCACAATCCAATTGTCTGAAATAGGGCGGGCTTGGAATTCACACCTTTTGCGTCGCCGCAAGAAAGCGTGATCCCCTGTCCTATGGAGGTACTACCGGTCATCGGCCGGAAAGGAAACCGTTGGCAGGCGGAACCCTGCCGCGTCCTCGTGTTGACAAGCCTGACTGAAGCTTGATCATGCCCGGACGTCAGCTGTGTCTGGAGGGGTGTTATGGCAATGCGCGCGGCTCGTGGTCTGTCTATCCTGATTCTTCTGTTTTTCGCCTGGGCCAATGTCCTGGCCTGGAGCAGCGCCGCGCAAGCGGCCGAGGCCCGGCGGATCGCGACAACGGACAATTCCGATTATTTCGGCTTTGATCTCAGGTCCGACCAGAATGTGACAATCGACCAGTGCAAGACGACATGCCTGGGAGACCCGGCCTGCCGCGCCTTCACCTACAACAAAAAAGCCAAATGGTGCTTCCTCAAATCCGACTACAACCAGCTGAAAACCTTCAACGGCGCGGTCGCGGGCAAGGTCGTCAACATCGATGGCGATCCTGATATCGGCGCGCCGCCGGAACTCGCTTTCTTCCCCAACTGGATGGCCGATCAGGCCCAGCAATACCGCAACAAGCTGCTCGGCCCGGCCTATGACAAGCCGACCGAAGGCATGGCTGCCTTGCTGAACGCCGCCGAACAGGCCGTGCTGACCGGGGATCACCGCTCCGCCATGCTGAAATACGAGGCCGCGGTCTCGGTGCTGCCCGATGATGGCCAGCTCTGGCTCAACCTGGCGCGTGAAACGCTGGCCGTTCAGCCCGCCGCCAGCACCTCCGAAGCCTCCACTTTGCCGGCGAACGGCACGTCGGCCGCTTTCAATGCCTATAAATTGCTGCGCACCACCAAGACGCGCGCCGAAGTGCTGGCGCTGCTCGGCAACGGGCTCGACAAGCGCGATCTCTACCGGCCGGCGCTGCAGGCCTATGAGGCCAGCCTTGCGCTGAACCCTTCGCCGGCGGTCCAGGCCGACTATGCCGATCTCAAGGCCCGCAAGGGTTTCCGCGTTGTCGATCACACCATCGACGCCGACACCAGCGCGCCGCGCATCTGCGCGCAATTCTCCGAGGATCTGGTCAAGACCGGCGTCGACTACGCGCAATTCGTCACCGTCGACAACGCGCCACCCAAGGGCGTCGAGGCCAAGGACAAGCAAATCTGCGTCGAAGGGCTGGAGCATGGTCAGCATTACGACGTCACCTTCCGCGCCGGCCTGCCGGCGGCAATCGGCGAAGTGACCGCGGCCCCCGTGGTGCTGTCGATCTATGTGCAGGACCGCGCACCGTCGGCCCGCTTCACCGGTGACAGCTTCGTGCTGCCGGCCGGCGCGCGCCGTGGCATTCCGATCGTCACCGTCAACATGAACGCCGCCGAAATGAAGCTCTACCGCGTCGGCGATCGTTCGCTGGCCCAGCTTCTGTCGGGCTACCAGTTCCTGCACCAGCTCGACGGCTACGACATCTCCAACATTTCCGAGCAGATGGGCGCGCCGGTCTGGCAAGGCCAGCTCGACATCGCCAATGATCTCAACAAGGAGGTCACCACCTCCTTCCCGGTTGACGAGGCGGTGCCGCAGCGCAAGCCCGGCGTCTATGTGCTGACCGCCCAGGCCGTCAACGACAAGAGCGACAACTACAATTCGATGGCCACGCAATGGTTCGTCGTCTCCGACATCGGCCTGTCGACCTATACCGGCCAGGATGGGTTGAATGTCTTTGCCCGTTCGCTGGGCAGCGCCAAGCCGATCGCCGGCGCCGAACTGACGCTGGTTGCCAGGAACAATGAGGTTCTCGGCACGGCGACGTCGGATGCCGACGGACATGCCGTCTTCAACCCCGGCCTGACGCGCGGCGACGGCGGCATGGTGCCGGCCGTGCTGATGGCCAAGCAGGGCGACAATGACTTCGTCTTCCTCGACATGGGCCGGGCCGGCTTCGACCTGTCCGACCGCGGCGTCACCGGGCGCGCGGCGCCAGGAGCCCTGGACGTCTATGCCTGGACCGAACGCGGCATCTACCGTGCCGGCGAGGATGTCCATGTCGCGGCCCTTGCCCGCGACGGCGCCGCCAAGGCGGTCGAGAACCTGCCGCTGACCTTCGTCTTCTCGCGCCCCGACGGTGTCGAAAGCCGCCGCATCGTCAGTGACGGCGCTTCGGCCGGTGGCCATGCCGTCGACCTGCCGCTCGAACCCAACGCCATGCGAGGCACCTGGTCGGTGTCGATATACACCGATCCCAAGCAGCCGGCAGTGGCCAGCCAGATGTTCCTGGTCGAAGATTTCGTGCCGGATCGCATCGAATTCGACATGAAGGCCGACAAGCAGGAGATCGCCCAGGGCGAAACCGCCAACATCGACATTGACGGCCGCTTCCTCTATGGCGCGCCGGCGGCGGGCCTGGCGCTGGAAGGCGAACTGACGCTGTCGACGTCGCGCGATTGGGACCGCTTCCAGGGCTTTTCCTTCGGCCTCGCCGACGAGCAGTCGGCCGAACCCACGGTCACGCCCCTCGCCGATCTGCCGGTGGTCGGCGATAACGGCAAGGTGACCTTCCCGGTCTCCGTCGACCAACTGCCCTCGACCACCAAGCTGGTCGACGCCAAGGTGACGGTGAGGATGCGCGAAACCGGCGGCCGCGCCATCGAGCGTTCGCTCGACATCGGCATCCGCCCGCAAGGCCATATGATCGGCATCCGTCCGGATTTCGCCGACAATGAAGTGCCGCAGGGCGGCACCGCCAAGTTCAGCCTGATCGCCGTCGATCCCGACGGCAAGCGCGAGGCGCTGAAAGGCGCGCAGTGGACGCTGGTCAAGGTCGAACGCAATTACCAGTGGTACCGCTCCAACAATTCCTGGAACTACGAGCCGGTCACCTTCACCAAGTCGATCGCCAACGGCCAGGTCGACCTTAGCGCCGACGGCGGCGCGACGGTCTCCGTGCCGGTCGATTGGGGTCAGTACCGCCTCGAGGTCGAGACATCGGATCCCGAGGGACCGGCGACAAGCTACGAGTTCGATGCCGGCTGGTATGTCTCCTCGACCACCACCGAAACGCCTGACGGCCTCGAAATCGCCCTCGACAAGGACAATTATGCCGCCGGCGAAGTGGCCAGGCTGAAAGTCTCGCCGCACTTTGCCGGCGAACTTCTCATCAACATCGGTTCCGACAAACTGTTGAAGACCGTCACGGCATCCGTGCCGGCCGGCGGCAGCACGGTCGACATACCGGTCGGCGACGATTGGGGTGCCGGTGCCTATGTCACGGCAACCCTCTTCCGGCCGGGCGATGCGCAGGAAACGCGCATGCCGGCCCGCGCCATCGGCGTGAAATGGCTGAAGGTCGATCCGGGCTCGAAAAAGCTCGCCATCACCTTGACGCCGCCGGACAAGACCATGCCGCGCCAGCAGCTGTCGATCCCGGTTTCGGTCGCCGGCGTGCAGCCGGGAAGCAATGCCTACGTCATGGTTGCCGCCGTCGATGTCGGCATCCTCAACCTGACCAACTACAAGGCCCCGGATCCGGAGAACTGGTTCTTCGGCCAGCGCATGCTGGGCATGGAAATCCGCGACATATACGGCCGCCTGATCGACGGCTCGCTCGGCAACACCGGCAAGCTCAGGACCGGCGGCGACGGCGCCAACATGCAGGCGCAAGGCAACCCGCCGACCGAAAAACTGGTCGCCTTCTTCTCCGGCATCGCCGAACTCGATGCCGACGGCAAGGCGCGGGTCGACTTCGACATCCCGCAGTTCAACGGCACCGTGCGCGTCATGGCCGTCGCCTGGACCAAGGATGCGGTCGGCCACGCCCAGTCCGATGTCATCGTGCGCGATCCCATCGTGATCACCGCTGGCCTGCCACGCTTCCTGGCGCCTGGTGACGCCGCCGTCATGCGCCTCGACGTCGCCGACACCGATGGTCCGGCCGGCGACTATGCGTTCTCGATCGAAACGACGGGTGACCTGTCGACCGGCGACAAGCCCCTGCCCCAGAAGCTGACGCTCGCCCAGGGCAAGCGCCAGACGCTGACCGTGCCGCTGATCGCTCAGACGGCCGGCAATGCCTCGCTCACCATCAAGCTTGCCCATGCCGACGGCACCAAGGTCGAGCAGACGCTCTATGTGCCGGTGCGCCCGGCGCAATTGCCGGTGACCACGCGGCTGGTGGTCGACCTCAAGGGCAATGGCGGCGCGCTGCGGGTCGACAAGGAACTGCTGGCAGCCAGCCTGCTCAACGGCGCCTCCGTCAGTGTCGGCGTTTCGCAGGCTGCCGCCTTCGACGTGCCGTCGCTGCTGATGACGCTCGACCGCTACCCCTATGGTTGCGCCGAGCAGACCACCAGCCGCGCCATGCCGCTTCTCTACGTCAATGAGTTGGCTTCCGGCGTCGGCATGGCCAGCGATCCCGATATCCATGGCCGCATCCAGGACGCCATCTATAAGGTTCTGAGCTATCAGGCCTCGGGCGGCAGCTTCGGCCTGTGGGGTCCGGGCTCTGGCGATCTGTGGCTTGATTCCTATGTCACCGACTTCCTGACCAGGGCGCGCGAGCAGAAATACGACGTGCCGAGCCTGGCCATGAACCAGGCGCTGAGCAATTTGCAGAACTCGCTCGGCTACGACCAGAGCGTGCAGGACCGTGGCAGCGAGATCGCCTACGCCCTCTACGTTCTGGCCCGCAACAAGAAGGCCTCGATCGGCGACCTGCGCTACTATGCGGATACCCAACTCGAAGCTTTCTCAAGCCCGATGGCCGTTGCCCAGCTGGCGGCAAGCCTGGCGCTCTACGGCGATACACCGCGCGCCGAAGCCACCTTCAAGACCGCCTTGCAGTTGGCAAAGTCCACCACCGACTACGACTACTACCGCTCCGACTACGGTTCGCGGCTGCGTGATGGCGCGGCGATGCTGGCGCTGGCGGCGGAATCGAAGCCGGTGCCGACCATCGTGCCGGAACTGATCAAGCTGGTGACCAGGGAACGCGCGGAAGCCCGCTGGACCACCACCCAGGACGAATCCTGGATGCTGCTGGCGGCCCGCGCGCTGAAGGAGGGCAATGATACGATCATGCTGGCCGTCAATGGCGCGGCGCATTCCGGCGGCTACTCCAACCAGGTGGAAGGCTCTGACCTGGCCGACAGCCCGCTGACCATCGCCAACACCGGCAAGACCCCGCTGCAGGCCGTCGTCACCACCGTGGCGTCGCCGGTCCAGCCCTTGCCGGCCGGCGGCGACGGCTTCACCATCAACCGCACCTACTACAAGCTCGACGGCACCGAGGCCAATGTCACCGAGGCGACGCAGAACGAACGCTATGTCGTCGTGCTCAAGGTCAACGAGCAGAACAAATGGCCGTCGCGCCTGCTGGTCACCGACCTGTTGCCGGCCGGCTTCGAGATCGACAATCCCGGCCTGGTCTCCAGCGCCCAGTTGACGAACTTCTCGTGGCTGGCGCAGACCGATGCCGCGCATCTCGAATTCCGCGACGACCGTTTCGTCGCGGCGTTCAACCCGGCCGACGGCGATCATGACCACAATCTGACGCTCGCCTATGTCGTGCGCGCGGTGACGCCTGGTACCTATGCGCACCCGGCGGCAACGGTGGAGGACATGTACCGGCCGCAATATTCGGCCCGCACCGCCACCGGCATGATGGAGGTCAAGGCGCCGTAAGACGCCTTGGCGAATATGAAAGTGAGGCTTGTGCTGCCCCTCATTGCCCTGCCGGGCATTTCTCCCCGTATAGTGACGGGGAGAAAGAGG
>NZ_RZTE01000055.1:15504-32852 GCF_003997415.1 Mesorhizobium sp. M7A.F.Ca.MR.245.00.0.0 | reverse complement strand
ACCGGTGAGAGCGGAAACCAGGGCGTCCGCCACTGCCAGATCGGCCGCGGGCTCCGAAATCCGGTAGCCTCCGGCGACATTGAGATAGACATCGTGGCTGCCGAATCGCACGCCGCAATGGGCTTCGAGAACCGCCAGGATCATCGACAGCCGGGCGCCGTCCCAGCCGACGACGGCGCGGCGCGGCGTGCCGAGCGAGGAGGGTGCGACCAGTGCCTGGATCTCGACCAGCACCGGCCTTGTCCCCTCCATGCCGGCGAAAACCGCGGCCCCGGGCGATTTTGCATGGCGCTCGCCAAGGAAAAGCTCGGACGGATTGGCGACCTCGCGCAGGCCCTTGTCCGACATTTCGAAGACGCCGATCTCGTCGGTCGGGCCAAAACGGTTCTTCACCGTGCGCAGGATGCGGTAATGGTGGCCGCCTTCGCCTTCGAAGTAGAGCACGGCGTCGACCATATGCTCGACGACACGCGGCCCGGCGATCTGGCCTTCCTTGGTGACATGGCCGACCAGCACGATCGCAGCACCCGTGGATTTCGCGTAGCGGATCATCGCCTGGGCGGCGGCGCGCACCTGGGTAACGGTGCCCGGCGCCGAATCGGCAAGGTCGGTCCACAGCGTCTGGATCGAATCCAGGATGACGAGATCAGGCCGCTTGCCGTCGGCGATCGTCGCCAGGATGTCCTCGACATTGGTCTCGGCGGCAAGTTCCACCGGAGAGGAGGCGACGCCAAGCCGCTGCGCCCGCAGCCTGATCTGCGCGACCGCCTCTTCGCCCGAGACATAGACGATGCGGTGTCCTTTTGACGCCAGTGCCGCGGCCGCCTGGGTGAGCAGGGTCGACTTGCCGATGCCTGGGTCGCCGCCGACCAGCAGCGCCGAGCCGCGCACGAAACCACCGCCGGTGGCGCGATCGAGTTCGCCGATGCCTGAGATGATGCGTGGCGCGTCCTCGATATCGCCGGACAGCGTGGTCAGCACCACCGCGCGTCCCTTGCGGGCGTTGCGCGTGTTGGCTGGTCCTGAGCCGATGCCGCCGGACGTGCCTTCCTCGACCAGCGTGTTCCACTCGCCGCAGGCATCGCATTTGCCGGCCCAGCGCTGATGCACCGATCCGCAACTCTGGCAGATGAATTGGACGCGGGATTTTGCCATTAGAGGAACGCCACGTGGTGACAGGCTGGCGGGGCAGCGCCCCCCTCTGGCCTGCCGGCCATCTCCCCCTCGAGGGGGGAGATTTGCAGCTTCAGCCCTTGCGCCTTCTTTTCAACGCCAAAAATTGGCGAAAGGATCGATGACATCCAATCTCCCCCCTGGAGGGGGAGATGTCCGGCAGGACAGAGGGGGGCGCCAAGGAACGAGACCTGTCTCAATAGGTCACTCGAACCTTTCCGGCAGATGATGCTCCTCGGCGAGGTCGGAGAAGCGGGTGAACTCGCCCTGGAAGGCAAGGCTGACGGTGCCGGTCGGTCCGTGGCGCTGCTTGGCGATGATCACTTCGGCCTTGCCCTGGACCTCGACCATCTTCGTCTCCCAGGCGAGATGCTCGGGCGTGCCTTTCTCCGGCTCCTTGTTCTTGATGTAATATTCCTCGCGGTACACGAACAGCACCACGTCGGCATCCTGCTCGATCGAACCCGATTCGCGCAGGTCGGACAGCTGAGGATGTTTGTCGTCGCGGCTTTCGACCTGACGCGAGAGCTGTGAGAGGGCGATGATCGGCACGCCCAGCTCCTTGCCGAGCGCCTTCAGCCCGGTGGTGATCTCGGTGATTTCCTGGACGCGGTTCTGCGATGCCTTGGCGGACGAACCCTGCATCAGCTGGATATAGTCGATAACCATCAGATCCAGCCCGCGCTGGCGCTTGAGGCGGCGCGCGCGAGCCGCGAGCTGGGCAATGGAAATACCACCCGTCTGGTCGATGTAGAGTGGGCGTTTGTGGTTCTCCTGTGTGTAGGCGACGAGCTTGCCGAAATCGGCCTCGGTCAGGTCGCCACGCCTGATTTTCGACGATGGGATCTCGGTCTGCTCGGAGATGATGCGGGTGGCCAGCTGCTCCGACGACATTTCGAGCGAGAAGAAGCCGACGACGCCGCCATTGGCCGCCTTAACCGAGCCGTCGGCCTGTTGGGCGGGCTCATAGGCGGCCGCGATGTTGTAGGCGATGTTGGTTGCCAGCGACGTCTTGCCCATGCCTGGGCGGCCGGCGATGATGATCAAATCCGACGGCTGCAGCCCGCCCATACGATGATCAAGATCGCGCAGGCCGGTGGCAATGCCGGACAGGTGGCCATCGCGCATATAGGCCGCGCTGGCCATGTCCACGGCATTCTTCAACGCATCGGAAAAGCTTTCGAAACCGCCGTCGTAGCGGCCGTTTTCGGCCAGCTCGAACAGCCGCCGCTCGGCATCCTCGATCTGTTCGCCGGGCGCCATGTCGACGGGCGCGTCATAGGCGATGTTGACCATGTCCTCGCCGACCGTGATCAGCGCGCGGCGCGTCGCAAGATCGTAGATGGCACGGCCATAGTCGGTGGCGTTGACGACGGTCACAGCCTCGACCGCCAGCCGCACGACATATTGCGCCATCGTCATGTCGCCGACCTTCTCGTCGGCGGGCAGGAAGGTTTTCAGCGTGATCGGCGTCGCGACCTTGCCCATACGGATGAACTCGGACGCCACCTCGAAGATCTTGCGGTGCAGCGGCTCGTAGAAATGGCTGGCCTTGAGGAAGTCCGAGACGCGATAGAAGGCGTCGTTGTTGACGAGGATGGCGCCGAGCAGCGCTTGCTCGGCCTCGATGTTGTTGGGCGCTTCACGATAAAGCGGTGTTTCCGCCACGCCGAATTTTCGCGCTGCTTCTGCCATGATATCCCCGATTTCGATCCCGGCCTTTCGATATCAGAACGTGACAAGTCCATGCTGACTTATCTGCACCAGTGCCTGTCCAATCAGCTTTGATACCCGCGATTCACAGCCGAGTTTTTTCGGTGGAAAGAATCACAATTGACTCGAATCGAAAGAACGATTGTAGCGCATCTATAGGGAGAACAAAACGAGAAAACAAGAATGGTGCCCTGTGCAGCCATCCCGCTCAAAGCTGACCGAGTCGCCCCTCGATGAACCGGCGTTCCGCCGGTTGCCGGGTCAACTCGATCGCCCGCCGGTAGGAAATCCTTGCCGCTTCGGTCAAGCCAAGCCTGCGCTGCATGTCTGCTCGCGCCGCGTGCGCCAGATGGTAGCCGTCCAGCCCGCCTTGTGCCATGACCGCCTCGATTTCCGCCAGTCCGGCCTGCGGGCCGTCGCGCATGCCTATAGCCGCGGCGCGGTTGAGTGCCACGACCGGTGAGGGGTCGACGCGGCCGAGCACATCGTAAAGCGCGACGATCTGTACCCAGTCGGTCTCCGCCGTGCCTGCCGCCTCGGCGTGGACGGAAGCAATGGCCGCCTGCAGGATATACGGTCCGATGCGGCGCGAGGCGATCGCCCGACCGATCAGGCCGTCGGCCTCGGCGATCAGCGAACGGTCCCACAGCGTGCGGTCCTGATCCTCCAGCAGGACAAGGTCGCCGCTAGCATTGACCCGCGTCGCGCGCCGCGCCTCGTGCAGCAGCATCAGGGCAAGCAGCCCTTGCGCCTCCGGCTGGTCGAGCAGTTCGACCATCAGCCGGCCGAGCCGGATCGCCTCGGCGCACAGATCGGCCCGCGTCAGGTTCGGCCCCTCGGTTGCCGCGTAACCCTCGTTGAAGATCAGGTAGATCACCTGCAGCGCACTCTCGAGACGCGCCGGCAGGTCGTCGCGGTCGGGCACCTCGTAAGGGATCGCCTCGTCCCGGATCTTCGCCTTGGCCCGCACGATGCGTTGCGCAATGGTCGGTGCAGGCGTCAGATAGGCGCGGGCGATCTCTTCGGTGGTCAAACCACCCACTTCGCGCAGGGTCAGGGCGATGCGTGCATCCGGCGCCAGCGCCGGATGGCAGCAGACGAAGATGAGCCGCAATTCATCGTCCTGGATGTCTTCCGGCATGGCTGGTTCCGGCGTCGGCTCGGCCAAAGCCGTGAGCTCGGGAAGGGCCCCGGCCAGCCGCGCTTCCCGGCGCCAGCGGTCGATGGTCCTGAAGCGGCCGGCCGAGACCAGCCAGGAATAGGGGTTGGCCGGCACACCCTGGCGCGGCCATTGCTCGGCGGCAGCAGTGAAGGCCTCATGCAAGGCCTCCTCCGCCGCGTCGAAACCGCCGAGCAGGCGGATCAAGGTCGCCAGCACGCGCCGCGCCTCGGTGCGGTAGGCCGCCTCCAGGGCATCGCGGGGGCTGGTGGTGCTCACAGGACCGGCGGCGGCTGGCTGAAGTCGACGACCGGGCGAACTTCGACAAAGCCGATCGTTGCCAGTGGATGGCCGCTCGCCACTCGCACCGCCTCGTTGAGATCGCGGGCCTCGATGACGATGATGCCGCCCAGGATCTCCTTGGTCTCCATGAACGGGCCGTCGACGGTCGACATCTTGCCGTCGCGGACCTGCACGGTCATTGCCTCCTCGGGCAGCACCAGGGCCTCGGCGGTTACGAAGTGGCCGCTGGCTTTGAGCACCTCGTCATATCCGGAGCACTCGGCCAGCACGGCATTGGCCTCCGGGCTGCCGCCGAACAATGTTTTGGGGTGGTAATAGATGAGACAGGCGTAACGCATGGTGGGTTTCCTTTTCCAGGATTGTCGAAAACTAGGGTTCTTGGGATCAGGCGTCGAGGATCGGCGCAAAGCCGCCATGGACCCGGCGCTGGTTGTCGTAGGGCATGGTGTCGGCATACATGCGCGGATCGGCAATCACCTTTTTCCAGGCGTCATCGCGCACCTGCTTCGACGGCCATTCGACCCAGGCATAGACGACGACCTCGTCGCCCGTCGCTTTTACGGCGCCACGGTAATCGGTGATCTTGCCGTCGGGAACATCGTCGCCCCACGCTTCGACGACGCGGATTGCGCCGTGCTCTTTGATCACCGCGGCCTGCTTCGCCGCCACGGCAAGGTATGCTTGCTTGTTGGCGGCCGGCACCGGCACCAGCGAGCCATCGATATAGCCCGTCTTGCCGGTCGTGTTCTGGTCGATGAACGGCGTGAAGCCACCGATGATCATGCGCTTGCCGTCAAAGGGCATGGACGCGCCGATCTCCGCCATGCGCGGGTCGCTCATCATCGTCTGATAGGCCGCGTCCGCCGCCGCCTTGTCCGCGTATTCGTGCCATGAAAAGGTGATGACTTCATCCGGCTTTGCCTTCACGGCTCCCTTGAAGTCGGTGATCTTGCCGCCGGGCACGTCGTCGCCCCATCCTTCGACCATGCGGGTGGTGCCGAACTCCTTCAGCACCGATGCCACCTCGGCGACATGCCTGCGGTAAGCTTCCTTGTTGGCGGCGGGCACCGCGGCGACAAATCCTGCGATATAGCTCATTGCGTTTCTCCTATTGGCTGATGCCGTTTGACACTCTTGGCGTCTCGAAAGGTCCGAGAACGCCAATGGTCGAACGGCACGGCCTGGATTCGACATCGCTTCGAAATTTTTCTTCGAGGCGGTCGCAAACGCTGCTGCTGTCTATTCGGAAGCCAGCCTGTCGCCCCAGTCCAGCCGCCGGGCCAGCTTGAAGTCGGCGCCGTCGCGCTTGGTGAACAAGCGCTCGGCGGCGGTGCCGTCGTCCCGGCAAAGTTTGAGCAGAACCTTGCCGGAACCGGATTTCGGCGGCGCAACAACCCGCGCCTGGTGTGATGTGAGTCCGTCGCGAGAAGCCGCGACATAGATGAATTTCTCATCTTCCCACGGCACGTCGGCGTCCTTGGCCAGCCGGTGCAGGCGCGAGCGGGCGACGCGGCGGGAAAAGTGGCACCAGTCGGGCGCGGTGAGCGGGCAGGGCGCCTGATGCGGGCAAGGCGCAAGCACATGCGCGCCCGCCTCGATCAACTGCCGGCGCACGGCAAGGATGCGCTGCCAGCCGGCGGGGGTGCCCGGCTCGACCACAAGCAGCGTGTCGGCGGTGAGTTGCCAGAGGCGGTCGATGAGCTTCGGCAGTGATGCGGGAGCGATTTCGTCGAGCACATAGGCGCACGTGACCAGATCGGCCGGCTCGATGTCGGCAAGGTCGATGGTGGCATCACCGGCCAGCCATCTGGTCTGGGCGACAATTGTGTCGCCGGCAAGCGTCTCGCCGACTTTGCGCACCGCGGCACTGGCTTCGAACAACACTGCCTGTTCGAGATCGGGCCACAGGTCGGTCGTGGCCCAAAGCACCGTGCCAGGGCCGGCGCCGACATCGAGCAGGCTCCTGGGTTGAAAGCCGGGCTTTGCGTCGCTCAGCGCGTCGAGGCTGGCGCGGATCGCGGCATAGGTCGCCGGCAGCCGCGTCGCCAAATAGGCTTTCACGGCCAGATCCTCGGCCATGTGCAAACGGCCGTCGCGCAACTCGGCACGGTAACGGTCGGACAGCGTTTTTGCCGCTTGCTTGATTACCGCCAGCGGAACGTTTTCGAGCAGGCGCTCGACACCTTGGCGAAGGGAGGCCGGCAACTCCATCTCACGCGCCCCGCGGGACGAGAAGGATCACCGAAGCGCCGGCAATGCAGAGCGCGGCACCGGCAAGATCCCAGCGGTCGGGGCGAACGCCCTCCACCAGCCACAGCCAGCCAAGCGACGCCGCGATGTAGATGCCGCCATAGGCGGCGTAGGCGCGGCCGGCGGCTGACATGTCCACCAGCGCCAGCAGGAAGCCGAACAGGGCAAGCGAGGCGAGGCCGGGAAGAAGCCAAAGCGGCGACTTATCCAGCCGCCACCAGGCCCAGAACGAAAAGCAGCCGGCGATCTCGGCCAGAGCGGCGGCGGCATAGAGGACGTAGGTCATGAAAAAAAGGTCCCGCGACAGTCACGGGACCTTTTTCAGTGCAGGCGCCGGCAATGGCAAGCGGCAATGCTATTCCTGGTCGGCAACCTTGCGGCGGCGAGCCGGCTTGGCGGCCGGGCTCTTTTTGACGGGAGCCGTTTCACGATGCCCCATGTCGCGCATCTCAAGCGCTTTTTCGCATTTGGCCATGTAGTCGCGTGTCATCGGCAGCGTGTCGTTCTTCTTGGCGATCTGGATCTGGAAGATCACCAGATCCTGCCAGCGGAAGGCAGCTTCCGAGGCCGCCAGATAGAATTCCCACATGCGGCAGAAACGCTCGTCATAGATCGCCTTGGCCTTGTCGCGATTGGCGGCGAAGCGCACGCCCCAGTGCTTCAGCGTATCGGCATAGTGGAGCCGCAGGATCTCGACGTCGGTGACGACCAGGCCCGACTTTTCGATCGCCGGCATGACTTCCGAGAGCGAAGGGATATAGCCGCCCGGGAAGATGTATTTGCGGATGAAGGCGCTGGTCGCCCACGGTACGCCGGAACGGCCGATCGTGTGCAACAGCATCACGCCATCGGGCTTGAGCAGCGTCGCGCTCTTGTCGAAGAACGTACGGTAGTGGTTGACGCCGACATGCTCGAACATACCGACCGAGACGATGCGGTCGAAACGCTCGTTGAGTTCGCGGTAGTCCTTCAGCTCGAAATGCACGCGGCTTTCCAGCCCTTGTGCGTGCGCCCGGTCGGTGGCTACGCCATGCTGCTCGGTCGACAGAGTCACGCCCTGCACGTCGACGTCGAACGCCTTGGCGAGGTAGAGGCCAAGCCCGCCCCAGCCGGAGCCGATGTCGAGCACCGTCTGGCCGGCCTTCAGCCGGAGCTTGGCGGCGATGTGGCGTTTCTTGGCGGCCTGCGCTTCGTCGAGCGTCATGTCCGGCTGCTCGAAATAGGCGCAGGAATATTGCATGTCCTCGTCGAGGAAGAGCCGGTAGAGGTCGCCCGACAAATCGTAGTGTCGCTGCACGTTGCGCCGCGAGCGCGAGGCGGTGTTGATCTGCTGCAGCCGGCGGAAGGCGTGGCGCAAGCCTTCGATTGCCTTCGACCAGGTGGCGTCGATGCCGCCGCTGCCCATGTTCTGGAAGGCGATGCGCATCACGCCCAGCACGCCGCCTTCGAGAATGTCGAGTTCGCCGTCCATGTAGGCTTCAGGCACCGCCAACATCGGATCGAAGGTGATGGCGCGCTCGGCATGCGCGGTCTTGATGTGCATGTGCACCGGTTCGCCGCTGCCGTCGCCGAAAACCACAGCCGAGCCCTTGGGACCGGTCACCTTGAGATTGCCGGTACGCACCAGGCGGTCGAGAACGCGCTTCAACAGGATATTCATGACCAAATGTCCCCTCTCGGCCAGACAGGCTGCCTTGGCGCGTGACCGCGAAAATCAGTGTCGATTTCCCCGAAGATCTTGCGCCGAACCAAAGTTGCACAGCGTGCTTTGCGCGGCCAAAGGACGCGCGACGCCATAGTCTGCAACAATATATAGGGGTTCGAAAAGTTCCATTTGGCACAAAAATGCCCGGGCGAGGGGCCCGGGCATTGGTCCAGCATGGCTGGATGACGGCAAAGTGATCGGAGCTTGGCGTTAAGTCGTGATCAGCCCACGGTCCAATCGTCTTGCGATGTGTGATCAGGCGTTGTCTTCGTCGCCCTCGAACTCGGTGTTCGGATCGAAGAAGTTCTCCGGCCGGGCATTGTCGTTGATGTCGTCGCCATAGATGGCTTCGGCGGTGGTCAGTGTCTCGCCCTTGGCTTGGCGCTCGGCTTCGTCGGCCGTGCGAGCGATGTTGAGCGTGACGGTGACCTCGACTTCCGGATGCAGCGCGATCGCCACATTGGTGACACCGATGGTCTTGATCGGCTGGTTGAGCAGGATCTGGTTGCGATTGATCGAGAAACCTTCCGCCGTCAGCAGATCGGCGATGTCGCGGGTCGAAACGGAACCGTAAAGCTGTCCGGTTTCGCCGGCGGAGCGAACGGCGATGAAGCTCTTGCCGTCGAGCTTTTCGGCGACCTGGGCTGCTTCCGACTTGCGCTCGAGGTTACGGGCTTCGAGTTGGGCGCGCTGGCCTTCGAACTTCTTCTTGTTGGCTTCGTTGGCGCGCAGCGCCTTACCCTGCGGCAGCAGGAAGTTACGGGCGAAGCCGTCCTTGACCTTGACGGTATCGCCCATCTGGCCGAGACGGGAAACGCGTTCGAGAAGAATGACGTCCATGGTTTTGTTCCTTCGGTTGGGCGCCAATCGATCGATGAGATCGACGCTGAATGTCTTGGGAACAGGTCAGGAAGCTTGAGCGCCTTTGGCGCTGGTGTCGCTGTCCTGCCTGTTGCGGCAGTTAGAGGTTTTGACCTCAACCCGGGATTTGATGTTCGGCCCTGCGGCGCCCGTCGCCGTGGGAGAAGAGCGGGCGGCGAACCGCCCGCATTTGAGATATTAGCGAACCACGTAGGGCAGCAGGCCGAGGAAGCGGGCGCGCTTGATCGCCTTGGCGAGTTCGCGCTGCTTCTTCTGGCTGACGGCGGTGATGCGCGACGGCACGATCTTGCCGCGCTCAGAAATGTAGCGCTGCAGCAGACGCACGTCCTTGTAGTCGATCTTGGGCGCGTTGGCGCCGGAGAACGGGCAGGTCTTGCGGCGGCGATGGAACGGGCGCCGGGTCGGGATCTGATTGATGTCGACCATTATTCTGCACCCCCTTCAAAGCCTTCGCGCGGACGGCGCGGGCCACGATCGGCACCAGCGTCGCCGAACGAGCGCGGCGGACGATCGCCACGGTCGCCGCGATCACGATCGCCGAACGAACGTGGACCACGATCGCCACGGTCACGGTCGCCGAAGCCGCCGCGTTCCGAGCGCTCTTCGCGCTTCTGCATCATGGCCGACGGGCCTTCCTCATGCGCCTCGACCTTGATGGTCAGGAAACGCAGCACGTCCTCGGACAGGCCCATCTGGCGCTCCATCTCGTTGAGCGCGGCAGCCGGGCAATTCAGGTCCATCAGCGTGTAGTAAGCCTTCCGGTTCTTGTTGACCCGGTAGGTGAGGGACTTCAGTCCCCAGTTCTCGACCCGGCCGACGGACCCGCCATTAGCGGAGATGACACCCTTGTACTGTTCGACAAGCGCATCGACCTGCTGCTGCGAGAGGTCCTGCCGGGCAAGAAACACATGTTCGTAAAGAGCCATTATGTCCTATGCCTTTCTTCGTTTCTCTCCCGGTTCCCGGCGGCAAAAGCCTCTGCAACTTCTCTGACCCGCAAACCCTCGAAGGGGCAGGGGGAAGAAAGGAGCATGACGAGACGGTCGAGAGCGGAGACACGGGAGGCGGAAGCACTTCCGGCTTCACACGAAGGTTCTGAAAAACCTCCGGCCCTCCGTTCAGCCCCCAGCAAGGACCGGCAGATTGCGGGCGTCTATACAGCAATCCGGCCGCAAAGCAAGCGCAAGCGGCATTCCCGTGTGTCATAGCCGATGATCGGGGAGCAGCAACGGTCGGAGTTGTGGTTTCCGGCAACCACGTCTTAACCACACCAGCAGGTTGTGTGGAGTTGAAGCCTGGCCATCAACGGTCGATTCATCATGGAAGGCGCAAAAGCCCGGACAACCGCGCAAAAGCGGCAAGCATTTCCGGGGGTAAGGATGCTTTTCAACAAATTCTGGCGCTCGAAGAGCGGCAATTTCACGCTTGTGCTGGGACTGGGTTTGCCGGTCATCCTGACGGCAGTCGCTTTCGCAACCGATGTCTCGACCCTTATGCGGGCCAAGAGCAATCTGCAGAACGCTCTCGATTCGGCAAATCTTGCTTCTTCGCACCTTGGCGATCTCGACATCTCCCGCAATGACGCTTTCAACCGCTATTTCCAGGCCAACATCGTCGGTCATGGCGAGCTCGGCAATGCGCAGGCGACGCTGACTGTCGACAAGGGCGTCAACTTCGTCAAGACAAAGGCGGTTGCCTCGGCGGACGTCAATCTCAACTTCGCCTTCCTGTTCGGCGACAGCAAGCACATCGTGGTCGATGCCTCGGCGGTCGAATCGAACAACCAGCTCGAAGTCGTGCTGGTACTGGACAACACCGGCTCGATGGCCGGCGCGCGCATGACGGCGCTGAGGACGGCGACAAAATCGTTGCTCGACACGCTCGAAGCGGCGAAATCGCCGACGCGCAAGATCCGCGCCTCGCTGGTTCCATTCGTAACCGCCGTCAACGTCAATGGCGACGGCTTCGACCCGTCCTGGATCGACATGGACGGCAAGTCCTCAACCAACGGCGTCAATTTTCCCGTCATCGACGGCAAGCGGCCGAACCACATGGCGCTTTTCAAACAGCTCAAGAAGACCGGATGGACCGATGCCGGATGGAATGGCACCGGATGGAAGGGTTGTGTCGAGGCGCGGCCAGGCGCTTACAATATCTCCGACACGCCACCCGACACGGCCAAGCCCGACACGCTGTTCGTGCCGTACTTTGCGCCGGATGATCCCGAAGACGCCCAAAAGCCGTCTGGCTCCTATGGCAATTCGGATAAATACTACAACAACTCCTATCTCAACGATGTCAGCGACAAAACCAGGCTTGCCCAGTCGGGCATCAACATCCTGGGCATTGATCTCAGCAACCTGCTCGGCAATCTGATCGAACTTCTGTCGCCCGATGACAGGGCTGCCAGGGAAAAGATCGCCAAATATGTTGCGCCCGCCAAGGAACTCATCACCGAGACCGGCTCTCCCATCACTATCGGCCCGAACCGTGCGTGTCCGACTCCGGTGGTCCCCCTGACCGACGATTTCGACAAGCTGCGCAAGGCAGCCAGTCAGATGACCGAGTGGAACGGTTCGGGCACCAATGTCTCCGAGGGCCTGTCATGGGGTATGCGGGTGCTGTCGCCCGCCGCGCCCTACACCGATGGAGCGCCGTGGAAGACGCCCGGTATCAGCAAGATCGTGCTGTTGCTCACCGACGGCGAAAACGTCGTCTATGGCGCCAGCCAACAGCCGACGAAATCTGACTACACATCATATGGCTATCTGGCCGGCGGCCGTTTCGGATCGGATAACCAGACGACGGCGGCACGCAATGTCGACGGCTGGACCAAAAGCGTCTGCACGCAATTGAAGAACGAGGGCGTGCAAATCTACACCATGGTGCTGCAATCCGACACCGCGGCCAACCGCGCGCTTTACAGCGCCTGCGCTTCTGATCCGAGCGGCTATTATGCAGTTAACGATCCGACCAAATTGCCGGACGTTTTCCAGCAGATCGCCAACAAGTTCTCGAAGCTGCAATTGACGAACTGAACGCGCGATCCGACACAGACGAGCCTGAGGGATCGTTGGGCTCAACTCGTATGGGCGACAACTTTGTCCTTGTCGACCGTTTCGGGGAAGAAGTCAGGCGCTGCCTGACGCTTGCCGAACATCATATCGTACTGCAGCAGGCGGAAATCGCGGATCGCCGGGTCGATCTCCTTCTGCCGCGCCCAATCGGGGGTGGCTTCGCCAGCCGGCGTCAGCAGAAGATTGCGGTCGACGACACGGTAGCGTTCGCTCATCTCGCCCAGGAAGCCGGTGTAGTAGGGATGGCTGATTCCGGCCGTTTTCAGGATATGATAGGGCAGGAAGGCTGGGCTGACGGCACCCATCTGCTCAGCCGGCCCGGTGCGGTTCGACCAGATGACCAGCGGCGTCTCGTGATGCTCGAGAGCAGCCTCGGGCGACGCTTCCTTGCGCGGCGCGACATTGTCCTTGAGGAAGCCGGTTTCGACATAGACCGGCCCCAGCGGCGGCAGATGGTCGCCGAAGAAGGCGATTACGGTGGGGCGGGAGCGTTTCTTGGCCCATTCGACGAGGCGTTCGAGGCCGCGATCGGCATCGGCTGAGCCCTCGGCGTAGCTGAGTAGCGATTCGCGCGCCCACTGGCTGATCGGCGCCTGCACCCTATGCGTGGGATTGTAATAGCGGTTCGGCTCGTAGGGACCGTGGTTTTGCAGGCTGACCGCAAAGAAGAACACCGGCTCGTCGCTGGCGTCGGCCTCGCTGATGATCTCGTCGGTCATCGCCGCATCCGATGCCAGTGGCCCGCGCTTTTGCATTGGCGGCAGCGTCTCTTCCGACTTGAAATCGTTGAAGCCGAAATCGGCATAGACCGCGCCACGGTTCCAGAACCAGTTGGTGCCGGGATGGATGGCGCGCGCCCGGTAACCCTGGCTCTTCAGGAAGGTCGCGAGCGAAGGCGTCGGCGTGCGCACATATTGCTGATAGGGGATGCTGCCTGCCGGCAGGAACGCGTTGGAGAAGCCGGTCAGCGCCTCGAACTCGATATTGGCGGTCATGCCGCCGAACTCCGGCGAGAACATCGAGCCCGAGCGCAGCGCCCGCACATTGGGGATTGGATCTGGCGTGATGGTGACGCCAGGCAACTTGGTCGGATCCCAGAAGGATTCGCTCATGACGATGATGATGTCCGGCTTCTCGGCCGGCACCGAGGCGGTCACATCAGGCCTGGCTATCGCTGCGATCGCCTTGTCGGAATAGCCCGGCGGCGCCGAGACATGCGCCATTGGCACGTTGAGGGCAAAGGCCAGCGCAAAGCCGTTGGAGGCATAGTTTTCCTTCTGGTCCCACATGATCGGGATGATCTGCAGCCGATCCCTGGTCCAGGAGAAGGTGGCGTAGTCCATGATCGAAACGAAGAAGGCGAGCAGCGGCACTGCCAGCGTCAGCCGCGCAAGGCGCCCCTTGCGGCTGAGTGCGGGAACCTTGCGGCGCCATAGCCGCCAGCCGTAGACGAGCAGCGACAGGCCGGCGACGATGCCGACGACCATGGCAAGCGCGGTCATCGGCCGTTCGCGTACCAAAAGCGGCAGCAGCGCGAAGATCTGGCGGGCATAGAGGAAATCGGTCGGATAGAGCGGATCGCCGAGATAGTGCGACTTCTGGTGACCGACGAAAGCAAGCGACAAGGTCAGCGGCGCGACGATCATTAGGCTCTGGTGGCTGCGGCCGAGCACCGCATCGAAGCCGATCAGGAGCAGCGCAAACACGACGATGGTGGTCCAGCCCGGCTTGAACGGCTGCAGGAAGAAGGAGATGGTTCCGGCAAAATCGCCGCGCACGATCAGTTCGATGGCAAACACCAGGATAGCGGCGATCGCCAGGCTGATCAGCCCATAGCGCACGACCGGCCATCTCCTGCCCGGCAGATAGCCGGTGGAAGGGTCGTCTTCCAGGAACTGTGGCGCAGCCTTGCCGGTGCGTTTGTAACTCTTTGCCACTTTAACTTCCCCACCCAGCGACAAGCACGTCACTCGATTGTCATGGAATTGTCACGCAAAGCTAGCGCCTGTAACGGAAATAAGAAGAGCCAGCAAACGAATCGTGAGCGGTTTTCATCAGGAGTGATCGCCAAAAACCCTTTCGCAACAGGCACTCGGCGGACGAGGCTGCCCTCGGGCAGGGTCGAACCGGGCTTGACTTGGCGCCCCGCCATGCGTCACAGGCAAGAAAAACCCGTCTTCAGGCAAGCAAAACCAGCCCTTGGGAGCCCTCGCATGGCCGTTGCATTCACCTTTCCCGGACAAGGCAGCCAGGCGGTCGGCATGGGCAAGGATCTCGCCGGCGCCTTCCCCGAAGCGCGCAGGGTCTTCCAGGAAGTCGACGATGCGCTCGGCGAAAACCTGTCGAAGCTGATCTGGGAAGGGCCGGAAGAGACGTTGACGCTGACCGCCAACGCGCAGCCGGCGCTGATGGCGGTGTCGCTGGCCGCGATCCGGGCGCTGGAATCGCGCGGCTTCTCGCTGAAAGGCAAGATCGCCTATGTCGCCGGTCATTCGCTGGGCGAATATTCGGCGTTGGCCGCTGCCGGCTTCGTTTCGGTTGCCGATGCCGCCCGGTTGCTGCGCATACGCGGCAATGCCATGCAGGCGGCGGTGCCGGCCGGCGAGGGCGCCATGGCGGCGATCATCGGATTGGAACAGGCCGATGTCGAAGCCGCTTGCGCGGAAGCCGCCAAAGGCTCTGTCTGCCAGATCGCCAACGACAATGGCGGTGGCCAACTGGTCATCTCCGGCGCCAAGGCCGCGGTCGAACTGGCCGCGAAACTGTGCACCGAGAAAGGCGCCAAACGCGCGCTGATGCTGCAGGTGTCCGCGCCCTTCCATTCCGCGCTGATGGCGCCGGCCGCGAACGTCATGCGCGAAGCCCTGGCCGGCGTGGCAAAGAACGCGCCGGTGGTTCCCGTCCTCTCCAATGTCACGGTCAGCCCGACCAGCGATCCAGACGAGATCGCCCGCCGCCTGGTCGAACAGATAACCGGCCGCGTGCGTTGGCGCGAGACGGTGGAATGGTTCGGCGCAAACGGCGTCACCACGCTTTACGAGATCGGCGCCGGCAAGGTGCTTTCAGGATTGGCGCGGCGCATCAACCGCGATGTCGCCACCGCGTCGGTCGGCACCGCGGCTGACGTCGAGGCGGCCATGGCGGCGCTTGCATAAAGCGTCATTTGATCCCATCCCTGTAAAGGGTGTTCTCTTCTCAATCAGGAGACAAAAATGTTCGAATTGACTGGCCGCAAGGCGCTCGTCACCGGCGCATCCGGCGGCATCGGCGAGGCGATCGCCAGGATGCTGCATGCGCAGGGCGCGATCGTCGGCCTGCATGGCAC
Source organism: Mesorhizobium sp. M7A.F.Ca.MR.245.00.0.0 (assembly GCF_003997415.1). Classification (NCBI taxonomy): domain Bacteria; kingdom Pseudomonadati; phylum Pseudomonadota; class Alphaproteobacteria; order Hyphomicrobiales; family Phyllobacteriaceae; genus Mesorhizobium; species Mesorhizobium sp. M7A.F.Ca.MR.245.00.0.0. The sequence continues at coordinate 17,265 of NZ_RZTE01000055.1, read as the reverse complement.
CCGCGTCGAGAAACTGGAAGCGCTGGCTAGCGAGCTTGGCGACCGGGTCAAGCTGTTCCCGGCCAATTTGGCCAACCGTGAGGAGGTCAAGGCGCTCGGCCAGAAAGCCGAAGCCGATCTCGAAGGCGTCGACATCCTGGTCAACAACGCCGGCATCACCAAGGACGGCCTGTTCGTGCGCATGTCGGATGCCGACTGGGACAGCGTGCTCGAGGTCAACCTGACCGCCGTGTTCAGGCTGACCCGCGAACTCACCCACCCGATGATGCGCCGCCGCCATGGCCGCATCATCAACATCACCTCGGTGGTCGGCATCACCGGCAATCCCGGCCAGACCAATTACTGCGCCTCAAAGGCCGGCATGATCGGCTTCTCCAAATCGCTGGCACAGGAGATCGCCACCCGCAACATCACCGTCAACTGCGTCGCCCCGGGCTTCATCGAATCGGCGATGACCGACAAGCTCAACGACAAGCAGAAAGAGGCGATCATGGCGGCGATCCCGACGCGGCGCATGGGTACCAGCGTTGAAGTCGCGTCCGCCGTAGCTTATCTCGCCTCCAACGAAGCCGCCTACGTCACTGGCCAGACCATCCACGTAAATGGCGGCATGGCTATGATTTGACGAGGTTCGGCAGCAACGCCGGCGGGTTGTGAAAAGAGACCATTTCGGCTTGGACCTCAGCTATTTTTCGTGTAATGCGGCCCGCAACCCGGCGGTTCGGGCAAAAACCGGTCCGTAGTCGTTGCGTTTCCGGCAGGACCATCTTTCAGCTTGATTAGCGGCATTCTGCCCGCTAACGAAGACAGACAAACAAAAGACGAGGATGCCCAAATGAGTGACACCGCAGAGCGCGTCAAGAAGATCGTCATCGAGCACCTTGGCGTCGATGCCGACAAAGTGACGGAGCAGGCGAGCTTCATCGATGATCTGGGCGCCGACAGCCTCGACACGGTCGAACTCGTCATGGCGTTCGAAGAAGAATTCGGCGTCGAGATTCCCGACGATGCGGCTGAGACCATCCTGACCGTTGGCGATGCCGTGAAGTACATCGACAAGGCTTCGGCCTGACGCTTTCCGCAGTCATCACCGGGGAGGACCTGCGATGAGGCGTGTCGTCGTCACGGGCCTTGGGTTGCTGTCGCCGTTCGGCATGGGCTTCGAGCACAGCTGGAAGGAGCTTCTGACCGGCCGCAGCGCTGCCAAGCGCATCACTGAGTTCGAGGTGGAGGATCTTGCCTGCAAGATCGCCCACGTCATTCCGCGTGGTGACGGCAGCAATGCCACCTTCAATCCCGAGGCCGTGCTCGAGCCCAAGGAACTGCGCAAGATCGGCGACTTCATCCTTTACGGGATTGCCGCCGCCGACGAGGCGCTGAAGGATTCCGGCTGGGAACCCAAGACGCATGAAGAGCGGTGTGCCACCGGCGTCCTGATCGGCTCCGGCATCGGCGGCATCGAGGGCATCGCCGAGAACGCGATGATCCTCAAGGAACGCGGCCCGCGCCGCATCAGCCCTTTCTTCATCCCGGGCCAGATCATCAATCTCGTCTCCGGGCAGGTTTCGATCCGGCACGGGCTGAAAGGCCCGAACCATGCCGTCGTCACGGCCTGTTCGACCGGCGCGCACGCCATTGGCGATGCTGCCCGGTTGATCATGTGGGGCGATGCCGACGTGATGGTCGCCGGTGGCGCCGAAGCGCCGGTGACGCGGCTGTCGATCGCCGGCTTTGCCGCATGCCGGGCACTGTCGACGGAAC
>NZ_RZTE01000055.1:0-15471 GCF_003997415.1 Mesorhizobium sp. M7A.F.Ca.MR.245.00.0.0 | reverse complement strand
CGACCCTATGATCGCGACCGCGACGGCTTCGTCATGGGCGAGGGCGCCGGCGTTGTCGTGCTCGAGGAGCTCGAACATGCCAGGGCGCGCGGCGCCAAGATCTATGCCGAGGTGACGGGTTATGGTCTCACCGGCGACGCGCATCACATCACCGCGCCCGCCGAGGATGGCGATGGCGCCTTCCGTTGCATGACGGCGGCACTGAACCGGGCCAAGTTGACTCCGGCCGATGTCGACTACATCAACGCGCACGGCACCTCGACCATGGCCGACACGATCGAGCTCGGCGCGGTCGAGCGGCTTGTCGGCAATGCCGCATCGAAGATTTCGATGTCGTCGACCAAGTCGTCGATCGGCCATCTGCTTGGGGCGGCGGGTGCCGCCGAAGCGATCTTCTCGATCCTTGCCATCAGAGACAATGTCGCGCCGCCGACCATCAACCTCGACAACCCGGAACGCGAAACCGCGATCGACCTGGTGCCGAACAAGCCGCGTGCCCGCCAGATCGACGTGGCGCTGTCCAATTCCTTCGGCTTTGGCGGGACCAACGCGTCGCTGGTCTTCCAGCGCTACAATGGCTGATCGTCCGGCTGCCGGGCGGCGCTTCGGCGTGCCGTCAATTTTGCCATATTCGCCCCTACTCTGCCGCTGGGGATTCGTTGGGCGATCAAACGGTAGGGCGAAATGAACACAAATCCGGCAGGCAACGGAGAATTCGGGCAACGGCCGCCGACATCCGGCCCGATCGTGCCGAAAACGGCCAGCGAAGCGTTGCGGCCGGAGGCTGGCACGCCGCCGCCGAAGCGCTCGCGTGCGTCACGCAGCCAGGTCGTCGTGTTCATGAACTTCGTCATCTCCTCGGTGATGCTGGTGGTTCTGGCGGCCGGCGTCGCGGTCTATTTCGGCAAGCAGGAATTCACCGAACCCGGACCTTCGGCCAATGGCGACACCTTCCTGGTCAAGCCGAGCACCGGCGTCCAGGATATCGCCGACCAGCTCGAACGCCGCGGGTTGATCAGCGACGCCCGGGTATTCCGTCTTGGCGTGCGGGCCTTCGGCAATGATTCCGCGCTGAAAGCCGGCGAGTACGAGATCAAGCCCAGGGCATCCATGCGCGATATCATGGAGCTTCTGAAGAGCGGCAAGTCGGTGATGTATTCGCTGACCATTCCTGAAGGACTGACGGTCGACCAGGCATTGCAGCGCATCGCCGAGGAGAATGCCTTGAGCGGCGACATGCCGGCAACCACGCCGCCGGAGGGCAGCCTCGCCACCGACACGCTGCGCTTCACGCGCGGAGCGACACGCCAGCAGATGGTCGATAAGTTGCTGGCGGATCAGAAGAAGCTGGTCGACGATGTCTGGCAGCGGCGCGCGCCTGACCTGCCGCTGGCCAACGTCGAGGAGTTCGTCACGCTGGCCTCGATCGTCGAGAAGGAGACGGGCAAGGGTGACGAGCGTTCGCGAGTTGCCGCCGTCTTCCTGAACCGGCTTGCCAAGGGCATGCGCCTGCAATCCGATCCTACCATCATCTACGGGCTGTTCGGCGGCAAGGGAAAGCCGGCGGACCGGCCGATCTACCAGTCGGACATCCAGAAACAGACGCCCTACAACACCTATGTGATCAATGGCTTGCCGCCGACGCCGATCGCCAATCCGGGTCGTGCAGCGCTGGAGGCGGTGGCCAATCCGTCGAAGACCGCCGACCTCTATTTCGTTGCCGACGGCACCGGCGGGCACGTCTTTGCCGCGACGCTGGACGAGCACAACGAGAATGTCGCCCGCTATCGCGCGTTGCTGAAGAAGCAGGCCGATGATGCCGCCAAAGCCGCCAAGACGACTGGCACCGGCGACAGCAATGCCGTCAAGCCCGCTGGCAGTGGGCCGGCTGACGGTGCCGACGACAGCGGCGGTGACGCGGGCGCTGCCCAGTAAATGAAGAAAGGCGTTGCCCGGCAGGCAACGCCCTGACATTTGGAAGAGCGCCGCGCGTCCGGTTTCGACGCGCCTGCGGCGTAGTCTTTTTTCAAGCCGCACTTGCTCCTGTCCGGAAAGCCGGTTCAGGGCGATGTGCCAGGGACGTGTGGGCGATATGAATTTGCAGAGCATGACCGGTTTTGCACGTGCCGTCGCCGAGCACGAAGGCACCTCGATCGCCTGGGAGGTCAAGTCCGTCAACGGCAAGAGCGTCGAGGTACGGCTGCGGCTGCCGCAAGGCTTCGAGCGGTTGGAACCTGCTGTCCGGCAAATACTTCAGAAACGTTTTGCACGCGGCAATTTCCAGGCGACGCTGACCATCGGCCGTGCCGTTGGCGCGCAGGCGCAGCCGGTCGTCAACGAAGCCTTCCTGAAGGACCTTGCTGGGCTCGCCAAACGGCTGCAGGAGCAATTCGGCGTTGCTGCGGCGACGTCGGATGGATTGCTTTCGCTGCGCGGCGTGCTCGACATTCCTGAAACCGTCGAAACCGAGGAGGCGAGGGCCGCGCTCGATGCCGCGATCATGGCCGCGCTCGAAGTGGCCTTGAACGGGCTCGAACAGGCACGGCAGGGCGAAGGAGCCGCGCTGGCTTTGCTGTTGTCGGGTCATATCGACACGATCGAAGCGCTGACGCTGCGGGCAGAAGTGGATCCATCCCGCGAGACCGCGGTGATCCGCGAACGCATCGCCGAGCAGGTCAGGCTACTGATGGACGCTTCCGCCAATCTGGATGCCACCCGACTGCATATGGAGGCGGCGTTCCTGGCCACCAAGGCCGATATTCGCGAAGAGATCGACCGGCTGAAAACGCATGTCGCATCCGGCCGGGCACTGCTGGTGGGCGGCGGCGCGGTCGGTCGCAAGCTCGATTTTCTGGCACAGGAATTTAACCGCGAATCGAATACGCTGTGTTCCAAATCGAATGCCGCAGCCATCACCGCGATCGGCCTGGACCTGAAGGCGGTGGTCGACCAGTTTCGTGAACAGATCCAGAATCTGGAGTAGCCGATGGTTGCCAAGGATTTGGGGTCCCGCATACGCCGCCGGGGCCTGATGCTCGTCCTGTCGTCGCCGTCCGGCGCCGGCAAGTCGACGATCGCGCGCAATCTTCTGGAAAGCGATTCCAGCCTCGAACTGTCGGTCTCGGTCACCACCAGGCCGCGCCGTGGAAGCGAGATCGAAGGCGTCCACTATCATTTTCGGACGATGCGCGAATTCGAGCGGCTTCGTGATTCCGACGCGCTGCTGGAGTGGGCCGAGGTGCATGGCAATTGCTATGCGACGCCGCGCGAACCGGCCGAACTGGCGCTGTCCGAGGGGCGCGACATGCTGTTCGACATCGACTGGCAAGGCGCCCAGCAGCTCAAGGAGAAGATGCGCGCCGACATTGTCTCGATCTTCATCCTGCCGCCATCGATGAAGGAGTTGAAGGCGCGGCTGAAACGTCGCGCTGAAGACCAGGAGGCGGTGATCGAGACGCGGCTGAAAAATGCCCGCAACGAGATCGAGCACTGGAAGGAATATGATTTCGTCATCGTCAATGATGACCTTGACCGCGCCTTCGCCGAAGTGCGCGGCATCGTCGTCGCCGAGCGGCTAAGACGCGACCGCCGGCCAGGCCTGTTCGATTTCGTCTCTGGACTGTTGGACGAGAAGACGGGCTGAGACCTCTTCCTTCGCCCCGTTCACGGGGAGAAGGTGGCCCGAAGGGCCGGATGAGGGGCGGTGCTGGCATTTCAAGGTTCGTGCTGCCCCCCTCATCTGTCTGCCGGCATCTTCTCCCCGTAAACGGGGAGAAGAGAGCTACACGGCATTGGTCAGCCGCACGAATTCCTCGACGCTGAGCGTCTCGGCGCGGCGTGTCGGATCGATGCCGGCGCGTTCGAGCAGGGCCTCGCCGCCGAGGCTTTTCACGCTCTGCCGCAGCATCTTGCGACGTTGGCCGAAAGCGGCTTCTGTGACGCGGCCGAGTTTCTTCACCTCGGCGGGCAGGGGCGTCGGGCGCGGCACCAGATGCACCACCGAGGAGGTGACCTTTGGCGGCGGCGTGAATGCCTGTGGCGGTACGTCGAAGGCGATCCTCGCCTCCGTCCGCCAGCCGGCAAGAACCCCCAGCCGGCCATAGCTGTCGCTGCCGGCAGGCGCGACGATGCGCTCGGCCACCTCGCGCTGGAACATCAAAGTCATCGAGGTGTAGAAAGGCGGCCAGTCGCTGACCGTCAACCAGCGCACCAGCAGCTCCGTGCCGATATTGTAGGGCAGGTTGGCCACGATCTTGACCGGGCCGCCATTGCCGGCCGCTCGACTGGCAAGGCCTGTGAAATCCGTCTTCAGCGCATCGCCGGAAACAACCTCCAGCCGGCCGGGATAGTGGTCGGACACTTCGGCAAGAGCAGCCAGGCAACGTTCGTCACGCTCGATGGCTATGACGTGACGCGCGCCGTTGGAAAGCAGGGCGCGGGTCAGCCCGCCGGGACCGGGACCGACCTCGATCACGGTTGCATCGGACAAGTCGCCGGCGGTGCGCGCGATCTTGCCGGTGAGATTGAGGTCGAGCAGGAAATTCTGGCCGAGCGCCTTCTTTGCCTGCAGCCCATGACGCTCGATCACCTCGCGCAGCGGCGGCAGCCCGTCGATGCTCATGCCCGAGATCTCATACCGCAACCGCCTTCGTGTTCGTGTCGGCCAGCCGCCGGGCAAGCTTCAGCGCCGCTATCAGGCTGTCGGGCCGCGCCACACCCTTGCCGGCGATGTCGAAGGCCGTGCCGTGGTCGGGCGAGGTGCGGATGAAGGGCAGGCCGAGCGTGACATTGACCGCCTCGTCGAAAGCCAGCGCCTTGGCCGGGATCAGCGCCTGGTCGTGATACATGCAAAGGGCCGCGTCGTAGCCCGCCCGCGCCCGGACATGGAACAACGTGTCGGCCGGCAAAGGGCCGAAAGCGTCGATGCCATCGGCACGCAGGATGTCGACCGCCGGGCGCACGATCCGCTCGTCCTCGAGGCCCATGGCGCCGCCTTCGCCGGCATGCGGGTTGAGCCCGGCAATCGCCAGCCGTGGCTTGGCGATGCCGAAGCGGCCGGTAAGGTCGGCGGCGGTGATGCGCGCGGTGGCGACGATCAGCTCGGTGGTCAGTGCCTTCGGCACCTCGGCCAGCGCGATGTGGATGGTGACGGGAACGGTGCGCAGGTCGGGTCCTGCCAGCATCATCACCGGCATCGCCTCGACGCCGCTGTGCCGGGCCGCCAGATGCGCCAGATACTCGGTGTGGCCGGGGAAGCGAAAGCCGGCGTCGTAGAGCGGCTTCTTGGCGATGGGGCAGGTGACCACGGCCGAGGCTTCGCCGGCAAGGCAATCGGCGACGGCGCGGTCGATGGCCTCGATGGTGGCGGCCGCATTGGCCGGATCCGGCCGGCCGGGACTGTCGATGCAGCGGGCAGTCAGTGGAACGATCGGCAAGGCGCGGGCAAAGACCTGCGCCGCTTGCGCTGATGTCGTTTCGACGACCGGCAGCGAAATGCCGAGCAGGCGCGCCCGGTAGGCGATCAGCGCCGGATCGGCGAGCAGGTAGAAGGGGGGCAGGGCGGCAGCTTCGCGCGCCATAAAGGCGGCGATGGCGATCTCCGGCCCAATGCCGGACGGATCGCCGGCGCTCAACGCGAGCGCAGTCACTGCGTTGCTCACGTCAGCGCTTGACGATGCGGGCTTTTGCCTTCAGCTCGTCGACATATTTCTTGCTGAGCGCGTCGGCATCCTTGTCGCCGCCGGAGCCTTCGGCCTGAAACGCCATCTGGGCGACCTTGTCGTCGGACACTTCGCGCGACGAGCAGATGCCGATGAATTCGACGCCGCGTTCGGTTTCGCGCGTGGCGGTGGCACCGCCGACTTTGGTCGCCTTGATCTGCTCGGCCCAGTCCGGCGGCAGCTGCGGCGCCAGCACCCGGCCCAGATCCCGAACGGTGACGTCGATCAGGCCCTTGGCGAATTCGCGCGTCGTTTTGCAGCCGTTGAAGCGGGCGCGCATGGCGTCGGCCTCGCGCTTGCGTTTGCCCAGCGTCGCGCTGCGTTCAGCTGCCGGCACCACGAAGATGACCTGCTGCAGCATGTATTCGGTGGCGCTCGGTTTGGCGCCGCCTTTTTCGAGCATCTTCCTCACGAGATCCTGCTCGCTGACGGCACCGGTGCCGTCGCCAGAACGGTAGCGCGCGCTCAAAGCCTGGTTCCAGGCCATCTGGGCGCGGATGAATTCCTTGAAGTGGCTCTTGGTGACGCCTGACTTCTCCATGACGCCGTCAAGCTGGCTGAGCTGCATCTTGTTGCTCGAGGCAAAGCGCTGATACGCCGCCTCGACTTGTGCGTCGCTGATGCGGATGCCAAGCCGCTTGGCCTCGGCCATACGAAGCGTCTGGTCGATCATTTCCTGGCCGGCATCGCCCTTCTTGCGCTGCAGCTTCAGGAAGGCGGCGCGACGGGCTATGTCGCCGGTGGTGACCGGAATGTTGTTGACGACGTATTTGATCTCGCTGGCGAAAGCCGGCGGCGTCATTGCAGTGATCGACACGGACGTCGCCGCCACGAGCAACGCGAAACCTGCTGAAAAGAGGTATTTCCTCATCGTTGGTATCCCAATTCTATCCCGGTCCCGCCCAATTTCATCTTTCCAGGTGCGCGAAATCCGTGCCAGCCCTATGCGGCGAAACGATGTCGCCGATTGTTACTGGATCGTGTCGATGGCACTGGTCGACGAGCCGAATTCGCCGAGGGTGCGGAACGACAGATTGAAGCCGATGGTCTGCGACACCTCCCTGGTGTTCAGATCGCGCGACTGCGAGTAGGTCATCAGATAAGTGAAGCAGGAATCGTTGTAGGCGAAGCCGACACCGTCCTTGACCAGCAGGCTTTGCTGCAGGTCGTAGGTTCCTGTGCCGAAGACGCGCCAGTTTTCGGCCAGATGCGTGGATGCACCAAGTGTGACTTCGTGACGGTCTTCCGTGAAACCGTACAGCGGCTGGGCCTGGATGAAGGCGTATTTGGCGCTCAGCGACACAGGCAGGCCGGAATAGGCGGCCTTCACCTCGGCACGGCGGACCTCGAAACTCTGTTCGTCGAAACGGCCGCTGACCGAGGCCGCGAAGCCGTTGGGGCTGTTGATGCCGAACAAGCCGACATAGTCGGATTTGGTCGTGTCGAGGCCGGAATTGGCGCCGACATTGACCAGATCCGGCGCGGCAAAGGAGTTCTCGCCGCCGATCTGATAGGATTGGCCGAAAATGGCATTGGTACCCCAGCCATTGTTGTACGAGCCGGAATAGCGGAGGCCGACATTGGCGCGCGAACCGCCTTCGACGCGGTCGTAACCGGAGAACTTGTCGCGCTCGAACAAGGTGGTCGCGTCGAAGACCATGCTTTGGGCGTCTTCGTTGGGCACTGAGAGGCCGCCGACATATTGCTCGTTCGGACGCATGAAGACCTGCGCCATTGGCTCGATGACATGGCTGGACCCGCTGGCCATGGAAAACAGCACCGGCCAACGCATCTCGAGGCCCGCGGTTGCCATGTAACGGGCAAATGACGAGCGCATATCGTCCTGCTCGCCCAAATGCGTTGCCATTCGGTCGATGGCGTCTAGCGAAGCCGACGATGCGTTGAGGTAGTCCACATCGCCCTGCAGCGCGAGCAACGGCGTTAGCACCAGTCCGTCATCTGTGACGAAACTCCGCTTCCACTCGGCCTCAGCGGTGAGACGGCCCGATTCGCCTTCGATGCCGCGGACGCGCTGCGTGGGAGTGAGGGCATTGTAGGGCTGGACGAAGGTCTCATCGACATCGTCGCGGCGGATGACACGCGCGTTGACATTGAGGGACAGCTGGCCGCCGGCCACCGAGGCATCAGGAATATAGGCGTAATCGAGCGACGGCAGCACCCAGGGCTGTTGTCCGCTTCGCGCAGAGATATTGTCGTCAGGCGTATCTTCCTGCACATCGAAATGCATGGCGCGCACGTCGAAATAGTTGCGGCCGTTGAGACCCGTCAAGTAGACCGACGACTGGTGGACGCTGCTATTGTACTTGTCGATGCCGTAGGTGTTCGAGAAGTTCTTGTCGGTCTGCAGCAGCACGTCCCAGCCGAAGTTCCAGCGTGAGTTGATGGCGAACTGCCCCTGGGTACCCATCATGCCGCGGAATTTGTTGGGATCGCCGGCGCTGCCCGAATTGACGTTGTGGCCAGAGCTGGATGGGAAGGCAGTGGTGTCGAGGAAGGCGTCGGGATTCTGCTGGTGTATCCCGGCGATCTTCAAGCTGTACTCGCCATTGTCGAAGCGCTGACGCCACTCGGCCTCACCGAGGAAACCCTGCTTGGTATAGCCGGTGCCGGTGACGGTCAGGTCGTAGGTCGGCGCCAATGCGAGATAATAGGGGACTTTCACGCCGACGCCGAGATCGCTCTTGTAGATGATGCTCGGGATCAGGAAGCCGCTCTTGCGCTTCACCGTCGGGTCGGCAATCTCGAATGCAGGCAGATAAGCAAGCGGAAAACCGAAGAACTCGAAATTCGCATTCTCGAAGCGAACCGTCTTCTTCTCGCCGTTCCAGATGATCTTCTTGGCCTTGACGCGCCAGGTCGGCGCTTTGTCCGGCTTATCCTCGCACGGCTCGCAGGCGGTGTAGACGCCATTGTGGAAGGTGGTCAGCACGCCGCCCATGCGTTCTGCGCTTTCGGCGGCGAAATAGGCCTTGTCGATGGTCTCGACCCGCAACGCATTGACGAAGCCGTCGGCGAAGTCATCGGTGATGTCGATATGTTGCGAATTGATCTTGGTGCCGTCGCTGTTGATGACTTCGACGTTGCCGCTCGCGACCATCCGCTTGGTGTTGCGGTTGTATTCGACGCGCTGGGCGACAAGGCGATTGCCACCATAGTCGATCTGCACACCGCCGACGGCGGTCACGGTCTGGTTGTCGTTGTTGTAGACCAGCGTATCGGCCGCCAGCAGCATTTGCGAGCCGGCCGGAACCGATGTCGCCATGTCGCCGACGTCCTGCGCAAGCGCCGGTGCCGGAACGGCGTAGGCAAGCACGCACGCCAAGGCGGTCGCCGCATAGAGGCGCGCCAAACCGGCCTGCCTGTTGCTGGGCAAAAACGCCTCCCTCACTAGCCGTCTTCCTTGTATAGCAGGAAAGTCACCCCGAAGAACATAGCCACCATGACCGGTACCCAGGCGGCTACGACAGTCGGCACGAATCCCGCCACGCCGAATGCCTTCACCAGCACCGAAACGACATAAAGCAGAAAGCCAGCGATGATGCCACCCAGAATCATCGTCGCCGACTGCCCCATCCTAGCAAATCGCATTGAAACCGTTGCCGCGATCAGCGTCATGGCGACGAGAAGGAACGGCAACGCCACGAGCGAATCAAACTGCATGGCAAAAGCATTTGCCTTGAGGCCGAAGGAGCGGGCAACCTCGACCTTTCCGGGCAGGTCATAGAAGGGGATGGTTTCGGGGCGCGCCAGCCGCTCTTGCACGAATTCGGGCTTTAGATTGGTCGGTACGCGATCGGTTGCCGATGCCTGGATCGTGCCGTTCTGGAACGTCTTGACGTCCTGCAATTCCCAATAGCCGTCGCGCAGGAAGGCACGGGCGGCGTCCTTGCGCTCGACGATGTTGCCTTGCGGGTCGAGAATGAAAAACACGACATCGGCCATTTCCAGGCCCTGGTTCAGGATGGCCCGCGCACCGATGATGGTGTCGCCCGAACTGGTTTTCTGCCGGATCCAGGGCGCGGCATCGGCCGAGACCGTATTCGATTTGCCGGAACGCAGCTGGGTTTCGATCTGCTCGGACCAGGAGAATGCGTGCGCGGCGAGTGGATTGATGACGCCAACCGACAGGACGCCGAACAGCAAGGCTCCGATACAGCAGGGCAAGAGGAACTGCCAGGCGGAAACACCGGCGGAACGGGCGATGACCAGCTCGTAGCGCCGGTTCAGCGACACCAGCGTGGCCATCGCCGAGAAGAGACCGACGAACGGCACCGTCTGCAGCATGATCATCGGCATACGGAGGCCTGAAATGGCTACCGCCGTGCCGTAGGTGAAGCCGGGCAGGCCGGTGGTGCGGCCGGACAGCTCGGTGAAGTCGATCAGGAACACCAATGCCAGGAGGCCGATGAAGAACCAGATGGTGATCGTCACATAGCGGAAGAAGAAGTAGCGGCCCAGTGTCCAGCCCATCAGCCGACCCCTTGCCCTGATGCGCCGCGCCTGGACAAACGCAATTTGAAAGCATTCCAGCTGTCAGCGATGCGCGTGGCGAAGTTTGTCATCCAGTCCGCCCAAGTCACCGGCAGTTCCAGTGTTCGGTTGGAGACGATGAACCAGATCGCCACCGCGGAAGCCACGATCGGCACGCCATAGACCATATACGCATATTGCGGGACCTCATCCGCCTTGCTGGCGGCAAAAAAGCCCAGCCAACGCACGAACAGCGATATCGTGATCGCCGTGATCAGCGGATTGACGCGCGCCTCGCGGTGCGAGCGCGCATCCCCGGCGACCGCAAGCGCGATCAGCGCGAAAACCATGGAATAGGTCCATTCCGAGAACCGTTGGTTGACCTCGGCCCGGTATTCGTAGGGGTTCTGCTGATAGTACTTGTCGTTGGCGCCCGGGTTGAGCAGGTACTGCGTCGTCTGGTCCTTGGGCAGGAGCGTCACCGCCGAAGCCGCCGCCATGAAGGCCGACATGTCGAAGGCATAGGAGGTGAAGCGGATGACGGAGAGATCGCCGGTCAGCGTTTTGCGATGGATGACGCCGTCATTCATCATCAGCACCTTTTCACCGCCGCGTTCGACGATGCTGCCGGTCTTGGCGTAGTAGACGAGGTTGACGCCTTCCTCGCGCGAATCGGCGACGAAAATGCCACCCAGCCGGTTGTCGGGAAGGCGCTCACCGACCTGCAGGAACAGCCCGTCGTCAATCTTGCGGAAGGTGCCTTCCTGGATGATCAGCGACAACAGATCCGCGCGCGACGAGGCCACCAGTGCCCGGTTCTTCTGCCGTGCGTAAGGGTCGATGCCGTTGTCGACGGCAAAGGAAAAAACGGCGGCGGCGAGCGCCAGCAACATGATCGGCCGTACGATCGTCCAGCGCGAGGCACCCGCGGCGTTGACGACGGCGAGTTCGGAATCCGAATTCATCACACTGAGTGTCTGTGCGACTGCCACCACCAGCGCAAAAGGCACCACGATCGGGATGATGGACGGAAGGATGAGGGCGGCGACTTCGAAGAAGGTCAACGCCGACTGGCCGCTGTCTGTCACCAGATCGATCTTTGCCAGCACCTGTGTCGTCCACACGATCGCCAGCGTCCACACAAGAGCGGCCATGAAGACCACGAAAGCGCGGCGCATGATGTAGCGTTCAACGACCTTCATGAAGGCTTTTCTCGATTTTTTCGAACGGCATCATGCCACCGAACAAGGTAGCTGTCCGGCAGCGCCTGCACAACTGGCTCCATCAGATGGTCGATCCGGGTTCTGTCCCACATTACGCCCCCCGGCTGGGCGGAGTGTCGGCGGGAATGGATAAGAAAGGGCGAACATCGATGGTTAACAACAGGTTGCGGCAAAAAGCGGGGCCGTGCCGCGACGAATCGTCATCGATTCCATAGGTCATATGGGATGCCAATTCGGCAAAGTCTTGCCAAATGCCGGAAAACGACCAAATGTCGCGCATCGTTTCGAACCGCTTCCCCAAAAGTCGCGCATTCCCTGAAAGCAGGACATGATGAATCAAAGACCGTCGATCGCCTTCGCCAAATTTTCCGGGTCCCAGAGCGCGGTAAACAAGAAGGGCACTGTCTTCGTGTTCGCGGCGGATGAGGGCGGCCTGAGCGACGTCGCCAAGGCCGGCGATCCCGGCAAGACATTGGAGCGGGCCTTTCCCGTGGCTGAGTTCATGGGCAAGTTCGCCAGCACGGTGGAAGTTCTGGCGCCGCAGGGAGCGTCGCTCGACAGACTCGTGGCGATAGGCACCGGCAAGGTGTCGGGACTGGACGAATATGCGTGGCTGAAGCTTGGCGGCACCGTTGCCGCGTCGCTGCGCAAGGCGACCGAAGTGGCGGTGGTCCTCGATGTGGCCGGCGCCTCGCCGAGTGCGAAGGATGCGGCAAACCTTGCCGCGGGCATTCTCCTGCGCAGCTATTCCTTCGATAAGTACAAGACCAGGAAGGACAAGGACGACAGCAAGGCAGAGCCGAAGAAGCCGGTCAAGGTGACCATCCACACCGCCGATCCGGCCGCTGCGAAGAAGGCCTTCGCCGATGCCGAGGCGGTGATAGACGGCGTCCTGCTGGCGCGCGACCTCGTCAACGAACCGGCAAACGTGCTTGGGCCGGTCGAGTTCGCTGCCCGCGCCAAGGAACTCGAGGCGCTAGGCGTCAAGGTCGAGATATTGGCTGAGAAGGAAATGAAGAAGCTCGGCATGGGTTCGCTGCTCGGTGTCGCGCAAGGCTCGCCGCGCGGCGCCCGCATGGCGATCATGCAGTGGAACGGCGGCAAGCCGAAGGACAGCCCGATCGCCTTCGTCGGCAAGGGCGTCACTTTCGACACCGGCGGCAATTCCATAAAGCCGGCCTCGGGCATGGAGGATATGAAGGGCGACATGGGCGGTGCCGCCGCCGTCACCGGCCTGATGCATGCGCTGGCGGCCCGCAAGGCGAAAGCCAATGTCGTCGGTATCATCGGACTGGTCGAAAATGCCGTCGACGGTCATGCCCAGCGTCCCGGTGATATCGTCACTTCGATGTCGGGCCAGACCATCGAGGTGCTCAATACCGATGCCGAGGGCCGCCTCGTGCTGGCCGATGTGTTGTGGTACTGCAACGACCGCTTCCAGCCGAAATTCATGGTCAATCTGGCGACGCTGACCGGCGCCATCATGGTGGCGCTCGGCCAACATTATGCCGGCCTGTTTTCCAACAATGACGAGCTGGCGGAAAAGTTGTCGGCGGCGGGGCAGGCGACGCAGGAACGGCTGTGGCGCATGCCGCTCGGCGCCGAATACGACAAGCTGATCGATTCCAAGAACGCCGACATGAAGAACATCGGCGGCCGTTTTGGCGGCGCCACCATTGCGGCGCAGTTTCTGCAGCGCTTCGTCAAGGATACGCCATGGGCTCATCTCGACATTGCCGGCACGGCGATGGGGGCGCCGTCGAACGAGATCAACCAGTCCTGGGGTTCCGGTTTCGGCGTCAGGCTGCTCGACCGGCTGGTGCGCGATAATTATGAGCAGTGAACGGGTTCAATCACTATAGGCTGAAGCGATGGCCGACGTCCTGTTCTACCACCTGACCGAATCGACGCTGGAGGATGCGCTGCCAGGCCTCCTGGAGCGCAGCGTCGACCGTGGCTGGCGCGCCGTGGTGCAGACAGGCACCGAGGAACGCCGCGATGCGCTCGACCAGCATCTGTGGACCTTCCGCGACGATTCGTTCCTGGCGCACGCAACCGATCGTGAGGCCCATCCCGGTGAACAGCCGATTCTGTTGACCACCGGCGACGGCAATCCCAACGACGCCAAGATTAGGTTCCTGGTCGACGGTGCGGTGCCGCCTGACCTTGGCGGCTACGAGCGCGCGGTGTTCCTGTTCGATGGCCACGATGCCGCCCAGCTCGAGGCGGCGCGAGGGCACTGGAAGGTGATGAAGAGCGCTGGCCACGCCGTCACCTACTGGCAACAGACGCCAGATCGCCGCTGGGAGCGCAAGGCTTAAGGCAGGTCGCCTGAACGTCAGGCGACATGCTTGACCTGTGGCGTGTCACGACAATATCTACTGCTTGGCCTTGATCCGGTTCATTTTCGTTGTGACGTAGTCGCCGTATTTCAATTTCATCGACTCGTCCGACCGGTTTCGACGCGGGCTCTTGAAAACGTACCATTCGCCATCAGGCGATTTACGCTTGTAGATAACCTTGCCCACTTGGCGATGCTCGAAGCAGGTCATCGAGCCCTTCACCCCCCAGGAGCCATGCCATTGCGCGCGGTAGCAGAGCTTGCCGCCGCCGGGAATGAACCACATGCCGTCGCCATAGCCCGACTTGCCCTTGTCGTGAGTCCAGGCATCGAACTGCCTCTGCTTGACGGCAAAGAACCCGGCGCCCTTCTTGCCCCACAGCCACGAATGGTTCTGATAAATCTGGTAGACGCCTTCGTCAGGAACGACTGTGGCTTTTTGCGCCTGCTCGGCGATCCTTGTCGCCGTCTTGGCCGTCGCAGGAACCTGAAAGGCAAGAACAAGAACGGAGCAGGCGAATGCCGCTCCGAGATAATTTCCCACTACCCGTTTCACGAAACTTCTCCACAGACTGATTTACGCCACGCCTCAACCCTCATCCCGAACCGCTGGTTCGAGATGGATCATGATCAAACAAGGAGATTGGAAATCGACCCCGATCGCGTCGAGATCGATCAGCACGATGCGTCTATGGCAGGACGTGCTGGGTCACCCTCCAGTCGGGCAGACCATAGCCACCCAGCCACGGCCACACTTCCTTCTGGTTGAAGTAGACGACCGAAGTCAGCGCCGGGAACTCCGCGTAGGATTTGCGGGAATCTTCCTGCCATTTCGAGACATAGTCCTGCTTTCCGACATAGCCGAGTTCCGCAACGACGATCGGCTTGTTGAACACTGCAACGCGGTCATAGCCGGGCTTCAGCAGCTCAGCGAAGGTACGGTCATGACCGGCCTCGTCATTGTCCTTTTTCTGCAGACCGAACACCGACAGGCCGATGACGTCGACATAGTCGTCGCCGGGGTAGTATTTTTCCAGACCCTCTTCGCCCTTGGGTGACCACATATACTTGGCGGCGGGGGCAGCCTTGCGGCAGATATCGACCTCGCGCTTGTAAGCGGAGATCCAGTCCTTGGGAGCCCAGTTGGCCCAAGTGAAGCGGCCGTTCTTGTCTTCCATTTCCTGAGCCCAGCGAATGGTCACCGGGCTCTTCATCTGTCCCACCAGGCCGCAGATTGCCTGCATGTTGGCGTCATATTTGCCGCTCAAAATGCCGTCGCGCAATTCGGGCGGGGTGATGCGCCAGTCCTTCGACCAGGTCCATGGCTCAACCGTAATCAGCAGCGAACGTCCGCGTTGCAGCGCATAGGCGTCGGCAAGCGGCAGCGTCGACAGGTCGACGTCTTCCCAAGGCAGGAACAGCTCTTCGATGCTGGCACTCTTGTCGGCGCTGAAGTCGCCGTAGGGATCATAGGATCCGAACGCCGAGGCGGCACTGCTCGTTTGGACGGGGTCCGTCGCGGCTACCGAGCCAGCGCCTCCTGCCGTGGGGAACGCGGCGCTTCCGCCCAATGCCAGCGCGATTGCGAGTGCTTTTACTGTGGAGTATTTCATGTCGATCTCCCATGGCCCCAACCTCTTTCGGAAGTTAAGGCTTCGCCCGTGCGCATCGATGCCTGATCGACACGACTACCCAA
>NZ_RZTE01000054.1:6743-34594 GCF_003997415.1 Mesorhizobium sp. M7A.F.Ca.MR.245.00.0.0 | reverse complement strand
GGCGTATATAGTCGCCACCAACGACAACTGTCAACACACATCGACAATGTTTTTGAAGTTTTTGCGACAGAAATTTCGGACCCGATCTGCCGATAGCCGACTGCCCCAGGGGAACGCTGGCAATACCGATTGGACGGCCAGGACGAAGCCCTATTGCCGCCGCATTGCCGTTCGACACCAAAGCCAACGAAAGTGGGCGCCGCCGACGGAGCAGCGCCTCTCTTACGAGCCCTCTATATAGGAGTGTGCGATGGGCCTTGCAGAGAAGGTACACCGCCCCGTCTGGTAGAGCGCTCTATAAGAGAAGTGCTTGGGGGCAATTCGTTCGGAGCCTGGCGCTTCGTTGACTTCACCTGCCATGACAGGCAAATGTCACGGCCACAACAAAAGCGACAAGCCGTTCCGCCCGGGGAAGAAGCAGCCTTTCTGGATGCCAGACACGGAAGATGTCATAGCCGAACTCGGCAACGAGCCGCCGCTTATCGCGGATGGCCGCAGCGGCCCGCCCGACCGGCGCGAGGTTTCTGCACGCTGGCTGTCGGGAACATTTCTCACTGGCGTCACCTCAAGCGTGCTGATGGGCGTGGCGCTGTTCGCCGCCCTTGACGGCCGCCAGCAACTGGCCACCCCACCCGAGATCGCCGAGTTGATCAGCCTTGCCGGCAACGGGGATTCCGGCGAAGTCGCCAAGACCACCAGGCTGGTGGCGCCGCGTCAGATCGCAAAGGCCAAGGACCGTCGCCGCATGGAGGTGTCGATGGTCACCAAGGTCGGCGACCGCGACGTCATCCACACCATGCCTTTCGTCCAGATCAAGATGGCCCTTGCCGCCGGCCACACCACCAGCCGCGCCTACCCACCCTTCGACCCGATGCAGGTGTTCGGCGACGACAGCGACGACAATGCCCAGCCGGCGACGGCCTCTGCCGCTTCCGGCCAGATCTACGGCGCCAAGGTCGAAAGCGAGATGAGCCTGAAGACCGTCGATTTTCCGATCGAAACAGCTTCCTTCGACGAAAAGAGCGACCTCTCTGCCGACGAGGTGGAAAAAGTGGTGCGCGAAGCCGGCACCGACCTCAGCGACGGCGCCGTGCAGGTCGCTTCACTGCACTATGTCGACCCGCAGCGATTCGGCGAAGCTTTTGCCGAGAGCATGGCGGGCTCCTACGACGTCAAGATCGTGCCGGAAAATGTCTCGGTGGCGCCCCGTGCCACTGTTGACGACCAGGCGCCGGCTTTCGCCGAGGAAATCATCCCCTTCACCAAGGATCTCGACGTCACCGAGGCTTTTGCCAATTCGGGCTACACGGGTGAAGATGCCACCGGAATGGCCGAAGCTATCGCCAAGTTGCTCAACGCAACAGCGCTCAAAGCTGGAACCGTGCTGCGTGTCGGCCTCGAGGTTCACGGCGATGCCGCCAAGGTCGTGCGCACCAGCGTCTATGACCGGACCCAGCACATCGTCACCATCGCGCTCAACGATCGCGGCCAGTATGTGCCGGCGCAGGAACCGGATCCGAACCCCGAATTGCTGACGGCCTTCGATGATTCGTCGGCGCCCGTGGTGGTGCGCGGCAACCTGCCCAACGTCTATGACGGCATCTACCGCGCCGCCTATTCCTACGGCATGTCCAAGGCGATGACGCAGCGGTTGATCAAGTTGCTGGCGTCCGACGTCGACTTCCAATCCCGCCTCAGCCCCGCCGACCGCATCGAAGTCCTGTTCTCGCAGCCCGACGGTGACGACCAGACCTCGGACAGCTCCGAGCTTCTTTACGTCTCGGCGACGTTCGGCGGCCAGACCCGCAACTTCTACCGCTTCCAGATGCAGGACGGCGGCACCGATTATTTTGATGAGGACGGCTCGAGCGCCGAGCAGTTCCTGTTGCGCAATCCCCTGCCCGCCGGGAAATTCCGCTCCGGTTTCGGCGCCCGCAGGCATCCGATCCTCGGCTATGTCCGCATGCACACCGGCGTCGATTGGTCCGCCCCGATCGGCACGCCGATCATCGCCGCCGGCAACGGCACGGTCGAGAAGGTCGGCTGGGCCGGCGGCTACGGCAAGCAGATCATCATCCGCCATGCCAATGGCTATGAGACATCATACAATCACCAGAGCGCCTTTGCCAAAGGCATCGAACCGGGCGTGCACGTCCGCCAGGGCCAGACCATCGGCTTCCTCGGCCAGACCGGCCTCGCCACCGGCCCGCATCTTCACTACGAACTGATCGTCAACGGCACCAAGGTTGATCCGATGCGTGTCCGCCTGCCGGTCGGCAAGGTGCTGAAGGGCGATGACCTCGTCGCCTTCAAGCGCGAGCGCGAGCGCATCGACGAACTGCTGAAGCAGGAAGACAGCGATTCGCTGAAGGTTGCGAGCGCCAAGATCGACGGTTGACCCGCTTCAGCCTTGCCGATCTTCGGCCTGTCGCGGCCATGGCAATCGCTCACCGGGAATGGTCGTCCAGGCGATGACAGCCGCAGTCAGGCAAAGCAGCGCGGTCACCGAAGAAACCGCGGCAAAAGCGGCATCGCTGGCGGCGAGCCTCGCCGCATCGATGGCCGGCGCAAGCCCGGCTGGCGCCGGTTCACCAAATCCTGGGATGGCGGACGTTGCGCTCGCGTCCAGCGCATTCGCGTAAACCCATGCGGCAAGCGAGCCCATCGCCGCCACCGCGATCAGACCGCCGATGCGTGAGACGGCATTGTTGATGCCGGAGGCGGCCCCCGTGTCCTTGTCTTCCACCGCCGTCATGATCGCGGTCGACAAAGGCGACACGACCAGAGCCATGCCGAGCCCCATCAGCCCCATCAGCGGGAATATTCCGGTCCAGAAATTGTGGGTACCGGCGTAGGTGAGCAAGGCCAGCCCGGCAAATGCGAAAGCGACGACCAAGCTGCCGCAGGCGATCGGAAAACGGGGTCCGATCCGGTCCGACAGCTTGCCGACCGGTCCCGACAAAAGCGCGATCAATGCCGACAAGGGCAGGAAGATGAAGCCGACCTCGGCCGTGCTCAGCTCCCAGCCGGCGATCAGCAGCATCGGCAGATAGAAAAGGTTGGCCGATAGCGCAAAATAGAGGAAGAATGTCGCCACATTGGCGCCGGCGAAAGCACCGACACGAAACAGGCTGAGGTCGATCATCGGCTCGCGCTGCCGAAGCTCGAAGACGATGAAGACAGCCAGCAATACAACGCCTGCGGCAATGCTCGGCCCTGCCATGAGGCCCTCGCCGCTGGCGCTCATCGAGGTCAGCCCATAGGCAAGCGCGCCGAAGGCCAATGTCGCGAGCGCTGCACCACCGAGATCCAGGCTGCGTTTCTCCGTCGGCGTATCGGCAGGAACCTTGGCCAGCAGAAGCCAGATCGAGATCAAGCCCAGCGGCAGGTTGATGGCGAAGATCGCCCGCCAGATGCCGTCGCCGAAGGCCGACAGCACGAAACCGCCGAACACCGGGCCAAGTGCCGTGGTCAGCGCTGAAGCCGCCGCCCAGATCCCAATCGCGCGGCCGCGTTCTTTCTTCGGGTAGGCCTTGGCGATGATGGCGAGGCTGCCGGGCACCATGATTGCCGCACCGATGCCCTGCAACGCGCGAAATGCGATCAGCACAATGGCATTCGGCGCCAGCGCACAGGCCAGCGAAGCGACGATGAACAGCGCAATGCCGGACACGAAGGCGCGGCGCAGACCGAATCGGTCGCCGGCGGCACCCCCGGCCAGGATCAGCGCCGACAGCGTCAATGCATAGGCATTGGAAATCCACTGCGCCTCGGCAAGGCTGGCGCCGAGGTTGACGCGAATCGCCGGTGTGGCGATGGCCAGGATCGAGCCGTCTATGAAGCCAAGCGCCGAGGCCAGAATTGCCGCGATCAGCACAAATCGCCGCTGCGACTGCGGACAAAACGTTCCATGCGTGACCGGGCTGGTCAGCGGGACCGCGGCAGCTTTGCTCGGTGAATGCATGAAACCTTGCTTAAACCCCCAGCGCCCCGCCAACAACCGGCCAGTGGCTTGCAGTCATTGAAACCAGCCGTTTGGCCAGGGTTGCACCCTGACAGGGTGCAAATGGCACAGTCATGCCAGCCCGTTACGTGCAGCCGGCGGGGATTTCGATGAGGCGACCGCTTGAAAGCTCGGCTTCATCCTGATCATGCAGGTGGTCTATGCCGCCGCACTTCCCAGTTCACTGCTGCGCAAGGTTATCGGCTGAAGGTCCGCCGACAAACTCCACCGTGACGCCCGGCGAAACCAGCTTGGCCAACTCCCGCGCATCCCAGTTGGTCAGGCGTACGCAGCCATGGCTTTCGGTTTTGCCGATCTTCGACGGATCCGGCGTGCCGTGGATGCCATAGGTCGGCTTGTCCAGGGCGATCCAGACCGAGCCGACGGGACCGTTCGGCCCAGGCGGAATGGTCAGGACCTTGTCGTTCTGGCCCTGCTTGAAATTGATGCTGGGATTGTAGGTGTAGTTCGGATCGAGCGCGACGCGCGACACCGTGTGAATGCCGGAGGGTGACGGCGTGTCCGAAGAGCCGATGGTTGCGGGATAGGCCGCGACCAGCCTGCCGCCGGCATCATAGGCGAAAACCTCTTTCTTGTCCTTGTCGGCGACGATGCGGGCCACCGGCGTCGAAACCAGTTTGCCGAAATTGGCGACCTTGATGGTCGTGCCGGGACGATTGAAATCGACGTCCGGGTTGAGCGCTTTGAGATAATTCTCATCCATGTGGAAGCGCTCTGCGAGCGCCTCGGTCACCGACGTATAACCCATGCGATCGAGTTGCGCCTTCTGGCTGTAGTCTTCCGGGATCGACGCGACATAGGGACCGGCCGCATCCTCCGCTGTGATCGTGTAGTTGGCGAAGGCATCGCCGCCGGATTGCGCAAGTGCCGCCTGGATGGCGACCGCGTCGGTCGATCGCAGATTGGCGCCGGTGATCTGGTTGTAGGCAGCGAGCGCCTTGTCGACATTCGAACCGAAACGCCCGTCGATGACGCCAGGCGAAGCGCCACCCCGGTCGAGCAGCACCTGAAGGGCGGCGACATCCTGGCGCGCTCCCAGCGACAGTGCCGGGGCAACAGTGGTCTTGCCGCCAGCCTCTGGTGGCAGAGCCGCCTGATCGGCTGACGTCGCCGGCTGGGCAGGGTCTATCGAGGCCTCGTTCAGCGGCTGGCGCTTGATGGTGCCCGGCTTCGCCGGCTGCGGCGCGTCGGGATAATTGTCGTCGTAGCTGCCATCGTCCTGCGGTGCGGGAGGATAGGCTTCGACGGAATTGTCCCCATAGGGATCGTACTCGTCCGCCGGCGGCGGGATAACGCGGCCTTCCTCTTCCAACTGCTGGCGGCGGAACCGCGCCATGTCTTCCGGATCGTCGAGATAGTAACGGTCGTCGCCCTCGGGGGCGCGGCCCAGTTCGCGCAGTCGTGTCTCGCGGCGCAAGGCGCGGCGGTCCAGCCGGGTCTGCGGCGGCTGGATGGCGATGACCTTGCCGGTATCGGCATCGACGATCACGCGGTTGCCCCTGGCGTCGTAGTAGATGTCGAGATTGCCGTCCTGGGCGATAAGGATGCCACCGGTATCGGCGGCACGGACAATCGGTGGTGCGCTGTCCTGCGTCGGGGCTGCGATTGCATTGGCAGACAAAAGCCCGCCGGCAAGTACCGAAAGGGTGAAGATCGTACGCAGCATAGTGGCGAAACTCTCCGGTCCGTAATTGCCGCCGCCCGGCATTGTTCTCTGGCGAAGCCCCTCGTCAGCAAACCAGTTACCCACCATATGGTTCCAACATGAACCGGGCATGAAGATGGCGGGTTTCCAGCGCCTCGAGGAATATAGACTAGCTTGCGGCAAGTCCCAATTCCTTGCGCGCCTGTCTGGTCAGTTTCAGGGCTACAAGGCGATGGCTCTCGCGCAGATAATCCTTCAGCGCGGCATCATCCATGCTCTGGCTTGTCCGACGCTGGATCCATGTCATACCGCGCGAGGCAAGATAGGGCGCGGGCCGCAGGCCCGGCTGCTCCTTGAGCACATCATAGGCGATATCGGAACATTTGAAGGTGACGAAGAGCTGCTGGCCCTGATCCCAGCCGCCAACCGCGAAGACCTTGTTTCCGACCTTCCAGACATGGGCGCCGCCCCATTGGACAACGTGGTTCGTCGCGGGCAGCGAGGTGCAGAAGCCGTTGTAGTCGTCCAGCGTCATCCCGCCCCCTTTTTTTGCGCACGCCGCCCAAAAGTGGCCCCGGTTTTGGGAAAACGACATGCATATGACAAAGACCTAAAACGCCGCGCGTCCGGGAAGGACGCGCGGCGTAGGATCAGGCTGCCACTTCCGCCGCGACGATCGCCGGCTTCGAGCGGAAGTTCAGCCGGTCGGAACCCGCTGTCACCTTGACGGTCGAGCCGTCGAGGATGTCGCCGAGCAGGATCTTCTCCGCCAGCGGGTCCTGCAATTCCTTCTGCATCACCCGCTTCAGCGGCCGCGCGCCATAGGCCGGATCGTAGCCCTTGGCCGCCAGCCAGTCGACCGCCTCCTGGTCCAGCGACAGCGTGATCTTGCGGTCGACAAGCAGGCTCTCCAGCCGCTTGAGCTGGATCTCGACGATGCGGCCCATATCCTGCCGGCGCAGCCGGTGGAACAGGATCACCTCGTCGACGCGATTGAGGAACTCCGGCCGGAACGACGCCCTGACGACACCCATCACCTCGTCGCGAACCAGATCGACGTCCTGATCCTCGGTGAGATTGACGAGATATTCGGCGCCCAGGTTCGACGTCATGATGATCAGCGTGTTGCGGAAGTCCACCGTGCGGCCCTGCCCATCGGTTAGGCGGCCGTCATCGAGCACCTGCAACAGCACGTTGAACACATCGGGATGCGCCTTCTCGATTTCGTCGAACAGCACGACCTGATAGGGCCGGCGCCGCACCGCTTCGGTCAACGCGCCGCCTTCCTCATAGCCGACATAGCCGGGAGGTGCGCCGATCAGCCGGGCGACCGAGTGCTTTTCCATGAACTCCGACATGTCGATGCGCACCATCGCGCCCTCGTCGTCGAACAGGAAGCTTGCCAGCGCCTTGGTCAGTTCGGTCTTGCCGACGCCCGTCGGCCCGAGGAACATGAACGAGCCGATCGGCCGGTTCGGGTCCTGCAGGCCCGCGCGAGCGCGCCGCACCGCTTTGGAAACAGCCTGCACCGCCTCGCCCTGGCCGACGACACGCTTGCCGATCTCGTCTTCCATGCGCAGCAGCTTGTCGCGCTCGCCCTGCAGCATCTTGTCGACCGGAATGCCGGTCCAGCGCGAGACGATATGGGCCACGTGATCCGGCGTGACCACCTCTTCGACCATGCCAGCCTTGCCGTCCTGGGTTTCGGCCTCCTTCAGCTTCTTTTCCAGTTCCGGGATCTTGCCATAGGCAAGCTCGCCGGCGCGCTGGAATTCACCCTTGCGCTGCGCAATGGCGAGCTCGTTGCGCGCCTCGTCAAGCTGCTTCTTCAGATCGGCGGCCAGCCCGAGCTTCTGCTTCTCGGCCTGCCATTTGGCGGTGATCTCGGTCGATTCCTCCTCGAGGCCGACGAGTTCCTTTTCCAGGCGGGCAAGCCGATCCTTCGAGGCGTCGTCCGTCTCGACCTTGAGCGCCTCGCGTTCGATCTTGAGCTGCATGATGCGGCGATCGATCTCGTCCAGCGCCTCGGGCTTGGAATCGACCTGCATGCGCAGCCGCGATGCGGCTTCGTCGACCAGATCGATCGCCTTGTCCGGCAGGAAGCGATCGGCGATGTAGCGGTTGGACAGCGTCGCCGCCGCCACCAGCGCCGAATCCGAAATGCGCACCTTGTGGTGCTGCTCGTACTTCTCCTTCAGGCCGCGCAGGATCGAGACGGTGTCTTCCACCGTCGGCTCGTCGACGAACACCGGCTGGAAGCGGCGGGCAAGCGCTGCATCCTTCTCGACATGCTTGCGATACTCATCGAGCGTGGTGGCGCCGACGCAGTGCAGCTCGCCGCGCGCCAGCGCCGGCTTCAGAAGGTTCGACGCATCCATGGCGCCATCCGCCTTGCCGGCACCGACCAGGGTGTGCATCTCATCGATGAACAGGATGATGTTGCCGCTGGCCGAGGTGACTTCGGAGAGCACGGCCTTCAGCCGCTCCTCGAACTCGCCGCGATATTTGGCGCCGGCAATCAGCGCGCCCATGTCGAGCGCCATCAATTGCTTATCCTTCAGCGATTCCGGCACGTCGCCATTGACGATGCGCAGCGCCAGGCCTTCGGCGATCGCCGTCTTGCCGACGCCCGGTTCGCCGATCAGCACCGGATTGTTCTTGGTGCGGCGCGACAGCACCTGAATGGTGCGGCGGATCTCGTCGTCACGGCCGATCACGGGGTCCAGCTTGCCGGCACGGGCATCCGCAGTCAGGTCGCGCGCGTATTTCTTCAGCGCGTCGTAGCCCTGTTCGGCACTCGCCGAATCGGCGGTGCGGCCCTTGCGGACGTCATTGATGACCTGGTTGAGCGCCTGCGGGGTGACGCCGGCCTTGGCCAGTATGTCGGCGGTCTTGGCCGACTTCTCCATGGCCAGCGCCTGCAAGAGCCGCTCCACCGTGACAAAGCTGTCGCCGGCTTTCTTGGCCAGTTCCTCGGCGGTCGAAAACACTTTTGCCAGCGGCTGGGCCAGATAGAGCTGGCCATTGCCGCCCTCGACCTTGGGCATCGCTTCGAGCGCCGTCTCGACGCCAAGCTTGACGTCGCGAACGTTGCCGCCGGCGCGTTCGATCAGCGACGCGGCCAGGCCCTCATCGTCGTCGACGAGCACTTTCAGGATATGCTCAGGGGTGAATTGCTGATGGTTGCGGGAAAGCGCCATAGTCTGCGCGGACTGGATAAAACCGCGCACGCGCTCTGAGTATTTCTCAAGGTTCATATCTGTCTCCTTCCATCACCGGCCCGCTTTGCGGCACCGGATCCGATTGCGGTGACGGACCCGCCCATTCGAGCCGGGTCCAGTTGAGGCTGATATGGTGCACAAGCTCCGAACCCTCAAGACGTCTCGATATCGGCAACTTCATAATATTGCACGGCCGCGCAAACGAAAACGGCGGAGATTTCTCTCCGCCGTTCAATGCCTTGAAATGCCGTTCGATCAGTTGTCGATATCGACATTGACCGGTTGGGCGTTGCCGCTGTCGACCGGGGCCGCAGCCGCCTCGCCGGCGTTGGCCACGGAATTGGCATTGTCACTACCGCCATCAACCTGATCGGCGTTGACGCGCGGGCGGCGCGGCCGCCTCGGACGACGGGCAGCACCGCTTTCGGCGGCCGCCTCGTTGAGTTCGGCCTGGGCCGCAAGGCCTGCCGGCGAAAGATTCTCGAACGACGGAGCCGGTTCGGCCGCAGCAACGGATTCGGTCGGCGCGGCGGCTTCGGCCTCGCTCGGAGCCTCGTTGCGCTGGGGCTGGCCAGCTTGCTCGGCGGACGATGCATAGTCGCGCTGGCCGTTCTGGCCGTAACCGCCATTGGGGCGACGATCGCGATGGCGCCCGCCATTGTTGTCGCGGCCACCATTGTTGCGCCCGCCATTATTATCACGGGCCTCGCGGCCACCTTCCCGGTTGAGCGCAACCTCGGCCGGCGTCCCTTCGATGACCGGCTGCGGGCCGGCGCCATGGTTGATCACCGGGATCTGGGCATCGGAAACAGTGTTGCTGTTGTTGCCGCCATTGTCGAAATCGTCGCGATCCTCGTCGCCGTCATCGTCGAAATCATCGCGATTCTGCTGTGCGTTCTGGATCGGCATCTGCGCCTGTGCGGCCGCGATGATGCGATTGTAATGCTCGGCGTGCTGGAGATAGTTCTCCGCCATGACCCGGTCGCCGGAGCTGTGAGAATCGCGGGCAAGGGTGGCGTACTTTTCGGCGATCTGCTGAGCCGAACCGCGGATCTTCACATCCGGGCCATTGCTCTCGTAGTTGCGCGTCAGGGGATTAGGCCCCTTGCGGTTGTTGTTGTTATTGTTGTTGTTATTGTTACCACCGCCGCCGCCATTATTATTGCGACCGCGCATGCGCCTGTTCTGCTGTTGTGGCCTCATCAAACTCTCTTCATTTTGAAATTTTCGAAAAACTCTTCACGAACGGAGGCGCTCATGCAGCCAGCCGTTTCGTCTCTTCACCGGCGTTCGCCCGCATCGATTGCGTTGGCGCCACGTGCCATCCTGTTCCGGTTACATCACTTGCCGGACGATTCCCGCACGAAGCTTGGGCATCGTTTGCGCAAGAAGGCAGCTATTTCCAAGGAAAACCGAATCGCTAAGAGCACTGCCTGCTTCGTCTCATCCGGTTAAGGCGACCCTAGCCGCATTCCCCGGCATTGCCAAGCGCTTTTTTGCACTGCGTCAAGGCTTTATCCTTTCAAAGACAATAACCCTGTCGTTTCCGCCGAGGTCACGAAAAGCACCGCCCGACACGTAGCCGGCTGCAGCGAATATCTCGCAGACCTCGTTGCGTTGCGTATGGCCGATCTCGACCGCAATCCTGCCTTCAGTTTCCAAAAACCTTGCCGCTTCCGCAGCGATGGTTCTGTAGGGGTTCAGACCGTCCGCGCCGCCATCCAGGGCGAGGCGCGAGTCGAAATTGCGGACTTCGTCCTGCAGATTTCCAATGTCTTCGGTGGTTATATAGGGAGGGTTTGCGGCGATTACATGGTACCGGCCGAAAACTTTTTCGAACCAGTCCGACTGCAGCGCCGTGAACCGGTCTGCAAGACCCAGTTTCCCGGCATTACTGGCCGCCGTCGCCAGCGCACCTGCGGACAGATCGACGCCCGTGGCGTTAGCCGTCGGCACGACGCTGAGCAGCGCCAGCGCAATGGCGCCGGTGCCGGTGCCAAGATCGAGGATGCGACACCTGCCTTCCCGCGCCGCAACTGCCTTGACGAAGGGCAATATCGCCTCGACCAGCGTTTCGGTATCCGGCCGCGGCTCCAGCGTTTCCGGCGACAGCGACAGGCGCAAACCGTAGAATTCACGATAGCCGAGGATGCGATGCACCGGTTCGCCGCCAGCGCGGCGTCTCAGGGCGGCATCGATTTCGGCAACAATGCCGGCGCCGAGCCTGCGTTCAGGGTCCGCAATGGCTTGCGTGCGCGTCGTGCCCGAAAAATGCTCGACGATCAGCCGCGCATCGAGCGCCGGGTCGTCGACAGTGGTGCCAAGCCGGGCCCGCGCTTCCCGCAGCAGCGGGCCGAGTGCGTCGGGCAGGTCAGTCATCGATGCCGATGTCGGCGAGCAATTTCGACTGGTGATCGGCAATCAGCGCGTTGATGATCTCGTCGAGTTCGCCCATCATCACCCGGTCGAGCTTGTAGAGCGTCAAATTGATGCGATGGTCGGTGACGCGGCCTTGCGGGAAATTATAGGTTCGGATGCGCTCCGAGCGGTCACCGGAACCGACCTGCGACTTGCGCGATTCGGAACGCTCCTCGTCGGCCTTGCCGCGCTCCAGATCATAGAGCCGGGCACGCAGGATCTGCATGGCCTTGGCGCGGTTCTGATGCTGCGATTTCTCCGCCTGCACGACCATGATGCCAGTCGGCAGATGGGTGATGCGGACGGCCGAATCGGTGGTGTTGACGTGCTGGCCGCCCGAACCCGAGGCGCGCATCGTGTCGATGCGGATGTCTTCGGCCCTGATGTCGATGTCGACCTCTTCGGCTTCGGGCAGCACCGCGACGGTTGCGGCCGAGGTGTGAATGCGCCCGCTGGCCTCCGTTGCCGGCACACGCTGCACGCGGTGCACGCCGGATTCGAATTTCAGATGCGCAAAGACGCCTTTGCCCGACACGGTGGCGATGATTTCCTTGAAGCCGCCGGCGTCGCCATCGCTGGCCGAGGCGGTTTCGAAACGCCAGCCGCGTTCGGCGGCGTAGCGCTCATACATGCGAAACAGGTCGCCGGCGAACAGCGCGGCCTCGTCACCGCCGGTGCCGGCGCGGATTTCGAGAATGGCGTTCTTGTCGTCGGCGGCATCCCTGGGCAACAGCAGGATCTGGATATCCTTCTGCAACGCCTCGATGCGCTCCTCGATCTCCGGCAGCTCGGCCTCGGCGAGCGCCCGCATCTCGGCATCGGTGCCCTTGTCGGCAAGCATGGCTTCCAGATCGGCCTGTTCACGCTCGGCCAGGCGCAGTGCCCTGACCTTGGCGACCATATCCTGGATTTCGGCATATTCGGACGCCATGCGCACATAGGCATCCGGCGCCGGACCAGCCGACATCTGCGCTTCGAGCATCTCGAAACGCTTGACGACTTGATCCATACGATCGCGGGGCAAATTGACCATGATGAGGCTGCTACAATGGGATCGAACGGTCGTCGGCAAAGGCCTGCAGCAGCGCCCGCATCGGCAAGCCCTGTGCCGGAGCCATCAGATTGTCGTCGAAAAACGCCTTCAACTCGTCCAGCGGCAGTTCCGTCAGCATCGCCTTGACCGGACCGATCGAGGCCGGCGACATCGAGATCGAACGGAAACCGAGGCCGATCAGCGCCATCGCCGAGATCGGCTTGCCGGCGAGTTCGCCGCACAGCGTCACCGGCGTATTGTTGCGGACGCCGGCATCGGCGATCTGCTTGAGCACACGCAGGAACGGCGCCGACAGCGTGTCGAAGCGGTTTGCCAATTGCGTGTTGCCACGGTCGACGGCCATGACGAACTGGAACAGGTCGTTCGAACCGACCGAGACGAAATCGACCGCCTTCATCAATTCATCGAGCTGGAACAATAGCGACGGAACTTCCAACATCGCGCCCAGCTTCAGGCTGGTCGGCAAATGATGGGCAAAGCGCGACAAATGCCGCACCTCGCGATCGATGATCTCGCGTGCCTGGGCGATCTCGCCCAGCTCGGTCACCATCGGCAGCATCAGCTTCAATTCGCGGCCGCCGCTGGCCTTGAGCAAAGCGCGGATCTGGGTGCGCAACAACCCCGGCCGGTCAAGCGTCAGGCGAATCGCCCGCCAGCCAAGCGCCGGGTTCTCTTCCTGGATCGCACCCTTGAAATAGGGTAGCACCTTGTCGCCGCCAATGTCGATGGTGCGGAAAGTGACCGGCTTGCCGCGCGCCGCTTCGAGCACGTCGCGGTACAGCTTTTCCTGGGCTTCGGCCCGAGGAAATGTCGAGGCGACCATGAATTGAAGTTCGGTGCGGAACAGGCCGATACCGGCCGCACCCGCTTCGGCAAGCTGCGGCAGGTCGACGGCGAGACCGGCATTCATCAACAGGTCGACCTGGACACCGTCCCTGGTCGTCGACGGCTTCTTGCGCAGTTCGCGGTAGACCTCTTGCCGGCGCGCCCTGAAACGCACCTTTTCGGCATAGGCGGCTTCGAGATCGGGCTGCGGCCGCAAATGGATCACGCCCTCTTCGCCGTCGACGATGATGGCGTCGCCGTTTTCCGCCATGGAGACGGCGCCCTTCATCTGTCCGGCGACGGGAATGCCCATGGCGCGCGCGACAATGACGACGTGGCTGGTCGCGGCACCATCCTCGAGCACCAGCCCGCGCATCTTGTCCCTGGGATAGTCGAGCAGCTCGGCGGCCCCCATCGAACGGGCAACGATGATGGCGTCCTTCGGCAAGGATGCGGCGACATCTTCCGGCCCGCGCCCCATCAGCTGGCGCAGCAGGCGGTTGGCGAGGTCGTCGAAATCGCTCATCCGCTCGCGCAGATAGGGATCGGTCATGTGCAGCATGCGGGCGCGCATGTCGCTCTGCACCTTTTCCACCGCCGCTTCGGCCGTCAGGCCGTTGCGGATGGCCTCTTCCAGCCGCCGCACCCAGCCGCGATCGTTGGCGAACATGCGATAGGCTTCCAGCACCTGGCGATGCTCGCCTTCGAAGGCGACGTCGCGGCGCTCCAGCATGTCGTCGATGGACAGCCTGAGCGAGCTGAGTGAGGTCTCGAGCCGGCGGACCTCTTCCTCGCTGTCTTCGTTGAACAGATTGGTGACCACGATGCGCGGCTCGTGCAGCACGACATGGCCAAGCCCGACGCCCTCATTGAAGGACAGGCCGGTGAAGCTGACAGGGCGGCGCAGATCGAGTTCGAGGCCGGGCCGGGTCAGCCGCGCCAGATCGCCGGTGGCGATCATCTCGGCGATCACCATCGCCGTGGTTTCCAGCGCCTCGACCTCGTCGTCGCGATAGTGGCGCATGGTTTTGTTCTGCACCACCAGCACGCCCAGCGTGCGCCCTGCCCGCAGCACCGGCACGCCGAGGAACGAGTTGTAGATCTCTTCCCCGGTCTCCGGCAGATAGGCAAAGGCAGGGTGTTCCTGCGCATTGGACAGGTTGAGCGGCCGCGCGCTGGCGGCAATCGTGCCGACCAGGCCTTGGCCCAGCCGCAACTGCGCCAAATGGACGGCGTTCGGGTTCAGACCTTCGGTGGCGTAGAGTTCGAGCACCGAATCGGCGCGCAGCACATAGAGCGAGCAGACTTCCGCGACCATGTTGGAGGCGATGTCGCGCACGATCCGGTCAAGCCGCTCCTGCGGCTCCAGCGGCTCCTGCATGAGCTCGCGGAGCCGTTTGAGCAAAACGCGCGGGCCACTGGCCTGATCACGCATCGCGGCTTCTTCTCCAATGGGCATTCTGCCCGCCGCAGTTTCCACCGCGACCGGCGCACACGCAACAACTCAAATCGTTCTCGCTACTGCTTATCCAGACCGTAGACGGAATGCAAAGTACGAACCGCAAGTTCCGTATACGGACCGTCGATCAGGATCGAAATCTTGATCTCGGAGGTCGTGATGGCGCGGATGTTGATCGATTTGTCGGCCAGCGCCTTGAAAGCGGTGGCGGCGACGCCGGCATGGCTCCTCATGCCGATGCCGATGACCGAAACCTTCGACATGCCGGCTTCCGACTGCACGACATCGTAGCCGATCGACGCCTTGAGGCGTTCAAGCACGGCCAGCGCCTTGTCGACATCGCCCGACGGCACGGTGAAGGTCATGTCGGTGAACTTGCCATCCTCGGAAATGTTCTGGACGATCATGTCGACATTGATGTTGGCCTCGGCCAGCGGCCCGAAGATGCCGGCGGCAACGCCCGGCCGGTCGCCGACCCGGCGCAGCGAAATCTGCGCTTCATCCTTGGCGTAGGCAATTCCGGTGACGACCTGCTGTTCCACGATCTCTTCCTCGTCGCAAATGAGCGTTCCGGGCGGATTGAGCAAATCCCCCATTCCGGGCGCGTCGGGATCGTCGAAGGACGACCGCACGAAGGTACGCACCCTGTGCACCATGGCAAGCTCGACCGAACGCACCTGCAGAACCTTGGCGCCGAGCGAGGCCATTTCAAGCATTTCCTCGAACGATATCTTGGCCAGCCGCCGCGCCTTGGGCTCGATGCGCGGATCGGTGGTGTAGACCCCGTCGACGTCGGTATAGATGTCGCAGCGATCGGCCTTGACCGCCGCGGCTATGGCGACAGCACTGGTATCGGAGCCGCCGCGGCCGAGCGTGGCGATACGATTGTCCGGGCCAATGCCCTGGAACCCGGCGATCACCGCCACCTGGCCCTCGCCGAAGCGCTTGATCAGGAACGCGCCGTCGATGTCGAGGATGCGCGCCGCTCCATGCGCATTGTCGGTCTTGATCGGGATCTGCCAGCCCTGCCAGGAGCGGGCGTGCACGCCCATGTTCTGCAAGGTAATGGCCAGAAGGCCGGCCGTGACCTGCTCGCCCGAAGCGACGACCGCGTCATATTCGCGTGCGTCGTGCATCGGCGAGGCCTCACGCGTCCACCCGACCAGTTCATTGGTCTTCCCGGCCATCGCCGAAACGACCACCGCCACCTCATGGCCGGCGTCGACCTCGCGTTTGACGTGACGCGCCACGTTGCGGATGCGGGCGATGTCGGCGACCGAGGTTCCGCCGAATTTCATCACGATGCGCGCCATGGGAGCGAAATGCCTTTGCCTGAAGCCGGATCCCGGCCAAAAGCCGGAATCCCGAAAAGCGGAAGGCCGGCTGACGCCGGCCGCTGAATGCGCGGCCTCCTTAGCCAAATGATGAAGGTTTCGCAAGGCTGGCGGTCGATTGCCGGCTCCAGAAGCCGGCATATTGCCTTCCGCCCCGCCGCCGCTTACGAAATGCTGCCTGCGGGGAATTCTTTTGGTTCGGCATAACAGATGATGATTGCTCGTCTTCGACGTGCCATGCGATGGCAATCGCTTCCGCTTGTCGCCGGCTTCGCCGTGCTGGCGCTGATTGTCGGCAGCCGCGCCATGCTGGTCGAGGAACAACGGGCCAACCGCGCCGCCGCGCGCGAGGCAATCGAATATCAGCAATTGCTTTCGGGTCTGCTTTCTCTGGCGCAGGAAGCCGAGAGCGGCCAGCGGGGCTACCTGCTGACCGGCGAGAAATCCTATCTCGAACCCTATCGAAGCGCTGTCGGCGCCATTCCGGGGCAACTTGCCCGCATCGACAGCTTGACCGCCCCCGACGACCAGCTCGTCCAGCCGATCAACCATATCAAGGACGCGCTTTCGCAAAAGCAGGCCGAACTTGCCGAGACGATTGCCCTGTACGAACAGGGCAATGCGACGAAAGCGCTGGATCTGATTCGCAGCGGCCAGGGCAAGGCCGTCATGGACGAAATCCGGACCAGCATGGATACGGTCCGACGCATCAGCGCCGCAGCCGTCGCCGCGCGCGACGCGCATACCGACCAGGTCGAGGCCTGGCTACGCATCGGTTCGGTGGCGGCGCTGCTGGCGATCTTCCTGCTTGCCGGCTACGCGATCAGGGAATCGCGCCGCCGCTTCCGTGAGGTTGCCGTTGCCCAGGATGAGCTGGTGCGCAAGAACGTCGCGCTCGGCAACGAGATCGAGACACGTGAAAAGGCCGAGTCCCAGATCCGCCAGATGCACAAGATGGAGGCGGTAGGCCAGCTTACAGGTGGCATCGCCCACGACTTCAACAACATGCTGGCGGTGATCATCAGCGCCATGAACCTCGCCCAGCGCAAGCTGGCGCGCGGCGAGCACGACATCGCACAATTCATCGATGCGGCGATCGATGCCGCGACCCGCGCCGCCAATCTGACGGCCCGGCTGCTCGCCTTCTCGCGTCAGCAGCCGCTGGCGCCGCAGATCGTCGACGCCAACCGCCTGCTGACCGGGATGTCCGACCTGATCCGGCGGGCACTCGGCGAAACCATCCGCATCGAAACGGTGCTGGCGGGAGACTTGTGGAAAACCCATGCCGACCCGAGCCAGATCGAGAACGCCGTTCTCAACCTGGCCGTCAACGCCCGCGACGCCATGGGCGACGATGGCAAGCTGACCATCGAGACCGCCAACAGCCATCTCGACGACAGCTACGCCGCCGCCCATGCCGAAGTCGCGGCCGGCCAGTATGTGATGATCGCCGTCAGCGATACCGGTTCGGGCATGACCCCCGATGTCATCGCCAAGGCCTTCGAGCCCTTCTTCACCACCAAGGCGGTCAACAAGGGCACCGGCCTGGGGTTGAGCCAGGTGTTCGGCTTCGTCAAACAGTCGGGTGGGCATGTCAACATCTATTCCGAACCCGGCGAAGGCACGACGATCAAGATCTACTTGCCGCGGTATTTCGGCGCCGAAGAGCCGGCCATGACCACGGGGCGAGGCGACAACACCGCCGCACCGGTCACCGAAACGATCCTTGTCGTCGAGGATGATGCCCGCGTGCGGGTCTCCACGACTGAGGCCATACGCGAACTCGGATACACCGTCATTCATGCCGCGAGCGGCGAGGAAGCGTTGCAGAAACTGGCGGAGAACCCGAACGTCGCCCTGCTGTTCACCGACATCGTCATGCCCGTCATGAACGGCCGCAAGCTGGCGGAAGAGGCCGTTGCCCGCATGCCGCTACTGAAGGTGATCTTCACCACCGGCTTCACCAGGAACGCCGTGGTCCACAACGGCGTGCTCGACCACGACGTGCATTTCCTCGCCAAGCCCTTCACCATCGAGCAACTGGCGGCGAAACTGCGTGACGTGCTCGGCACGAAGTAGGTCGGCCACTCTGTCAGCCCCTTGGCAGCATCGAAAATTGTTGCCTTGACATTCGCGGCCTCACGCCCGACTTCCTAGCGCACGACCCCGAAATCGAAGTCGATTTCGGAAAGGATCATGCGCAGAATCTAAAGTGCTACAGCGTCCTTTGCGCGTCCAAGAGGACGTGCGGCGCTGTAGTGTCGAGGAGACCAACCCATGCCAGAGCCCCGACGATCGACGATCGATGCCGGAGAAGTGGAACGCTTTTCCGCCCTTGCCGCCGAATGGTGGAACCCGAACGGCAAGTTCCGCCCCCTGCACAAATTCAATCCGGTCCGGCTGGCCTATATCCGCGACCAGATAGCGACGCGCTTCGGCCGTGACCCGCGCGCTGCAAGGCCTTTCGAGGGCCTGCGCATCCTCGACATCGGCTGCGGCGGCGGACTTCTGTGCGAGCCGATGGCGCGGCTTGGCGCCGAAGTCGTGGGCGCGGATGCCTCCGAAACCAACATCGAAGTGGCCAAGCTGCACGCTGCCGAGGGCAATGTCAGCGTCGACTATCGCGCCACGACGGCCGAGGACCTTGCCGACGCCGGCGAAAAATTCGACGTCATCCTCAACATGGAAGTGGTCGAGCATGTCGCCGACATCGACCTGTTCGTCGCCAAATGCGGCGAGATGGTGCGGCCCGGCGGCATCATGTTCGTAGCCACCATCAACCGCACCCTGAAGGCGCTGGGCTTAGCCATCATCGGCGCCGAATATGTACTGCGCTGGCTACCGCGCGGCACCCATCAGTTCGGCAAGCTGGTGCGCCCGGAAGAACTCGAAAAGGCGCTTGGCGGTGCCGGCCTGACCATCATCGACCGCACCGGCGTCACCTACAACCCGCTGGCCGACCGCTGGGCACGCTCGAAGGACATGGACGTCAACTACATAGTCCTGGCGGAAAAAGGCTCAGTCTGAAGGCTGATCTGGAGATTTGTCGGGCCGTGGACAGTGTGAGAGCCCGACAATTGGCGCTTGAGCTTCCCGAAGCGGCCGAGAAATCGCATTTCGGCAAGGCCGACTTCCGGGTACGCAATCGCATCTTCATGTCGCTGTCCGAAAACGATCGCGCCGTCATAAAGCTCGACACCGGCCAGCAAGAGATGACGACTGCAGCCGAACCGCTGGTTTTCAAGCCAGTGCCTGGTGGATGGGGACGAAAGGGCTGGACGTCGATCATTCTTGACGCATGCGATGAACAGACATTTCGTAGCGCAATACGGATGTCATGGCGAAATGTTGCCCCGCCGGCTCTCAGGAAAATCTTTGACGCGAGCCAGGCCTAACGGATCGGCAAGGCGGTTCCGGCTGCAGGAACTCGACCCTTCTGGCTTTGTGCCCTGGTGGTGATGAACACGCCGGCGGTGATGATGAGCGCGCCTGCCCAGGTCAGCAGCTGATAGTGCTCGCCGAGGAAGATGGTTCCGGCAAACAGGCCGACGGCCGCCGCGACATAACCGATCTGGCTGAGATAGACCGGACCGCCAACCGCCTGCAGCCGGAAGAAGAAGGCGAACATCGCCGATGCCGACGCAACCTGCGCGACCACCACCAGCGGCACGCCGCCGAGTGGCGCGAAAGCCTCGCCGCCGAACAGGAGGAGAATGCCGGCAAGCAGCATCGCCGCCGACGCCAGATGGCTGCCGACGGCAAGCTCGATCGGGCCGGTGCCGTCCGGCGAGTCGACCGTGCGGTAGATGTTGCCGGCGGCAAGGCTGACCGGAATGAGCAACCCCATCCCCACCCAGAACAAATCGGCCGGCTGGCCGGCCTCGCCGCGCGTCACCGCGACCATGACGGCGCCGACGAAGCCGACGGCGATGCCGACAATGCCCAGCATGTTGGGGCGCCGGACACGCAACAGGATCGAGAACACCAGTGTGATGACAGGCGACAGGGTGAACATGATGCCGGTGTAGCCGGCGCCCAGATGCGGGATGGCCGAGAACATCAGGAGGTTGGGGACGGCATAGGACACCGCGGCGGTGACGAAGAAATAGCGGAATTTGTGCGCGGTGAGCCGGACCCGCTGGCCGCGAGCCAGGAGCACGCACAGCAAGACGCCGCCGGCGCCGAGCGAGATGACGAAGGCCCAGACCATGGCCGGCACGCCGGCAGCCGTGGCGAGCTTGCCGAATGGCAGCGTCAGGCCGAGCAGGCCGCCGGTGACGACCAGCAGGCCGAGCGCCGAATCCCAAAGACGTTTCATTGACCGAATCCTGTAGCGCGGCCCTTGGCCGGCATTGCATGTTAAGATAAGATAATGGAAAGATTCTTAACGTCAAGATATATGATGGTGAGACAATTGGACAGGGCAGCAAGAGCGATCGAGCAATGGAAGCGGGAGCGGCCCGATCTGGATGTCTCGCCAATGGGTGTGCTCGGGCGGCTGAACGAGGCCTCCTCGCTGATCGCCCGCGAGCGCCTGGCGCCGTTGTTTGCCCGTTATGGATTGCAGTCCGGGGAATTTGACGTGCTGGCAACGCTGCGCCGTTCAGGCTCTCCCTACGCGCTGACGCCGACCGCTCTCTACGAGGCGACGATGGTGACGTCCGGCGCCATGACCAACAGGCTAGACCGGCTCGAAACGTCCGGATTGATCCTGCGCGGGCCGCATCCCAACGATAGGCGCGGCATTGTCGTGCGGCTGACCGACAAGGGCCTGGCCTTGATCGATGAAGCCGTTACCGCCCACGTGGCCAACGAACACGAGGTTCTCTCGGGCTTGACGCCGGCGGAACAGGAGACGCTCTCTCGGCTGCTTGAGAAATTGATCGGGAGTGTGGGCTAGAGCAACTCCAGGAAAAGTTTTCCGCCTAGAATTGCGTCAAACAAAGAGTTAGAGCCCCCTCTCCGTGAAACGGTGAAATGCTCTAGCCGGTCAGTTCATAGGCTGCCGCGAGAACCGGCGCCGGTGTTTCCAGCGCTGGTATGATACGGTGAGGTGGACAAGCCGGGTCGGCATGTTGAGGTAGAGCAGAGCATCTCGCAAACCACTGAGATTTCGCTCACTCATCGCCTTGTCGGAAAAGTCCGGCATGGCCTCAAGTGTCGCTTCAGCTTGCTGGCCCCGGCCCTTTCCTGTCGGCAGTCTGGCCGCAAAGGCTATTTCTCGACGCAGACAGACCTGCTCGACGCGATCCCGCAACGCCTCTTCGTAGCCGATACCGCATCGCATAAGCCGCGCGTGGGTGGCCTCATGGACGATAATCGAAGCGACCAATTCCGGCGTCGTCTCTTCGCTGATGATATGGCGCTCGTCCAATTCGCACGCCTTGGAGGAGTTTGCCCATTGCGCGACGGAAGCAGGAAGGGTTGTGACGAACACCTGTCTTACGTCACCAAGCAGCCGTCTGTAGCGCACTGGATCAAAATCACGAATAAGCTGAAGCGCCTCGACGATCTTGTCGGTGCCCTTGTCGCTTATGATGAGCAATCCGTCGACCGTTCGGGTACCGCTAAGCTTCACGGCGGCCCAGCGGGCTAATCGGCCAACGACGGCTCTTATGCTGCGTTCCGGCTCAATCGCTTCTGGGTCGCGCAAAGCTCCCTCGGAATTCAGTTGCGATCGTCCGGGAACACCGGGATCGGCATGAACTCGACGCCGTCCTCGGCCAAGCTCTTGGCTTCGTCCAGCGTCGCCTCGCCATAGATGCCGCGCGGGTCGCTCTCGCCGAAATGGATCTTTCGCGCTTCCTCGGCGAACTTGTCGCCGACATAGTCGGCATTCTCGCGCACCTTCTCGGCCATCGCCTTGAGCTGTGCCAAAGCCTGCTTCTGCGCCTCGCCCATGGCGAGCGCTATGGTTTCCTGCTTGCGCGCCGTGGAGACAGCCGGCGCCATCAGCGCCTTCTGCACCTTGTGCGATCCGCAGGTGGGGCAATCGACAAAGCCGCGCTTCTTCTGGGTGTCGAAATCGTCGTTGCTGCGGAACCAGCCTTCGAATTCGTGCTCGTGCTCGCAGATCAGGGCAAAGCGGATCAAGAGGCTGCACCCCTGAGCCGCGGCGCCTCGCCCGAACCGGCATTGACGGCGAAATCCCGTGCATTTCTGAGATTGGGGATCTTCTTGCGCGCGGCAAGCGACTGCGCCGGGTCGATCTCGGCGACGATCACCGCCGGTTCGTCATGCGCGGCTTCCGCGATGATACGGCCCCACGGATCGACGATCAGCGAATGACCGTAGGTCTCGCGGCCATCCTCATGCAGGCCGCCTTGCGCGGCGGCAACGACATAGGCGCCATTCTCGATGGCGCGGGCCCTGAGCAGCACGTGCCAGTGCGCCTCGCCGGTCTGGCGGGTGAAGGCGGCCGGTACCGAAAGCAGGTCGGCGCCGGCAAGCGCCTCGGCGCGGAACAATTGCGGAAAGCGCAGATCGTAGCAAACGGCGAAGCCGAGCTTTGCACCCTCGATCTCGGTGACGACGGCCTCGGTGCCCGGTTCGTAAGCGGCGGATTCACGCCAGGATTCGCCATTGTCGAGGTCAACGTCGAACATATGGATCTTGTCGTAGGTGGCGAGCGCAGCACCATCCGGCCCGAACAGCAGCGCCCGGTTGGCGAGCTTGCCGTCGGCGCGTAAAATGGCGGTCGAGCCGATATGCAGGAACACGCCGAGCTCCCTGGCCAGCCTGCGCGCGGTCGCGACGACGATGTCCTTGTCCTCGGAGGTGAAGGAGGCTGCGCGGGCTTGCCTGTCGCGGATCAGCGCGCCGGTCATTTCCGGCGTCTGGATATAGGTGGCACCCAGGCTGGCTGCTTCGCGCACCAGCCGTTCGAGATCCACGGCGTTGCGCTCGGGACTCTCACCTGAGCGCATCTGGATCGCAGCGGCTTTGAAAACACCCATCGTCATTCCCTCAATTCGTCGCGCCGTTGGCGAGCAGTTTGTCCAGCCGGCCTTCGGCCTCTAGCTCGTGGAGGTCGTCACAGCCGCCGACATGCGTATCGCCGATGAAAATCTGCGGAAAGGTCGTGCGGCCATGCGCCCGGGAGATCATCTCCTGGCGCAGTTCCGGCGAGAAGGAGGCATCATGCTCGGTAAAGGCGACGCCCTTGCGCTCGAGCAGCCGCTTGGCTGCCGTGCAATAGCCGCACATCATGCGGGTGTAGATCGTGACATCGGCCATGACGAATTTCCGCTGTTCGTTGCCGACTTATATAGTCGCGGACTCGTCCGCCCGGAAGTCCCCCGGCAACACACGGGCAAAGGTCAGCACGTCGACGGCGGCCGCACCTCCCCTTTTCAGCGCCTTGGTGGCGGAACGCACCGTGGCGCCGGTGGTGTAGACATCGTCGATCAAAAGCACCCTGCGGCCGGCGATCTCGATTTCCGCCTCGGCGGGTACCCGAAAGGCAGCCCGCACATTTTCCTCGCGTTCCCCGCGCTCCAGCCCGACCTGCTGGCGGGTGAGTTTCACGCGCCGCACCGCCGAGGGGGCGAAGGGCAGTTGACTAAGCGTCGAGACCGCCCTCGCCAGTTCCGCCGATTGGTTGAAGCGCCGCCTGAAAAAGCGCCGCCAGTGCAGCGGCACCGGCACCACCACATCCGCCTCGGCGATGAGATCGGCACCGGCGCGAACCATCCAGCGCGCCATCCAGGGTGCCAGATCCGTGCGATCCTGGTATTTCAGCCCCTGCACCATCTGGCGGGCAACGCCGGAATAGGCGACCGCCGCCCGCGCCCGCTCGAAAGGCGGCGGGTCGGCAATCGCCTCGGCCGACAGAAAGCCTTCGCCCATATGGTGGGTGAACGGCGTGCCCATGACCGGGCACCATGGCCGCTCCAGCAGCCTGAGCTTCGGCCAGCAGGCGCCGCACAGCACGCCTGGCTGCGAGACATGCCGGCGGCAACCGGCGCAGACCGGCGGAAACAGCATACGCGCCGGCCAGCCGACAACCGACCGGGCCAGGTTCGTGATCGCGATGGACTTGATCTTGGGCATCGGATCGGCCACGTGGTTGCTCCTGCGCGCCACTATATCAACGATCCCGGAGCGTGGACAAACAAAGGATCTGCCCGTTGCAGCCGATAATGGATACCTCTCTATGGCTGGCGCACAAGCGGCGCGCGCTTGCCCATCCGGTCGACGGCGCGGACTTC
The DNA here is from genome assembly GCF_003997415.1 of Mesorhizobium sp. M7A.F.Ca.MR.245.00.0.0. Lineage (NCBI taxonomy): Bacteria > Pseudomonadati > Pseudomonadota > Alphaproteobacteria > Hyphomicrobiales > Phyllobacteriaceae > Mesorhizobium > Mesorhizobium sp. M7A.F.Ca.MR.245.00.0.0. The sequence goes on along the minus strand of NZ_RZTE01000054.1, from coordinate 10,404 downwards.
CTCATGCGCCGCACGGCCGAGGACCTTGCCGACCGGCTGGGCGCCGTCGAGCGCAGGTTCGGCAAGGCGGCTGTGCTGTTTTGCCAGACGCCTGCAGCAGCCGAAACGCTCGCCGAAAGCGGCAAGGTCGCCGACATCGTCCGCGTCGAGGCGGACACGGCCTTCCTGAGCGGTGGCGGCGCCGGCTTGATCGCACCGCTCGAAACCGTGCCGTTCGAAGCGGAAAGCCTCGATCTGGCGGTGTCGCTTCTGTCGCTGCAGGCCATGAACGACATTCCCGGCATGCTGATCCAGATCCGCCGTGCGTTGCGGCCGGATGGGCTTTTCCTCGGCGCCTTTGCCGGCGCCGGTACGCTTTTCGAGTTGCGCGAAAGCCTGCTTTCGGCCGAGACCGAGCTTTACGGCGGCGCCAGCCCGCGTGTCGCCCCGTTCACCGACGTGCGCGATGCCGGTGCGCTGCTGCAGCGCGCCGGTCTCGCTCTGCCGGTCGCCGACGTCGAGACGGTGACGGTGCGCTATGCCAGCCTGTTCAACCTGATGGCGGATCTGCGGGCCATGGGCGAAACCTCTGCGCTCACCGATCGCAGCCGGCGGCCGGGCTCGCGCAAGCTGTTTGCCCGTGCGGCGGAAATCTACGCCGAGCGGTTTTCCGACCCCGACGGCCGCGTGAGGGCAAGTTTCTCGATTGTCTGGATGTCCGGCTGGGCGCCCGACGCATCGCAGCAAAAACCGCTTAAGCCAGGGTCGGCCAAGGTCTCGCTGAAAACAATCCTGGAGGCGCCCGGCGGGCAATGATCCTGCCCGCGGACGCGGAAAGTCAATGCATGTCGCCGAAAAGTGGCCCCCGTTTTGGCAGACGACATGGATGAAAAAAGAACCTGGAGTTCAGGGGATGAAGGCGTTCGCAAGCCTGCTGCTGTTGTCGCTGAACAGCCAGATGAGCGAGTCGAAGACCCGGCCGATGCCGCCGACGATGGCCAGTGACAGAACGGCGACGATCAAGCCATATTCGACGGCCGTGGCGCCGGTCTCGTCGTTCAGAAAACGCAGCAGCACTGCTTTCATGGCCTTAACCCCTCTGTCCGGGACCTTACAGCCGACCTGTTAAGAAAGGTTAACGGCAAAGGCTTAACAGGCGATGAAGCTGCCGCCTTTCCGAAATCTCTTAACCATGTCAGCAGTCGCCGCTGCTCCTGCCATTGGACCTGATGATGCAGACCGAGCTCGGTTGCGGCTGCAGCACGCTGCGGCGCAGCGTGTAGGTTTCGCGATGGCCGATCGAGCCTGTCGCCGCCATGTCAAGCCCGCCGAAACCATCACGGGCCGACAGCGAGCGTGTCTGGCTGTCGAGGAAAGGGGTTGCAATCAGCGCCAGCGCCACCGCGGCCGAACCGAACAGCAGCGTGATGCGCAATATGCCCATGCCCGCATCGGCGGCGCGAAAACCGCGCTCGGGCCGGATCGAGTCCCAATCCCTGTCTAGGCTCATGCTATCGCTCCCGGCAAATCGACGGCTCGGCCGCGAACGGCCATGCTTCAATTTTTCACGACGAGATAAATCTTCCATTAACGCTGGCTGATACACGCCTCGGCAGGAAGCGACCGGACGCGAACCTCAGAGAAGATCGATGAGGAACGGAATCAGCGGCGCATCGGCCGGCGGCATCGGATAGTCGCGCATCTGCTTCGGCCGCACCCATTTCAGCGTCTGCCCTTCCCTGGGCTGGGCTATGCCGCGAAAGCGGCGGCAGATGAACAGCGGCATCAGCAGGTGGAAATCGTCGTAGGAATGACTGGCGAAAGTAAGCGGCGCCAGGCATGGAATGTCGGTTTCGATGCCGATTTCTTCATGCAGTTCGCGAATGATGCATTGTTCGGGCGTCTCGCCGGGCTCGACCTTGCCGCCGGGAAATTCCCACAATCCGGCAAGTTGCTTGCCCTGAGGCCGCTGCGCCAGAAGCACCCGGCCGTCGGCATCGACCAGCGCGCAGGCGGCGACCAGGAGCAGGCGTTTGCCGGCGGTCACGACATCATTCATGACCCGGCGGCCGGCGGTAGTGGTAGCGATAGACTTCCTCGAAGCCGAGCGAATGGTAGAGCGCCAGCGCCGGCACGTTGTTGGCCTCGACCTGCAGCCATGCTTCCCGCGCGCCCCGCAGCCGCGCCCATTTGAGCGCCGACAGGATCAGGTTGCGGCCATGGCCCCTGTTGCGCGCCGATCTGTCGGTGGCGACCTCGAACAAGCCGGCGAGATCGCCGTCATGCACGCAGATAAGCGTTGCCAGTGCCTCGGCTCCATCTTCGAGCGCGAACAGCCCGGCTTCGGGCTGGATGGCACCGATGATCTCCGACAGGCCGGGCCGCAGCGAAACATCCGAACCGCTGACCTTGAGCAACGCACCGATGAAGCGGCTGATGTCCTTCAGCGGAATCTGGTCCATGGCGGCGTCGAGCTGCGCGCCGGCCAGCGGCAGCCGCATGACCAGCGACTCGTCGAACCGGCTCCAGCCCTCGCGGTCGAGATGGCTGGCGAGATCTGGACCCGACAGCGGCGACATGCGGAACGTCAGCGGCCTTCCATAGGCATCGAAACGGCGGCTGGCCCGGCCGATACGGTCGGCCATGTGCATGATATCGCCGGGATCGAGCGGATTGACCGAGTTCAGCCGCTTGGCCGGATGGCCGGCGGTCAGCCGCACCACCCAGGTGCCGTCATAGTGGACGGCGGCTGCCGGCCAGGCGCGAAAGCCGGCAGCCTCGTAGCGGCGTACGATCGCGAGCATGCTTGCCGGATGCCTGGAGCTCAAAACCATCAGCTCCGATAATCGCCGTTGATGGCGACATATTCCTTGGTGAGATCGCAGGTCCACACCGTCGCCTTGCCGCGGCCGATGCCGATATCAGCGCGGATGCGGATGTCGTCGCGCTTCATGTAGGCCGACGTAGCGGCCTCGGAGTAGCCGGGGTCGCGCTCGCCTTCATGCGCCAGCCTGTTGTCGCCGAACCAGATCGACAGCCGGTCGCGATCGGCGGGTTCACCGGCCTTGCCGACGGCCATGACGACGCGGCCCCAATTGGCGTCCTCGCCGGCGACCGCCGTCTTGACCAGCGGCGAATTGGCGATGGACAGAGCGATGCGCTTGGCCGAGCGCGCCGATTTGGCGCCGGTGACGGTGACTTCGACCTGCTTGCGGGCGCCCTCGCCGTCGCGCACCACTTGCAGCGCCAGCGATTTCAGCACCTTGCCGAGCGCCCGGCGGAACGCGCCGAGACGGGCATCCTTGGGATCGGTTATCTCCGGCGCGCCGCGCTTGGCGGCCTTGCCGGTGGCGAAGATCAGCAGCGTGTCGCTGGTTGACGTGTCGCTGTCGACGGTGACCGCGTTGAAGGTCTTGGCCGTGCCGCGCGACAACAGATCCTGCAGGACGGGGGCGGCGATCGGCGCATCGGTGGCGATGAAGGAGAGCATCGTCGCCATGTCGGGCGCGATCATGCCGGCGCCCTTGGAAATGCCGTTGATGGTGACATCGGCGTCGCCGAGCTTGACGGTCGCAGTCGCCAGTTTCGGATAGGTATCCGTGGTCATGATCGCCTTTGCCGCTTCGGTCCAGAGCCCAGGCTTGCCATTGCTGACCAGCCCGGCCAGCAGGTGGCTGAATTT
>NZ_RZTE01000054.1:0-6734 GCF_003997415.1 Mesorhizobium sp. M7A.F.Ca.MR.245.00.0.0 | reverse complement strand
CGCCGATGACGCCCGTCGAGGCCAGGAAAACCTCCGCTGCCGTGCAGCCGGCCGCCTTCGCCGCCGCCTCGCCGGTCAGCGCGGTCGACTCGCGGCCTTTCCTGCCGGTGAAGGCGTTGGCGTTCCCGGAATTGACGACCAGCACCCGGGCCTTGCCTGCACCGAGATTCTGCCGGCAGAAATCGACCGGCGCCGAAGGGCATTTCGATTTCGTGAACACGCCGGCGACCGCGGTGCCTTCATCGAAGACCATGGTCAAAAGATCGGTGCGGCTCTTGTACTTTATCCCTGCCTCGGCGGTGGCGATGCGCACCCCTTCGATCTCCGGCATTTTGGGGTATTTCTTCGGCGCGAGCGGCGAAATCGTCGTGGACATGGAGGCCTCGGGCGGGAAAAATCGCAGGGGAAGGCCGGTTTGCCCGATAGACCGCGCGGGCGCAAGGGCGTTTTCGTCGCTCTTGCCCGGGAGTTCGAACCCGCTCGTGGTTAGGCCTGCATTTCAAATCCGGTGGCGTCGCCGGGGCCGATGGCGTTATGATCTGCCCCATGGGCAGGCTTGCGATCCTTGCATGGGCATTTCTGGGACTTTTGCTGCTGAGCGCGGATGCGCAGCCGCAACGGCGCGTGGCGCTTGTCATCGGCAACGGCACTTACGCCGAAGCCGGCACGCTGGCCAACCCAGTCAACGACGCCCTCGACATCGCCGACAAGCTGCGCTCGATCGGCTTCGAGGTGATCGAGGGCAATGATCTCGGCAAGCGTGAACTCGAACGCAGCATCGGCGCGTTTTCCGATGCGCTCCAGGGCGCCGGCGCCGGGCTTTTCTACTATGCCGGCCACGGGCTGCAGGTCGAGGGGCGCAACTACATCGTGCCGGTCGATGCCAGGCTGGACGTGCCGGTCAAGCTGCAGCTCGAGGCCGTGCCGATCGACGAAGTCCTCGACATCATGGAACAGCAGACCAAGGTCAGCCTGGTGTTTCTCGATGCCTGCCGCAACAATCCATTTGCCCGCAGTCTCAGCCGCACCGCCACCACGCGCTCGGCGAAGGCGCTGGCCGGGCTGGCGCAGTTCGATTCGACGCGCGGCTCGTTCATCGCCTTCTCGACGGCACCTGGCGCTGTCGCCATGGACGGCAGCGGACGCAACTCGCCCTTCGCCGCCGCCCTGCTGCGCCACATCGCCGAGCCCGGCCAGAGCATCAACGACATGATGATCGCGGTGCGCCGCGACGTGGTTTCGCAAACCCGCGAAACCCAGCGCCCCTGGGAGCAGGGATCGCTGCTCGAACGCTTCGAATTCGTCCCGGACGGACAACCCGCAGAGCCACAAAGGCCGGCCGCGGCGCCGGCGCCTTCGACGGAAGTCGCCGCACTTGAACGCTCCGTCGGCGACGACAAGGGATCGATCGAAAACTTCCTGCGCCAGGACTATCTGGCGCCGGACGCCAAGGCGATGAGTGAGACCGTCAAACGGCTCTACGGCCCGTCGGCGACCATCTTCGGAACCCGCTACGACGCCGACGCCATCGTCAAGGTCAAGGCCGACTGGTTCGCGCAGTGGGCCTCCTGGTCGCTAAGCATGGAGGCCGGCAGCTTGGAGGTCACTCCACAGGGCGAAGATCGCGCCGAGGCAGTCTTTGCGATGCGCTACGACTATCTTCCAAAGGACAAGTCGGCGGCACGCCTGACCGGCAAGGCGCGCGTTACGCTTGGGCTGGTCAAGGTCGACGGCGGCTGGCGTATCGAATCCGAGACATCGCAAGCCCTGCAGTAGACATCGTCCGACGACCGGTCCGGCGGTGTCAGTAAGTTTGTGCCGGTCGCATATTGGTAGGAATTTATTCTTGACTCGGTGAGGGCAGCTATGCTACATTTTTGCCCATGGTGCTGATTTGAGCCAGTGACCCCGCCGCCCCGGCGGGTTTTGCTTTTGGGGCTTCGCAACCGACACGCCGGTCGACTCCAGGGAATAAACTTAACCCCTGCCGCTACCATCCGTTCCTGAAGCTTGAAAACGTGCCGTTTCGTTTGAGCGTCGGGTCACCTATATTGCCGGCGAAGTGTTGGCGAGGACGACAGAGATGGCCGAGGACGCCGATGCGGCGCGCAGATCGATCGGTGCGCGGCGCAACCCTGACAGCGCCGAGGCCATTCTCCAAGCCGCCGAGGACGTGCTGGTCGAAGGCGGTTATGCCGGTTTCTCGATCGAGGCGGTGGCGCGGCGGGCTCGCGCCGGCAAACCCACCATCTATCGCTGGTGGCCGAGCAAGGCGGCGTTGCTGCTTGAGGTCTACCAGCGCCAGAAGCGCGTCGAGGTTCCCGATACCGGGCGGCTGGAGGAGGATCTCGTCGGCTTCCTGAAAAACCTGTTCGCTCACTGGCGCGACACATCGTCGGGAAGCGTGTTCCGGTCGCTGATCGCCGAGGCACAGTCGGACGAGACCGCTGCCGCGGCCCTTGCCGACTACTCGCTGGGCCGACGCTCCCATACCGGCCAGATCATCGAACGCGCCAAGGCAAGGGGCGAAATCCCGGCCGAAATCGATTCAGCTGTTGTCGCAGACCTGATCGCCTCCTTCGCCTGGAGACATCTGTTGACCAACCGGCTCGACGAGAACGAAGCCACCATCGGCAAGGCGGTCAACTACGTGATGCGAGGCATAGCGGCGCCCGCCCCTTAAAAAAACGGCGATGAAAAGGGCGCGGCAACCCCTGGCTGCCGCGCCCTTTTCAAAGAGCTATCAGTCTTACTTGGCGCTTTCCAGCGTATCGACCGTCTTCTTCAGGTTCGCGTCGGGGATCTCGATCTTGGCGCCGGCGCGCAGCGACTTGACCAGCGCGAAATATTTGTCGCGGATGACCGCCTGCTTGGCCTGGTCCTTGACGTCGTCGAAGGCCGGCGGCTGCTTGGTGCGCTTGTCCTCGAGCTTGATGACATGCCAGCCGAACTGCGTTTGCACCGGCTGCTCGGTGTACTTGCCGACCTCGAGCGCGGAGGCCGCCTTGTCGAACTCCGGCACCATCTGGCCAGGTCCGAACCAGCCGAGATCGCCGCCGCTGGTCTTGCCCGAGGGATCGCTGGTGTGCTCGGTGGCGAGCTTCTGGAAGTCGGCGCCGCCGTCGAGCTGCTTGATGATGGCCTCGGCCTCTTCCTTGGTCTTCACGAGGATGTGACGGGCATGCAACTCGTTGGTGGGCGGCGTGTTGGCGATTTCCTGGTCGTAGCGGGCGCGGACCTCGGCGTCGGTGACCTTGTCGACGACGCCCTTCTCGACCATCTCGCCATGCAGCGCGCGCTGCTGCAGGAAAGCCATGCGGCGCTGGAAGTCGGGATCCTTGTCGAGCCCTGATGTGACCGCCTGGGCGGCCATGACACGGATCTCGATGGCAGCCGAGAGCGCTGCGGCACGGCGCTGCTCGGGCGGCAATTGCGCGAACTGCTGTGACAACTCCCCTTCGGCAAGCACCAGATCGGCTTCGGTCAGGGGCTGGCCGTTGACCGTGGCGATAACCTTATTCGGATCGACCGGTGCCGCGGCCGGCGCTGCTGCATCCGCCGGGGCGGGAGCGGTTTGCTGCGCCATCAATGGCGAGAGCGAAAGGGCCGACAGGCCGACGGCCAAGCCAAGGCTGGCGAGCGACGCGCGGCGGAACAACAGGGACATAGGGTGGACTCCGGTGGGGATTGTTAAGAGGGTGCTTCCAGATCGGCCAGATTGTGGCGGAATTTGGCGCAGCCAGCAGGGCCAGCGCGGCGTTGACATCAGTTGAGCCCCCTCTTATCTGTCCAACGACTTTGCGTCCAGAACCGTTTTCCGGGCGCTTTTTGTGTTTGCCAGTGTTCACTAATGTGTTTGCCAGTGTTCACGTGGAATTGATGGGGCCGGCCGGCGCTCATCTCAAGATTGAGAATTCTATCGAAAGGACCATTGGATGGTCAGTCTCGGCGGTCTCGCCCGTAAGGTTTTCGGTTCCTCCAACGACCGTCGGGTCAAATCGACCCGGCCCCGTGTCGAGGCGATCAACGCCATGGAAAACGAGATGCGGGCGCTCTCCGACGAGGAGTTGGTCGGCCGCACCGCGAAATTCCGCCAGGACATCGCCAACGGCGCCACACTCGACGACCTGTTGGTACCGGCCTTCGCCACCGCCCGCGAGGCAGCGCGCCGCGTGCTCGGCATGCGCCCCTTCGATGTCCAGCTGATCGGCGGCATGGTGCTGCACAATGGCGGTATTGCCGAGATGCGCACCGGTGAGGGCAAGACCCTGGTCGCGACGCTGCCGGTCTACCTCAATGCGCTCGCCGGCAAGGGCGTCCACGTCGTCACCGTCAACGATTACCTGGCCACCCGCGACTCCGAATGGATGGGCCGCGTCTACAAGTTCCTCGGCCTCTCGGTCGGCGTCATCGTCCATGGCCTGTCTGACGAGGAGCGAAGCGCCGCCTACGCAGCCGATGTCACCTACGCCACCAACAACGAGCTTGGCTTCGACTATCTGCGCGACAACATGAAATACGAGCGCGCCCAGATGGTGCAGCGCGGTCACAATTACGCGATCGTCGACGAAGTCGATTCCATCCTGGTCGACGAGGCGCGCACGCCGCTGATCATTTCCGGTCCGCTCGAGGACCGTTCGGAAATGTACAACACCATCGACACCTTCATCATCCAGCTGCAGCCGCAGGATTATGAGATCGACGAGAAGCAGAAGACCTCGATCTTCACCGAGGAAGGCACCGAGAAGCTCGAGAACCTTTTGCGCGACGCCGGCCTGCTCAAGGGCGAGTCGCTCTACGACGTCGAGAACGTCGCCATCGTCCACCACGTCAACAACGCGCTGAAGGCGCACCGGCTGTTCCAGAAGGACAAGGACTACATCGTCCGCAACGGCGAGATCGTCATCATCGACGAGTTCACCGGCCGCATGATGCCGGGCCGCCGCTATTCGGAAGGCCTGCACCAGGCGCTCGAAGCCAAGGAGCATGTGGCGATCCAGCCGGAGAACCAGACGCTGGCCTCCGTCACCTTCCAGAACTATTTCCGCCTCTACAAGAAGCTCTCCGGCATGACCGGCACGGCGCTGACCGAGGCCGAGGAATTCGGCAACATCTACGGCCTCGAAGTCACCGAGATTCCGACCAATCTGCCCGTCGTGCGCATCGACGAGGACGACGAGGTCTATCGGACGGTCGAAGAGAAATACAAGGCGATCGTCAGGGAGATCCGCGAAGCCAGCGCCAAGGGCCAGCCGACGCTGGTCGGCACCACCTCCATCGAAAAGTCCGAGCAGCTGGCCGAGCGCCTGCGCAAGGAAGGTTTTACCGATTTCGAAGTGCTGAACGCCCGCCATCACGAGCGCGAGGCGGCGATCGTCGCCCAGGCCGGCAAGCCCGGCGCCATCACCATCGCCACCAACATGGCCGGCCGCGGCACCGACATCAAGCTCGGCGGCAATGCCGAGATGCGCATCGAGGAAGAGCTCGGCGACATGCCGGCCGGACCCGAGCGCGAGGCGCGGGAAAAGGAAATCATTGCCGACATCGAGCGGCTGAAGGAAAAGGCGCTGGCCGCCGGCGGCCTCTACGTGCTGGCCACCGAACGCCACGAATCGCGCCGCATCGACAACCAGCTTAGAGGTCGTTCAGGAAGACAGGGCGACCCCGGCCGCTCGAAATTCTTCCTGTCGCTGCAGGATGACCTGATGCGCATCTTCGGTTCCGAGCGCATGGACGGCATGCTGCAGAAGCTCGGCCTCAAGGAAGACGAGGCGATCATCCATCCGTGGATCAACAAGGCGCTGGAAAAGGCGCAGAAGAAGGTCGAGGCGCGCAACTTCGACATCCGCAAGAACCTTTTGAAATATGACGACGTCTCCAACGACCAACGCAAGGTGGTTTTCGAGCAGCGCATCGAACTGATGGACGGCGAAGGCCTTTCCGAAACGATCGCCGAGATGCGCGAAGGCGTCATCGACGAGATCGTCGCCAAGGCCATTCCCGAAAACGCCTATGCCGAGCAGTGGAACGTTGCCGGGCTGAAGGCCGAGATCGCCGAGTTCCTGAACCTCGACCTGCCGGTCGAGGACTGGGCCAAGGAAGAGGGCATCGCCGAGGACGACATCCGCGAGCGCATCGGGCAGGCCGCCGAAGCCGCCGCCAAGGAGCGCGCCGAGCGTTTTGGCCCTGAGGTGATGAACTATGTCGAGCGCTCGGTTGTGCTGCAGACGCTCGACCATCTGTGGCGCGAGCACATCGTCAATCTCGACCATCTGCGTTCGGTCGTCGGCTTCCGCGGCTACGCCCAGCGCGATCCGCTGCAGGAGTACAAGGGCGAGGCATTCGAGCTGTTCCAGGCCATGCTGGGCAATCTGCGCCAGGCCGTCACCGCGCAGCTGATGCGCGTCGAACTGGTCCGCCAGGCCGCCGAAGCGCCGCCCCCGGAAGCCCCCGACATGTTCGGCACCCACATCGACGGCACCACCGGCGAGAACGACTTCGAAGGCGGCGAAACCGCCCTCCTGGTCCGCCCGGAGACAACCGCCGTCGTCGCTCCCGAGGACCGCGACCCCAACAACCAGGCCACCTGGGGCAAAGTCGGCCGCAACGAAGCCTGCCCCTGCGGTTCGGGGAAGAAGTACAAGCACTGCCACGGGGCGTTCGCGTAAGGGCGCGGCGCTTTTTTCCCTTCTCCCCGTTCACGGGGAGAAGGTGCCCGAAGGGCGGATGAGGGG
>NZ_RZTE01000053.1:16846-37225 GCF_003997415.1 Mesorhizobium sp. M7A.F.Ca.MR.245.00.0.0 | reverse complement strand
GAGGATAGCAGACACTTGCCCATGGTTGTTCCAAGGCACCCCCCTCTGCCCTGCCGGGCATCTCCCCCTCAAGGTGGGAGATCGGATTTCCATTCCGCTTTCGCCAATCGTCAAAGACAGGGCGCAACGGCAAAGCTGCCAATCTCCCCCCTTGAGGGGGAGATGCCCGGCAGGGCAGAGGGGGGTGCCTCGCGCAATCCTCTCTTGTCGGCAGCCTCAGCACTGGCAGCAACAATCTTTGTCACGGCAACCACCCTCCCCGCTTTGGCCGATGCCCTGCCCGCCGGCTTCGTCCGGCTCGCCGATGTCGATCCCTCGATCCGCCAGGACATACGCTACGCCGGATCGGACAATTTTCTGCATCGCAAGGTGGACGACTATGACGCCCCGGCCTGCATCCTCACCGAGCAGGCGGCAAAGGCACTGTCCGCCGTCCAGAAAGCGATCGCCGCCAAAGGCCTGACCCTGGTGTTGTTCGATTGCTACCGCCCTGCCCGCGCCGTCGCCGACATGAATGAATGGACGCGCGAGGGCGGGCCGCCCGATCCGCAATGGTATCCGAAGGTCAGGCGCAGTGAGCTGATCGCCAAGGGTTATGTCGGAGAACTATCGACCCATTCACGTGGCTCGACCGTCGACGTCGCCGTCGCCCGGACCGACCGCAGGTCCAGCCCGAACCCGGCCTGCGGCGCGGGTGATGCCGACACGCTCGATTTCGGCACCGGCTTCGACTGCTTTGATCCGATGAGCGAAACCGCCCACCGAGGCCTTGCCAGTGAAGCGGCGGCAAACCGCAAGATGCTTGTCGACGCCATGCGCGCCGGCGGCTTCAAGAACTATGCAAGGGAATGGTGGCACTTCACGCTGAAAAGCGAACCGTTCGCCAGACAGCGTTTCGACTTTCCCATCACCGCCGATTGATGCACCGGACCAAATTCCGCACCTTGCCTCGGCACCGCCCCTTGCTAGATAGGCTGAGTGGCCGGGCCATGGATTCTTCCTTTGGCCTCAAGAGGAAAATATTTCTCCTAACGGCGAAATGGCGTCGAACATTTTCTCAAGAGGGGCAAAAAAGGCAACATTGAATGCATCTAATTTCTACCAATTCGGTAGATTTGGCGCGGGTTCAACGGAGGCAGAAATGACCAAACCTCATTTCAGGAAACTGCTCGGCGCACTGGTCGCCACATCTGTCCAGTTCGGCACGCTCGGTTTCGCGTTTGCCGATACCACCATTCTCAACGTGTCCTACGATCCGACACGCGAGCTCTACAAGGCCTATGACGAAGCTTTCGTCGCGCATTGGAAGGCCGAGACCGGAGAGACTGTCACCGTCCAGCAGTCGCATGGCGGATCGGGCGCCCAGGCCCGCGCCGTGATCGACGGCCTCGACGCCGATGTGGTGACGCTGGCACTTGAAGGCGACATCAACGCCATCGTCTCGAAGGCGAAGAAGATCAATCCGGACTGGCGCACCAAATTCGAAAACAATTCAGCGCCTTACACCTCGACCATCATCTTCCTCGTCCGCAAGGGCAATCCCAAGGGCATTCACGACTGGAGCGACCTCGTCAAGGACGGTGTCCAGGTGATTACGCCCAATCCCAAAACCTCCGGCGGCGCGCGCTGGAACTATCTCGCCGCCTGGGCCTACGCCAACGCCAATGACGGCGGCGACGAGGCCAAGACCAAGGAATTCGTCGGCAAGCTCTACGCCAATGCTCCGGTGCTCGACACCGGCGCGCGCGGCTCGACCGTGACCTTCGCGCAAAAGGGTCTTGGCGATGTGCTTATCGCCTGGGAAAACGAGGCCTATCTGGCGCTCGACGAGTTCGGTGCCGATAATTTCGACATCGTCTACCCGCCGACCTCCATCCTGGCAGAACCGCCGGTGGCGGTGGTCGACGCCAATGTCGATGCCAAGGGCACGCGCAAGGTCGCCGAAGCCTATCTGAGCTGGCTCTATTCCAAAGAAGCGCAGACGATCATCGCCAAGAACCATTATCGTCCTGCCAAGCCCGATCTGGTGCCGGCCGAGGACCTCGCCAAGCTGCCGCCGATCAAGCTCGTAACCATCGACGATCCACAGTTTGGTGGCTGGAAAAAAGCACAGCCTTATCATTTCGGCGATGGTGGTATATTCGACCAGATCTACAAGCCCCAGTAAGCAGTCGATATTCAGGACGACATGACCACAGCACCCGCCCAGGCGGGGTGGCGATTCAGGCAGCCGAGCGTCATTCCGGGTTTCGGATTGACGCTCGGCTTCTCGCTTGCCTACCTCACCCTCATCATCCTCATCCCGCTATCCGGGCTGCTCTGGCGCTCGGCCGCCCTTGGCTGGCCTGAATTCTGGGCGATCGCCACCGATCGCCGCACCATCAATGCGCTGAGAATCAGCTTCGGCACCGCCTTCGTCGCGGCTGCGGTCAACGTCGTCTTCGGCACGCTGGTCGCATGGGTGCTGGTGCGCTACCGTTTCCCCGGCCGCCGCATCGTCGATGCCATGGTCGACCTGCCCTTCGCCCTGCCGACGGCTGTGGCCGGCATCGCGCTGACCACGCTCTACGCGCCGAACGGCTGGATCGGCAAATTGCTGATGCCGCTCGGCATCAAGGTCGCCTATACGCCGCTCGGTATCGTCATCGCGCTGATCTTCATCGGCCTGCCCTTCGTCGTGCGCACCGTGCAGCCGATCATGGAGGAGATCGACAAGGAAGTGGAGGAAGCCGCCGCCACGCTGGGCGCCAATCGCTTCCAGATCATCACCCGCATCCTGTTTCCGGGCCTGGCGCCGGCCATCGTCACCGGCTTCGCCCTCGCCTTCGCGCGTGGCGTCGGTGAATACGGCTCGGTCATCTTCATCGCCGGCAACTTGCCCTACAAATCAGAAATCGCACCCCTGCTGATCGTCATTCGGTTGGAGGAATACAATTATCCGGCGGCGACAGCGATCGCGGCGATCATGCTCGCTCTGTCGTTCATCATGCTTTTGGTCGTCAATCTCGCACAGTCATGGAGCCGCAAGCGCTATGGCTGACCCGGAGATCAAATCCTACGAACCGCATCATGAAAGCCAGTCGGCGGCGGTCACGGAAAGCCGCCCTGCGCGCCTGGCTCTGATGGCCGTCGCCTTCGCCTTCCTCGGCATTTTCCTGCTCTTGCCGCTGATCATCGTCTTCAACGAAGCCTTCGCCAAGGGCATCGGTGCCTACACCGAAGCGCTCGGCAGTGCCGACACGCGCTCGGCGATCCGGCTGACGCTGCTGGTGGCGGCGATCTCGGTGCCGCTCAACATCGTCTTCGGCATCTCCGCCGCCTGGGCGATCGCCAAGTTCGAGTTCAAGGGCAAGGCCTTCCTGACCACGCTGATCGACCTCCCCTTCTCGGTCTCGCCGGTCATATCGGGCCTCGTCTATGTGCTTCTGTTCGGCGCCCAGGGGCTGCTCGGCACCTGGCTGAAAGCGCATGGCATCGTCATCCTGTTTGCCGTGCCGGGCATCGTGCTGGCCACAATCTTCGTCACCTTCCCCTTCGTCGCCCGCGAGTTGATCCCGCTGATGCAGGAACAAGGCAATGGCGACGAGGAGGCAGCGCTTTCGCTCGGCGCCAATGGCTGGCAGACCTTCTGGTACGTGACCTTGCCCAACGTCAAATGGGGGCTGCTCTACGGCGTGCTCCTGTGCAATGCGCGTGCCATGGGCGAGTTCGGCGCGGTATCGGTGGTGTCGGGCCACATACGCGGCCTGACCAACACCATGCCGCTGCATGTCGAAATCCTCTACAACGAGTACAACGCCGTCGGTGCCTTCGCCGTCGCTTCATTGCTTGCGGGCCTGGCGCTCGTCACGCTGGTCTTGAAAACACTTCTCGAGATGCGCTACGGCGCCGAGATCGCCGCGACACGCGGGCACTGACAAAGGGACCACTATGGAAGTTCGCGTTGCCAACGTGCGCAAGGAGTTTGACCGGTTTCCGGCGCTTCACGACGTGTCGCTCGACATCAAGTCGGGCGAACTGATCGCTTTGCTGGGACCGTCCGGTTCCGGCAAGACGACGCTGCTCAGGCTGATTGCCGGGCTGGAGCGGCCGACACGGGGAAAGATATTCTTCGGCGACGAGGACGCCTCGCACAAGTCCATCCAGGAGCGCAATGTCGGCTTTGTCTTCCAGCACTATGCGCTGTTCCGGCACATGACGGTGGCGGACAATATCGGCTTCGGCCTGAAGGTCCGGCACGGACCGTTGCGCCCGCCGGCGCAGGAGATCCGCCGTCGCGCCTCCGAGCTTCTGGACCTCGTCCAGCTTTCAGGGCTCGAAAAGCGCTATCCGGCGCAGCTCTCCGGCGGCCAGAGGCAGCGCGTGGCGCTGGCGCGCGCCATGGCGATCGAGCCCAAGGTGCTGCTGCTCGACGAGCCGTTCGGCGCGCTTGACGCGCAAGTGCGCCGGGAATTGCGCCGCTGGCTGCGCGAAATCCATGACGCCACCGGCCACACCACCGTCTTCGTCACCCACGACCAGGAAGAGGCGCTGGAGCTTGCCGACCGCGTCGTCGTGATGAGCCAGGGCCGCATCGAGCAGGTCGGCACCGCCGACGATATCTACGACACGCCGAACTCGCCCTTCGTCTACGGCTTCATCGGTGAATCGAGCTCGCTTCCCGTCAAGGTCGAGAATGGCGAAATCTGGCTCGCCGACCGTCCGATCGGGCTTGCCGCGCCCAACGAGCCCTCGGGCGATGCGACGCTCTACTTCCGCCCGCACGATGTCGAATTGCTGGACGGCTGCAGCGGCTGCATCGCCGGCACGGTCGCCGCCAGCCGGCGCGTCGCCGGCACGCGCCGGGTCGAGCTTGAGATCGGCGGAGAGCGCCAGCGGGTCGAAATCGAACTGCCGGTCGATCACCCCGCGGCGCAGAAAAGCCGGGTGGCGTTCCGCCCCGGACGCTGGAAGCTTTTTCCGGCGGCTTGATCCTCTGGTCAATGGCTACGCCAGCCAGTTCTCGACCTTCAGGCCCCTGATCCGGTTGAACTCTCCCGTGTTGGCGGTCACCAGCGTGGTGCCCAATGCACAGGCATGAGCGGCGATAAAAAGATCGTTGTGGCCAATGGTCTGGCCCGCGGCTTCAAGCTCGGCGCGAAGTCCGCCATACTCGGCATCCACCGGCACATCGAGCGGCAAGACAGGAATCTCGGCCAGCAAGTCTTCAACCTTCTTGAGCAGCTTGGCCGATCCCTTCTTGGCGCAGCCATATCGCAATTCCGAGGCGACCACGATGCTGGTGCAAACGGCGTCATCTCCCTCGCGCGACATTGCCCTCGCGGCCTTGCCAGCCGGGTTTCGGATCATGTCGCTGATAATGTTCGTATCCAGCATGAACCGCATCTAGAAAATGTCCTCGGATTTGACTGGCGTGTCGTAGATCTCGGGGAAGTCGTCTTTAGGATCGAGCGGCGGCTCTTTCGCCCACTGGGCGAGCAACGCGGTGAGGCCAGGTTTGCGAACCGGCTCGATGACAAGACGATCGCCTTCCCGGCTGATCAGGACTTTTTCGCCGGGAAGCTCGAACTCGACAGGAATGCGCACCGCCTGGCTGCGGTTGTTGCGAAACAGCTTCGCCTCCTTGGGCGGCGTTGTTGAATGTCGGCTCTGGGGCATGTTGCAGCTCTTTTGTATATGCCTTTTGTATATGCCATGCAGCGCCGCAAAACAAGGCGCAGAAAAACTCCGACGAAGGTAGCATTCTCCTGGAACAGAATTTCAACATTCATCGACTTAGGCGACATATTTTCCTACGATGAGGCCACGAACCTACGGCGCATGCCTCGTCGCACACCCCGCACCCCGGCTATGGTCCCACCATAAATTGCATCGGAGCCTGTTTTCATGAGACGATTTTTCCTCGGGCTTGCCACCGTCGCAGGCCTGTTCCTTGCATCCTCCCAAGCCTGGTCGGCCGACAAACTGCTCAATGCGTCCTATGACGTCGGCCGCGAACTGTTCGTGCAGGTGAACAAGGCCTTCATCGCGCAGCATCCGGGCGTCACGGTCGATCAGTCGCATGCCGGCACTTCGGCGCAGGCGCGTGCCATCGCCGAGGGCCTTGGCGCCGATGTCGTTACCTTCAACCAGGTCACCGACATCGACTTCCTGGTCAAGAAGGACCTCGTCTCGGCCGACTGGCAAAAGGATTTTCCCGACAACGCCTCGCCCTTCTATTCGCTGCCGTCCTTCCTTGTCCGCGCGGGCAATCCCAAGCATATCAAGGACTGGAACGATCTCGTGCGCGACGACGTGCAGGTGATTTTCCCAAATCCGAAAACCTCCGGCAATGCGCGCTACACCTATCTGGCGGCCACCGCCTACGCCAAGGAAGCCTTCAAGGGCGACGAGGCCAAGGTGAAGGAGTTCATCACCAAGCTGTTCAACAACGTGCCGATCTTCGACACCGGCGGCCGCGCCGCGACCACCACCTTCGTGCAGCGCGAAATCGGTGATGTGCTGATCACCTTCGAGTCGGAGACGCGCGGCATCCGCAAGGAGTATGGCGACGGCAAGTTCGAGCAGGTCACTCCGACGGTCAGCCTGCTGGCCGAATTCCCCGTCGCGATCGTCGACAAGGTTGCCGACGAGCACGGCACGCGCGATCTGGCCAAGACCTATCTCGACTTCCTCTACACGCCGGAGGGCCAGGACATCGCCGCCCGCAACGGCCTCAGAGCCCGCGACGCCGCTGTGGCGACGAAATACAAGGCCGATTTCCCCGATATCCGGCTGCTGACGGTGGAAGACGTCTTCGGCGGCTGGGACAAAGTGCAGAAAGAGCATTTCGCCGCTGGCGGCCTGCTCGACCAGACCTACGGCAGCCGCTGAAGGCCGCGATATCTGCGCAGTTGACGGAAAAGCCGGCGCCCTGCCGGCTTTTTTCGTTTTGAACGCCGAAAACCTGGTTATCAGCGGAATATCCGCCTTCTCAGTGCAAAACGTTACAAAGAATCAACGCGTTTGTGCCTAACTGCAATCCGGCGGCTTGTTTTCGCGAAACATCATCGCGCGGCGAAAACGTCATTATTTGCACACAAACAGTCGCCAGATGCGAGTGGTTGGGGCTTCAATGGGTTGATCTGGGCATGCTGACGAAAAAAGGCAAATACGGCCTCAAGGCCCTCGTGCATCTGTCCGGCCTGCCGGCCGGCCAATTGGCTTTCGTCAATGACATCGCGGTGGCCAACAACATCCCGAAGAAATTCCTCGATGCCATTCTGGGCGAGTTGCGCAATGCCGGCTTCGTCCAGAGCCGCAAGGGCAAAGAAGGCGGCTATCGCCTCGCCCGGCCGGCCTCCGAAATCAAGATCGGCCATGTCGTGCGCGTGCTTGATGGGCCGCTGGCGCCGATCCCTTGCGCCAGCCGCACGCAGTATCAGCGCTGCGAGGATTGCGACGAGGCGACCTGCCAGGTCCGCCACATGATGCTGGAGGTGCGGCAGGCGATCGCCGAAGTGCTGGACAATCGCAGCCTTGCCGCCATGCGCGACGCCGACAATGACGATTTCCCCGTTGAGCTGACGTCGCAGATATAACCACCCACTGCAAGCTGACCGCGCTCAGACAGATGAAGGAGGGAGTTCTCCAAATCCCGGGTTGCGAACACCCGAAATCACAGGAGAACCCCATACAGTTTGGCCTACCCGTTCACATTTGACGCAGCCTCGAATACAGCGCGTGCGGACGTCGTACCCGCTACGTGCTCCGTACCCGCCACACCGAGGTCCATCCATCCTGCATTCACGGCCTCGTACATTTCTTCGGCAGGTCCGCTGTGGCCCTTCGGGATGCCGAATTGTTCGAGCGCTTCCGCCCACCCTGCACGCGGGATTGCAAAGGCTTTCACGTCGAGATTCAGGACTTCGCCCAATTGCTCGGCGACGTCGTCCGCGCTGACCATCGAACCAAGCTCGACGATGCGCTGCCCTGACCACGTTGGCCCGGTCAAAAGCGTCGCGAATTCCGCGCCGATGTCGTTCGTCGCGACCATTGTCGATTTCCGATTTGTCGGATTGTAGAAAGCCGGCAGCGTTCCGCCCTGCGCGACCTGCAGCCCGAAAAGAAAATTCTCAAAGAATCCGCCTGCGCGCACAAAAGCAACTGGCGATCTCAGGTCGCGAAAACCTTGCTCCAGAAGGGACAAGGCCGCGATCACCCCGTGCCCGCTGGTTCTGTTCGCGCCCATCGACGAAAGCGCAACCACTCGCGGCGGCGCTGCCTTGGTGAGCGCCTCGACATAGCTTGCAATCACGCTCTTTGCTTCCTTGTAATCGGGCGAAGGCGCCCAGACAGGAGGCAGCATGACGAACGCGCCTTCGACGCCTTCGAGCGCCCGCTCGATGGCTGCCGAATCATTCCAATCGCCGTCAACCAGCTCCACGCCCCGGTTCGCCCAGCTCAACGCCTTCTCGCGGTCGCGGACCAGCGCGCGCACCTTTTTGCCTTGCGCTAGCAAATGCCTTGCCGTCGCGCCGCCCACGTTTCCGGTGATTCCCATTACTAAGAACATGTGTTTTCTCCTGATGTTGAGGGACAGAACTGCCCCTGTTGGTTCAATGGATGAGCGGCAGAATGGCCCGGATACGGGGATCGCGCAGATAGAGGCCGCCCCAGGTCATCGCGCCCAGAAGCAGGGAAATGATTTCCGGCGGCGATCCCAACTCACCGATGCGGAGATGGGCGCAGATGGCACCTCCCAAAAAGCCCGTCACCAGGATCGCGCCGAGGACGGCGGTGACCGGGATGGCGTAGAGGATGGCGCAGGCGAGGATGATCGGACCCACGACGCGCGTCAGATCCATCGCGAACCCGGTTTCCTGCAACATGCTCGCGACCCGTGCCGGCGCGAAAAGCTGAACAGTGCCGTCTGTCATCAAAGCGATAACGACAAACGCGCTCATTATCCGGCCGGCCCACAGGGCGCGATGCAAGGTCATAGTTTCAGGTGTCTGATGCGGGTTCACAGTTTCGGACACTTGTCATTCTCCGATGGGAGATCCCATATTCGAAGCTTACTGTGCCCCTCAGGTGTGATAAACACCGAGGAAATGAACCGACTGTTCTCTTTTTGGGGAACAATATCGGGGCACGAAAATGCAAAATCTCGAACCCATCCTCATTTTCATAACGGTAGCGGAAATGGGGAGCTTCACCCGCGCAGCCGACAGCCTGGGCATCCACAAGGGGAGAGCCTCAACGGCGGTCCGGAAGCTGGAAGAAGATCTCGGTGTCAGGCTCCTGCACCGGACGACGCGCAGCGTGCGGTTGACGGAAGACGGACGCGCATTTCATGCCCGTGCCCGCGATCTGCTTGCTGAAGTCGATGATCTGCACTCGATGTTCGCAGGCGATCGCGTGGCGCTTCGCGGGCGTTTGCGGGTCGACCTTCCGACCGAAGTGGCGCGCACAACGATCGTGCCGGCCTTGCCGGATTTCATGGCGGCGCACCCCGAATTGGAGCTGGAGGTGTCGAGTACGGATCGGCAAGTCGATCTGGTTCAAGAGGGGTTCGATTGTGTATTGCGGCTTGGACCCATTCGGGACGAGACGCTGATTGCCCGCCCGTTGGGCCTGTTGCGCATGGCCAACGCTGCCAGCCCCGCCTATCTGGCGCGCCATGGCGTCCCTCGGTCGCTGGAAGATCTCCAGCGTCAGGAACATAGGACAATTCACTTTTCGACGGTGCTGGGCGCGAGACCCTATGGATGGGAATATCCGGACGGCGACAGCTACGCGACGCTTCAGTTGCCAGGTGCGCTGCACGTCAACAGCGCACAGACCTACGAAGCCGCCGCCCTCGCCGGCCTTGGTGTGATTCAGGCGCCACTTTTGGGCATTGGCCGATATTTGGAGAGTGGAGCGCTTGTCGAGATCATACCCGATTTTCGTCGCCGGCCGCTCGCCGTGTCCCTCGTCGTCGCACATCGGAGCAATCTGTCGCGCCGAGTCCGCGCGTTCATGAAATGGATCGAAGATGTGCTGACGCCGTATATGGAATAGCGACTGCCGGTCAGCGATCAGCGATCCGGCGTCGCGGGCGCCAACTCGCGCTGCACGAAAGAGCTGATAATCCTCTTGTGTCGGATGCCGATGACGTAAGCAACGCGCCTGGCCCAGATGTAGGGCAAGCGGAATTTGCAGAAATCTTGAGCGCGGACACGACCTTGCACGGCCCAAGCCGACGCAGTAAAGCGGGGTTCGAAGAACGGGCTGGACCGATGAGGCTGTGGTGGTTCGCAAAATCCCGCAAGGCCGCCCGCAAGCTGCCATCGGCAGCCAGTTTCCGCACTGAAATCATCGCCGACGTCTTCGTCCCGGAACGGGCGGAGGACGTGCGCTTCTTCAGCCGCAAGCTGGTTCACCCCGGCCGGCTTCGCCGCTTTTCCAACAAGGACCTTCGCGAAAGCCTGCTCTCCGTCTTCTACCTCATCGTGGCAGCGACCGTGCCGGTGCGCTGGTGGGCGCCGATCTGCGGCCGCATATCGAGGTTTCGCCTCAAGCGCCATATGCGCAAGGAATTCCCGGCCTACGCGGCCGCGACACGCGCGGTGCTTGGCGATGGCATCGATACATGCAAGCTGTTCGAGGGATTGCTGGCGGCGCGCCACCGCCGCCGCCTGCAACTTGCCGCACATCTGGTGGCTGGCCGCTGGTCGCCGACGATCCGGCTGGAGGGACTGGAGGGGCTGCGGTCGGCCTTGCAGCGCGGCCACGGCGCCATCCTCTGGTGCGATCAATTCACCGCCCAGACCATCATCGGCAAGCGCGCGCTATACGAGGCCGGTGTCGAGGCGCATCAGGTGAGCGTCAACACCCACGGTATTTCCGAAAGCGCGTTCGGCCTGAGTTTCCTCAACCCGCCGCTGATCGATGTCGAAAACCGGTTCCTGAAAAGCCGGGTCGTCTTTGATCGCGACGACGCCTATCCGGTCACCATCCGCATCCAGAAGATCCTGAAGCAGAATGGCGTGGTGACGATGACCAACACCGTCCATGCCGGCACGATTTTCACCGAGGCAGCCATGGGCGAAAGCGGCTGGACGCATCTCGCCTCGGCGCCGGCGAATTTTGCCGCCAGGGGCCGAACCGCCCTGTTTGCCATGTCGACCTTCGAAGTGGTTCCCTTCATCGAGTACCAGGCCGTGCTCAGCCCCGAGTTGACGCCGGAGGCGTCTGTCACCCCGGCAAAGGACACCGCCAGGGATGGCGCCAAGAACATGGCTGTGCAGGCGCACTACATCCTGCTCAAGCGCGACCGCCTGCTGGAAGCGCTGAGGCTCTACCCCGAGCAGATGCTGACGTGGTCCCGCCGGCAGCGGCTGACCGAGGCCCAGGACGGCACCGGCATCGGCACAGATGAAGGCTCATGACCGGCGTATCAGGCGGACCGCGGCAGCGACGAGCTCACCGACCGGGCGTGTCGCATCGAGTGTCAAAGCGCGCTCTTCCGCAACCGGCGGCTCGAGGATGGCGAACTGGCTGTCGACCAGGCTTGCCGGCATGAAGTGGCCCTTGCGGCTGCCGACACGCTGCCTGGCCGTGGCAGGGTCGATCTTCAAATAGAGGAAGACGATTTCCGGGCAGAAGCCGCTCAACCGGTCGCGGTAGCTGCGCTTCAGTGCCGAGCAGGCGGCAATCACGCCCGGTCCGCTGCCCACCGACTCCGCGATGCGCTCGCCGATCGCGTCGAGCCAGCCTTCGCGCAGTTGATCGGTAAGCGGTTCGCCGCTTGCCATGCGTGCGACGTTTTCCGGCGGGTGCAGCCTGTCGCCCTCGATGAAGGTAACGCCCAGCGCGGCCGCCAGCGCAAGACCGACGGCCGACTTACCGCAGCCGGCGACGCCCATCACCACGATGGCCGGCACCGAGCCGGGGGCGCTCGTCGGCGCCTGTGCTGCCGCTCCGTCCACGGTCAGCGGCTTGCCGGCGCGCGGCCGTAGAGCAGCAGCATGGCGACAATGACGACGCCGTAAATGATCTGCCGCCCCGCCTCCGGCATCTGCATGACCGACAGAATGGACTGCAGCAGCGTGATGAGGATGACACCGGCGACCGTGCCGAGATAGGAGCCGCGCCCGCCCAGGATCGAGGTGCCGCCAAGCACCACTGCGGCGATCGACGGCAGCAGATAAGCGTCGCCCATCGACTGCGCCGCCTTGGAGGCATAGCCGGCGAGCAATACGCCGCCGAAAGCCGAGAGCCCGCCGGAGACGGCGAAGGCGATCATCACCACGCGCCGCGTATCGATGCCGGAGAGATAGGCCGCGCGTTCGCGGTTGCCGATGCCGTAGACGGTGCGGCCGAAGCTGGTACGGGTCAGCACGAATACCATCGCGGCTCCGATCAGCGCCCAGATGATAACCGCGTTGGGCACGCCCGGAATGGCGAAGCCGGTCGCCAGGTAGCGCATCGCGCCCGTTGCCGAATCCTGCGGCGAGAAGCCGCCGGTGTAGACCACCATCAGCCCTTGCGCGACAGCGTTGGTGGCCAATGTGATGATCATCGAGGGGATGCGCAGATAGGCGACGCCGATGCCGTTGACGACGCCGATCAGCATGCCGCAGAAAATACCGAACGGCATGGCCAGCGCCACGCCGACCGGGCCGTACGCCGCCGCAGCGCAGGCCATCATGGCGCCCGCTGCCACCGCCCATGGCACCGACAGGTCGATCTGGCCGAGCAGGATGACCAGCATCATGCCGGTTGCGATGACGCCGAGGAACGAAGCCACCTTGAGCTGCTGCAGAAGATATTCAGGCGACAGGAAGCTTCTGGAATAGAGGCTGCCCAGGAACAGCAAGAGAACGATGCAGGCAAAGGCCGTCAGCACCGCCGGATCGGCGCGGCGGATGAATCTGGGCATGCGGCCGGCAATACCGCCAAGCGTCGTTTCGCTCACAGGAACCACTCCAGCCGGTTACGGACCCGAAACAGGGCGAAGGCGCCGAGGCTGACGGCGACCAGCAGGATAACGCCCTGGAACAGCGGCTGCCAGAGCGGATCGAAATCGAAGACGAACAACAGGTCGCCGATGGTGCGGAAGGCCAGCGCGCCGAAGATGGCGCCAATGGCGCTGCCCTTGCCGCCGAACAGCGAGACGCCGCCGAGCACCACGGCTGCGATCGAAAACAGCGTGTAGGAGTTGCCGCTGGCATAGGCCGCCTCGCCCGTATAGGTGAAGAAAGTCAGGAACAGTCCGCCGATCGCCGCCAGCAGGCCGGCCAGCGTGTAGGCAGCGAACTTGCCGCGCCGGATCGGCACGCCGGACATGTAGGCCGCCGTCTCCGACGAGCCGGCCGCGTAGGCGGCGCGGCCGAGCACCGAGCGGCTGAACGGCACCCAGATCACCAGCACGATGGCCAGCAGGACGACCAGGCTCGCCGGCACCACGCCGAACACACGGCCGGTCAGCGCATCGGCCAGATCCTCATTGACCGAGCCGCCCGGGAATGGCCGCAGCAAAAGGCCGATGCCGTAATAGACGGCGCCAGTGGCAATGGTGGCGACAATCGGCTGCAGCCGGCCATAGATGACGATGGCGCCGTTGATCGCGCCGCACAACAGCCCCACCGCCAGCACGGCGATGACACCGAGCGTCGTCTGCATCGGCGTGCCAACCACCAGCCAGGAGGCGAGGCAGTTGGTGAGCAGGAAGATCATACCGACGGACAAGTCGATGCCGGCGGTGATCACCACCAGCGTCTGCGCCATGGCGACAAAGGCGAGCAGCACGCCTTTGTTCGAGGCTGTCTGTACCACATTGGCGGCGAAGCCCGCCGGATGGTTCGAGGTGTAGATGACGAACATGACGATGAAGATGCCGAGCGCCAGCAGAGTTCCGCGCTGCTCGGCCAGCCAGTAACGCCAATCCTTCATGCGCTTGCTCCCAAACCCACCGGGCTGTCCTCGCCATGGATGTTAAGCGCGCTTGATATCAGCGCCCGCTCGGTGATCTCGGCACCGACCAGCTCGCGCTTGACCGCCCCGTCATAGAGCACCAGCACGCGATCGCAGCAGCCGATCAGTTCATCATAGTCGGTCGAGTAGAACAGGATCGCAGCACCCGCGTCGGCCAGTTTGCGCATCAGCTGGTACAGCTCCTGCTTGGTGCCGACGTCGATGCCGCGCGTCGGATCGTTGAGCAGGATGATGCGTGGCTGGCGCATCAGCCATTTGGCGATGACCACTTTCTGCTGGTTGCCGCCCGAAAGCGCGCCGACCGGAATGTCGAGGCCCGCCGTCTTGATCGCCAGGAGGCCGACCATGTCGTCGATCAGCCGCTGCTCGGCGGCACGGTCGATGATGCCGGCTTTCGACAGCCGGTCGAGCGCCGCGAAGGACAGGTTCTCGCGCACCGTCATCGGCAGCATCAGCCCTTCGGTCTTGCGGTCCTCGGGAATCAGCGCCATGCCGATGCCGTCGTCGCGCGCAACGGATGGGCTGGTGATCGAGACCGACTTGCCGTCGATCAGGATCTGGCCGCTGAGGCCGCGCAGCACGCCGAAGAAGGCGAGCAGCAATTCGCGCTGGCCCTGGCCGTCGAGGCCGCCAAGGCCGACCACCTCACCTGCCCTGACGGTCAGCGAGATGTCGTGCAGCCGGTCGGCCCATGAGAGCTTGCGGGCCTCGAGCCTGGGGGCCGCGGCGGCAGGCACGGCCGCCGGCTTGGGCGGAAAGATATGGCTGTATTCGCGGCCGATCATCAGTTCGACCACCTCATTGTCGCTCTTCGAGCCGGCTGGATAGCTGGCGACATTGCGGCCGTTGCGGAACACCGTGCACTGATCCGCCAGTTCGGCGATCTCGTTCATGCGGTGCGAGATGTAAAGCAGCGCCAGCCCTTCCGAGCGCAGCCGCTTCAGCACCGCGAAGATCTTCGAGACATCCGCCGCGGTCAGCGCGGAGGTCGCTTCGTCGAGGATGAGGATGCGCGGCTTGCGTGCCAATGCCTTGGCGATCTCGACCATCTGCCGGCGCGACAATGGCAGGTCCTTGACCAGCGCCAGCGGGTGGATGTCAGCGGCGCCGGCGCGAGCAAGTGCTTCTTCGGCGATGCGGCGCTGCGCCTTGCGGTCGATCATGCCGAAGCGTTTGGGCGGGTCGGAAATGACGATGTTGTCGGCAACGCTGAGCTCGGGGACCAGCGACAGTTCCTGGAAGATGCAGACGATGCCGGCCTTGTTGGCGGCCCCCGGAGAAGCGAAGGTCGCCTCGCGCCCGTCCAGCGTCATGCGGCCCTCATCGGGCGCCACGACACCTGCCATGACCTTGATCAGCGTCGACTTGCCGGCGCCGTTTTCACCGAGAATGGCGTGGATGCTGCCGGCTTCGACGACAAGCTCGGCCTTCTCCAGCGCGCGTACGCCGCCATAGCGCTTGGATATGCCTTCCATACGAAAGAGCGGAGCCGCACCGTCCATCGGCCCTCCCAGGGCGATTGTGGGATTGAGACAAGCGCCGCGGCTCAAGCCGCGGCGCCAGGTGACAGCCAGCGATGATTTACTGGTTTTCCTTGGTCTGACCCATGATTTCCTGGGCGCTGAAATTGATGCCGCAGGTCGGGAAGGAATTGCCGACGAAGAAATTATCGGATTCCTTGGGGAAGTAATCCGTGCCTTCCTTCAAGTTCGGGTCTTCGGCGATCGCCAGCGGCAGCTTCACCTCTTGTGGCACCACCTCGCCTTCGAGTGCGGCGATCGCGGTCTTGATGGCGACGGCGACCTGAGCCGGACCCGAGCCCGCGGACGAGCACTTCAGCCCGTCGGCTGAATGCGCGGCGCAGAACTTGCGGAAGCCGTTCTCGGTCTCGCCGCCAAACGGCACGAACGGATGCTTGGCGTCGATCATCGCCTGCACGATGCCGGTATCGCCGCCCTGGCCGGTGATGCCGTCGAACGGACCGTTGGTGGCGATCGCATCGGCGGTCACCTTCTGCGCGACGCCGTCATCCCATTTGCCGGCGACTTCGGTGACGTCCCACTTCTTGCCGGACGCAGCGAAGACCTCGTGGATGCCGTTGTGGCGGTCGGTGTCGACGGAGGTGCCGGCGACGCCGCGCACTTCCAGGATCTTGCCGCCATTCGGTATCTTGGCGACCAGCCACTTGGCCCACAATTCGCCAAGGCCCTTCTGATCGACATTGACGTTGATGGCATCCTTGGTGTCGAGGATGTTGTCGAAGGCGACCAGAACGATGCCGGCTTCCTTGGCGCGCTTGATGACCGGACCGAAGGCCGTCGGGTTCTGGGCGTCGGTGACGATGGCGTCATAGCCGGAATCGATGAAATTGTTGATCGCCGAGATCTGCGCCGGCACGTCCTCGCCCGTCGAGACGACCTTGAATTCCTTGATCTTGGCTTTGACTTCAGGTTGTGCGGCGTAGGCCTTGGCCGTCTGCACCATCTGGATGCGCCAGGTGTTGGCGATATAGCCATTGGCGAAGGCGATGCGGAACGGCCCTTCCTTCTTGGGATATTTGAAGAATTTGGTCTCCGCGCTCCACGGCGCGAAACAGTCCGCCTGAGCGGCAGGACCCGATACGATTTCGGGTCCGGCGGCCATGGCGGCCGAATTGAGCATGACGAATGCAGTGGCGGCAACGACGCCACCAACAAGTGACTTGATCATCGATAATCCTCCCGATTGCAGTTCTGATTGTTCGTTTCGCAATGCGAATTTTTCGCGCAATGGACCGGCACCTCCCGCCTCGCCATGCGCTTCCTTGGCCGCCCGTGGTGGCCGACCCGGTTCCTCCCTTGTCGCCGCCAGCGGGGCGAAAACTATCATATTATCCATAATAAACAAGTATTAGTTGTCGCTTATGTATAATAAACAGGTGCGACCTGTCGTTCATGCACCTGCATGGAGAAGATGGTAGCGCTACCAAATTGGCGTGTAAACCGGCATTCGCACAGTCGCTCCTGTGCGTTTCAACGCGCCGTGCTCTCGCGGCGCTTGAGCTCGAAACCGAGGTCGACGATCCGTTGCTCCGGTCTGTTGCCGGCGATCGCCGCCAGCGCCATGGCGACGGCACGCCGGCCGATCTCATAACGATGGGTGCGGATGCTGGTGACCGAAGGAAACGCCACCTGCATCATGTCGAGATCGTTGAAACCGACGATGCCGATTGTCTTCGGCACCGCGATCGAGGCGCGATGGCATTCGAACAAGACGCCGAGGGCGATATCGTCATTGTTGCAGAAGACACCGTCGAGTGTCGGCACCTTGGCCAGCGCGTCGCGGAACATCTCGCGGCCGAGCGACACGCTGGACAGCACCGGCGTGGTGGTGACGAGGCGCGGGTCGAACAGGCCCGCGGCCTCCATCGCCGCGCGATAACCGGCCAGGCGTCGCTGCGAACGCGGGTCCATGCGCGCGCCGATGAAGCCGATGCGGCGATAGCCCGCCTCGATCAGATGCTCGGTCGCCGCCCTGCCGCCATCGAGATGCGAGAAGCCGACCATCATGTCGACCGGATCTGGACCGGTTTCCATGACCTGCACCACGGGGCAGCCGGCACTTTCCAGCAGCTTTCGCGAGGCCGGTGTCTGATCGATGCCAGCGACGATCAGCGCAGCTGGCCGCTGCGAACCGAACAGCTGCAGCAGCCGCTCTTCCTCGAGGCCGGAATAGTGGGTGTTGCCAAGCTGGATGCGGAACGGGCTGGCCGACAGGCTGTCATAGATGCCGCGCACCACCTCGGCGAAGACGTTGTTGGTCAGCGACGGCACCAGCACGCCGAACACCTCGGCGCGCGCCGAGGCCAGCGCCCGCGCATTCGGATCCGGCACGTAGCCCAGTTCGTCGACGGCGGCCTGGATCTGGCGGCGCAGCTCTTCGGACACACGCTCCGGCTCGCGCAGCGCGCGCGACACGGTGATGGCGCCGACGCCGGCCTTGCGCGCGACATCCGCGATGGTCGGGCGGCCGCCGCCCCGGCGCGAGCGCGGCTTGGTCAAGGGCGCACTCCTGGCGACGGGCTTGTGCAGCCAAGCGCCTTTGGAACCATATTCAGGGTCTTTGCCACCGTCGTCATGCCAAACCGGCCTGTTGCCGCACCCATCCGCCTTCCGGCGTCGCGCAGCCTTGGGTGGATGTCAAGCCGCGCAGCTCCCGGACCATTGGGCACGGTGAGCTCAGGCCGTCACGGCTGTGCTGCGCCGTGCCTTCCAGAACAGCAGCCCGATCGCCACCAGGTTCAGCAAATTCCAGGCGATACCGTTGAGGAATGCAGCGGCATAGGAACCGGTCAAATCGTAGATCCAGCCCGACATCCAGCCGCCGATCGCCATGCCGAAGATGGTCGCCATCATGACGATGCCGATACGCTGGCCGGCCTCCCTGGCCGGCATGTAGTCGCGCACGATGATCGCGTAGCAAGGCACGATGCCGCCCTGCGACAGGCCGAACACCAGCGACACCACATAGAGCGAGGCAAGCCCGTCGAACGGAATATAGAACAGCAGCGACAGGCACTGCAGAACCGAGCCGATCATCAATGTCCACACCGCGCCGATACGGTCGGCCAGGAAGCCGGACGCCAGCCGGCTGACGACGCCGCCCGCCATCATGATCGACAGCATGTCGGCGCCATGTGCGACGCCGTATCCAAGGTCCATGCAATAGGCGACGATATGCACTTGCGGCATCGACATCGCCACGCAGCAGCCGAGGCCGGCGACGACCAGCAGCACCTGCAAGGCCGCCGGCGACAGCGAGATCGGCTGCACCGACCGGCTTCCGGGCGAACCCGCGACGGCCGCCGCCGGGGCACCGCGCCGCAGCATCAGCACCAGCGGCACCATTGTCACCAGGCAGAAGATGCCGATTGCCGCATAGGTGAAGCGCCAGCCCTCCGCCTTCATCAGCGTCGGCATGATGGTCGGCCACAACGCCCCGGCAAGGTAATTGCCGGCCGCCGCCGCCGTGACCGCGACGCCGCGACGACGGTTGAACCAGTGCGAGATATCGGCGATCAGCGGCCCGAAGATCACCGACGTGCCGACACCGATCAGCACTCCTTGGGCAAGCGTGAATTGCAGGATCGAGGTCGACAGCGCCGCGAGCAGCAGGCCGGCGGAAAGCGCAATCGAAGAGAGCAGCGCCGGGATCCAGTAACCCATCCGGTCGATGGCGCGGCCGACCAGCACGTTGCCGGCGGCGAAACCGACCATGGTCGCGGTGTAAGGCATGGACGCCGCGGCGCGGTCGACGCCGAACTCGGCCTGCACGGCGGGCAGCACGACGACGACAGCCCACATGCCCACGGCGCCGATCGTCGCCAGCAGCATCGAGATGGCAAGCCGCATCCAGGCATAGGAGCTGTCGATGCCGGGGCCGGGCTGGATGCTGTCGGTTCGAGTCAAGGCGTTTCCTGTCGGCGGTCTCGGAGATCGGCTGCCGTTTGCGCCACTATCGGCGCATTCTCAGGCCGCAGCAGCGCCACAGCGGGCAAATCCGTGGCTCCAGAGCCAGGCCGGAACCGATGCCGATGTGCGGAGTTTCCCGGCAACCCACCCTGCAAAGGAGTCCAGCGATGACCGCCACCAGGAAAAAATGGTCGGCCGAGGTGACCGAGCACAGCAACGCAATGGATCTTGAGGATCACGTCTTCGAATCCGACGACGCCAGGAAGATCGCCGCCTCGCTGAAACGATCCGCCGAACACAGCCACAGGCGCAAGGCCGAGCCTTTCCAATCCGCCATGTCGATGCTGAATTTTTACATCAACCGCGCCGGCAAGAACTTGCCTGCCGCGCGCAAAAAAGTGCTTGAGGACGCCAAGGACGAACTGCGCAGCGCCTTCGGACGTGACAAGGATGATTAGCGGCGGCCGGCCCTACCGGGCGCGGATGACGCCGTCTGTGTTGGCGAGCAGTTTGCGCACGGCATTGCGCGCGGCGTCGGGGCGCTGCAGGCGGATGTTCTTCTCGATCGCCTCGTGCAGCTTCTGCGCGTGGTTGAGATCGTCGATCTCCCGCGTCGTATAGGCAAAGAGGTGATCGAAGGCGGACTCGATCAGTACGCCGAGCGGCACCAGAAGGTCGTTGCCCGAAGCCCGCAGGATGGCAAGATGGAAGCGCGTGTCGGCGCGGGTCCGCTCCTGCAGGCTCGTCGCCTCTCCCATCTCACGGCAGGCCAGGCTGATCTCGGCCATCTGCTCGTCGGTTCTTCGCATAGCGGCAAACGCGGTCGCTTCCGGCTCGATGATGTGGCGGAATTCCTGCACCGTCTTGAGGAACACTTCGCGATCCGGCGACGTCGCGTACCAGGCAAGCACATCGCGATCGAGCAGGTTCCAGCGTTCCTTCGGCTCGACCCAGCTGCCGATCTTGG
>NZ_RZTE01000053.1:0-16746 GCF_003997415.1 Mesorhizobium sp. M7A.F.Ca.MR.245.00.0.0 | reverse complement strand
TCGCGATCGAGCAGGTTCCAGCGTTCCTTCGGCTCGACCCAGCTGCCGATCTTGGGGCGTGAGGCCAAAAGGCTCTTGGCCATCAGCATCTTGATAGCTTCGCGCACCGCCGAGCGGCTGACGCTGAAGGTCTCCGACCATTTCGCTTCATTGGGCAGGATGGTGCCGGGCGGATAGTCGCCGCGCACGATCCTGAGGCCGATTTCGCTGGCCAGCGAGGCGTGGACGCTGGAGCCTGGAATACGCGCGGCGTCCGCCCGGCGAACGCCGCCCGGACGGTCCCCGGAGGCCGCTTTCCCCAACGATTTTTCCTTGTTCGGCTTCGCGTCCCGCATGGGTTCCAGAAAGTCCGTATTAAGCAGGCTGTCAAGCGCGGCAAGCGGCTTGCACCGCAAAGCCGCCCGCTGTGCACAGATCAGCCCGATCCGCCGCTTGAGTGGCATGTCGATATTCAAGTCAGGCCGAGCCGAGAATGATGGATTCGAGAACCGGAGCGCAGCGTACTTTGGGTACGTGAGCACCGTTCTACCGCAACGCGGTAGAACGGGAAGCGCAGAAAGCCGTCATTCGCAGGCCGGCATCACCTGAATGTCGACATGCCTAGCCCTGGTTGACGTATTTGCGCCAGCTATGCTCCGGGCGGAAGCCCAGCACGTCGCGCGCCTTGCGGTTCGACAGCAGCGTCTCGTATTCGCCGAGTTCGGCCTTGACCGGCACGCCGGGGTAGAACCGCTTCAGGAGTTCGGCAGTCGGCAGGTCGGACGAGGTGTCGTCATTGGCCGCGTTGAACACCTGATAGCCGAGGCCGTCCTTCTCGATGGCGCGCAGCGTGATCTGGCCAAGGTCGCGCGCGTCGACATAGCTCCAGGCGATGCGCTTGCGGAAACCCGGATCGGCGAACCATTTCGGAAACAGCGAATATTCGTGCGGCTCGATGACGTTGCCGATGCGCAGGGCATAGATGTCGGCGCCGTTGCGCTGCGCGAAGGCCCGCGCCGTTTTCTCGTTGACGACCTTGGACAAAGCATAGCTGTCCATCGGATCGACGTCATACTCCTCGTCGAGCGGGAAATATTTGGGATCGCGCGGCTCGTTGGCGAACACAAGCCCATAAGTCGTCTCGCTGGAGGCGATGATAATTTTGCGGATACCGAGCTTCACCGCCGCCTCGATGACATTGTAGGTGCCGAGCGCATTGATGCGGAACACCTCGTTGTCGGTGGTGATCATGATGCGCGGGATGGCAGCGAAATGCACCACCGCATCGACCGGCTGCGGGCGCAGCGAGGGGTCGAATTCATGCAGGCCCATATAGCTCGACAGCGCGTTGAACACCTGCCCGCTGTCGGTGATGTCGGTGATCAGCGTGCGCACCTTGGGATTGTCGAGCGGCCTGGTGTCGATGTTGAGCACCTGACAGCCCTGCTCGACCAGATACTGGACGACATGGCGTCCGGCCTTGCCGCTGCCGCCGGTGAACATGATCCGTTTCGTCATTTTGCTCTCCACATCCTCAGGAATTTATGTGTATTGTCAGACAATATCGCCATCCGCAACCACCCTTGCCTGCAAAACGGCAGCGCCTGACATCAATCATTGCAACAGGACTTGAAGACATGAACACGACTGCCGCGAGCGAAAAGATCGGCTTCATCGGGCTTGGGCTGATGGGCCACGGGATCGCCAAAAACATCGTCGACAAGGGCTACAGCCTGACCTTCCTCGGCCGCAAGAACCGCAAACCGGCGGAAGACCTGCTTGGCCGCGGCGCCACTGAAGCATCGACGTCGCGCGATGTGGCGGCGGCATCTGATATCGTCTTCATCTGCGTCACCGGTTCGCGCGAGGTCGAAGCCATCATTCGCGGCCCCGGCGGCCTCAAGGAGGGCTTGAAAAAGGGCTCGGTCGTCGTCGACTGCTCGACCTCCGATCCGGTCTCGACGGTGGCGCTGGCAGCGGAACTTAAGGCGCTCGGCATCGATTTTGTCGACGCGCCGCTCAGCCGCACGCCGAAGGAAGCCTGGGAAGGCACGCTCGACGCCATGGTCGGCGCGCCGGACGCCCTCTTTGCCAGGGTCAAACCGGTGATCGAAACCTGGGCCGGCCGCATCGTCCATATCGGCGACACCGGCGACGGCCATCGCATGAAGCTGCTCAACAATTTCATCTCGCTCGGCTACGCAGCGATCTATTCCGAGGCGCTGGCGCTGGCTGAGAAGGTCGGCATCTCGCCGCCGCGCTTCGACAGCGTTATTCGCAATGGCCGCATGGATTGCGGCTTCTACCAGACCTTCATGCGCTGGACGCTCGAAGGCGACCGCGACGCGCACAAATTCACCATCGCCAATGCCTTCAAGGACCTGACCTATCTGGAATCGATGGCGGGTGCGGCCGGCATTGCCAACCCGCTCGGCAACGCCACCAAGAACTCCTTCGCCGGTGCCCATGCAACCGGCCCGGCCGAGCAATTCGTACCGATGCTGGCGACGCATATCGCTGGGGTGAACGGGGTCGACCTGATGCCGATGAAGGATGGGAAGAAGCAGACCATTTAACCGATCGCTCAAGGCTGGCGCCGATCACCGCCTCCACCGCCCTATCCCATCGTCGGTATCTGCAAGCAGCTTGTGCACGGCGTTGCGCGCGGCGGCTGGGCGCTGCAGGCGGATGTTTTTTTCGATCGCCTCATGCAGCTTCTGCGCCTGGCGCTGATCGGCGACCTGCTGCGTCGTGAATGCGAAGAGATGGTCGAGGGCCGACTCGATCAGCACGCCGAGCGGCACCAGGAGGTCGTTGCCGGAGGCGCGCAGGATGGCCAGATGAAAGCGCGTATCGGCGCGGATACGCTCCTGCAGGCTCAAGGCCTCGCCCATCTCGCGGCAGGCCTGGCTGATTTCCGCCATTTGCTCGTCGCTGCGCCGTATGGCGGCAAAGGCCGACGCTTCCGGTTCGATGATATGACGAAACTCCTGCACGGTTCGCAGGAACGCCTCGCGGTCGGGCGCCGTCGCGTACCACGCCAGCACGTCGCGATCGAGCAGGTTCCAGCGCTCCTTCGGCTCGACCCAGCTGCCGATCTTGGGGCGTGAGGCCAGCAGGCTTTTCGCCATCAGCATCTTGATGGCTTCGCGCACCGCCGAACGGCTGACATTGAAGATCTCGGCCCATCTGGACTCGTTGGGCAGGATGGTGCCGGGCGGATAGTCGCCACGCACGATCCGCAGGCCAATCTCGCCGGCCAGCGAGACATGGACGCTCGCTCCCGCAAAATGCGCGGCACCGGCCTTGCGCATCACAGCCGGGCCGTGGCTGGCTTGTGCCTTAGCCCGGTCGGTTCGCTTGCTTGACTTCTCGTCCGGCATCCACGTTCCAATGCGTCGACCGTCTGTCGTCCGGATTGAGCCGAACCGCACGGGCACCGATCTCGTTGCCGAAAAATCCAGATCACGGGCACGGCAAAGCCGGAGCCGGTTGCTCCAACCATTGCGTCCGTTCGGGAATTATCGCTTCCGTTCAGGAATGACGGGGCGCCCGCAACCGGGCGCCCCGAAATCGAGAACCTACTTCTGGATGCAGGTGTCGACCGTATCCTTGGTGCACTCGTCGAGGCCGGTGAACACCGGATCGGCGACTGCCTTGCCTTCGATCAGGTCGATCATCACCGACGGTGCCTTGTAGCCCATTTCGAACGGCCGCTGACCGACCAGAGCCGTCACGAGGCCGTCACGAGCGATCGCCACTTCGTCGCCGATCGTGTCGGCGGCGCCGATGACGAAGTCGTTGCTGGCGATCCGGTCCTTGAGCGGTCCGAACAGATCGCGATAGGGCTGCGGCGCCCCGAACAGCGGCCAGCCGCCCATGATGCCGAAGGCGTCCAGCTTGGGGTTGGCGGCGAGGATGTCGGTCATCGCCTGCACGCCCTTGGCGCCATCGTCATTGGTGAACACCGGGCAGCCGGGAACTTCGGTCCAGCCACCTTCACCCGCAAGTGCGGCAAGGCCTTCCTTGCCCGACAGTGCGTCACGCATGCCTTGCGCACGGCGCAGGATGTTGTCGGCCGCCGGGTTGCCTTCGATGGTGCAGATCGTGCCACCATTCGGCTTGCCCTTCTTGATGTACTCGCCGATCTTCTTGCCCATCAGGTAATTGTCGGTACCGAGATAGGTCTTGCGAAGACCTGCGTCTTCCTTGCTGAGATCGGCATCGACCGTCATGATCGGGATCGTCGGATTGGCGCTCTTGATCGTCTGCGCGATCAGCGGCGCGTTGGACGGCGAGATGGCCATCGCCACCGTGTCGGCCTTGCTCAGCATGTCCTGGACGATCTGCGCCTCGCCGGCCTCGTCCGAAGTCGACGCCGGACCGGTGTAGAAGCATTCATACTCCGAGCTGGCGTTTTCCTTGTTCCATTTCTCGCAGCCCTGGTGGATGGCCTCGAAGAACGGATTGTCGAGACCTTTCACGACAATGACGAGCTGTTTCTTGGCCAAAGCCGGCCCGGCACCCAACGCCATTGCGGCGACGGCGGCGAGCAAAAGTGTCTTCCTCATGTCAGTCCTCCCTTGAAACAAACGGACACGGCGTGCCCGCCATACAGATCGACCGGATGCGTGATGACCGAGGGTCGTTTCGAGCGCTCGTGTCGCCAGGACAGATCGATAAGCATTTCCAGATTCGGCTTCAGATCAGCTCACACACAGGTGTCGCCGGATGCTGGGCCGTCAAACCTCCGCCGATTCCGGCCGGCGAACCGCCAGCGGGGATCGGCATAATCTCCTCCGACGCTTAGCTAATATCGGCTTGGCGCCAACGTCAATGCTATTTGTCCTACAAAACGGATTTTTAAAATAGTCCTGGCCCAATTCGTCCGACAATTGATTGACGTGCGCCGGCTTTTGCGTAAAAGAACGCTAACGCCGTCTTCGGGAGGAGCCGGGGAGAGCGAGGCCTAAGCAGCGTCGGCATCCACGCCGGGAACAGCGGCAGGTCGCAAATCACGGGGAGGCAAAGGCTGGTGGCGGTTCTCGAACTCACCAACATCTCAAGGCATTTCGGCGCCATCCAGGCTGTCAACGACGTTTCGCTGTCGATCGAGCCCGGACAGGTGGTCGGCCTCATGGGCGA
The DNA here is from genome assembly GCF_003997415.1 of Mesorhizobium sp. M7A.F.Ca.MR.245.00.0.0. Taxonomy (NCBI): domain Bacteria; kingdom Pseudomonadati; phylum Pseudomonadota; class Alphaproteobacteria; order Hyphomicrobiales; family Phyllobacteriaceae; genus Mesorhizobium; species Mesorhizobium sp. M7A.F.Ca.MR.245.00.0.0. The sequence continues at coordinate 11,622 of NZ_RZTE01000053.1, read as the reverse complement.
CAACGGCGCCGGCAAGTCGACGCTGGTCAAGATGATCGCCGGCAATTTCCGCCCGAGCCATGGCACCATGCACATGGACGGCAAGGAATTGATCCTGCACAAGCCGGCGGAAGCCCGCCAGCACGGCATCGAGATCGTCCACCAGGACCTTGCGCTCTGCAACAATCTGACCGCCGCCGCCAACGTCTATCTCGGCCGCGAGCTGCGGCGCGGCGTGGGGCCGTTCCGCATCCTCGACTATGCCTCGATGTACAAGCGCGCCGGCCAGCTCTTCGCCGAATTGAAGTCCGAAACCCGTCCGCGCGATCTCGTCAAGCAGATGTCGGGTGGCCAGCGCCAGGCGGTGGCCATCGCCCGCACCATGCTGTCGCAGGCCAAGATCGTGCTGATGGACGAACCGACGGCCGCGATCTCGGTGCGCCAGGTCGCCGAAGTGCTGAACCTGATCCGCCATTTGCGCGATCAGGGCATCGCCGTCGTGCTGATCAGCCACCGAATGCCTGACGTGTTCACCGTCGCCGACCGCGTCATCGTCATGCGGCGCGGCCGCAAGGTCGCCGACAAGACGATTGCGTCGAGCTCGCCCGAGGAAGTCACCGGGCTGATCACCGGCGCCATCGAACAGGTTTGATTTCAGCGAATTTCACCACGCACAGCAGATGAAGGTCGACGATGGCACTGACAATTGACCAGCCGATCGAACACAAGCAGCAATCCTTGGCCGCGAGAGTGTTTGCCAGCCAGACCTTCTGGGTGGTGATCGCGGTCATCCTTGCCTGCGTGTTCCTATCGTTTGCCACCGACGCCTTCGCCACCTCGAAGAACCTCTACAACATCACCCGCAACATCACCTTCGTCGCCATCATCGCGCTCGGCATGACTTTCGTCATCATCACCGGCGGCATCGACCTGTCGGTTGGCTCGGTACTATGCCTGTCGTCAATGGTGCTGGCCGTCACCATGCATGCCGGCTACTCGATCGAGGTCGGCATCCTGGCCTCCATTGCCACCGCGCTCGCCATTGGCGCCTTTAACGGCGTGCTGATCGCCTATCTCGGCTTTCCACCCTTTGTGGTGACGCTCGGCATGTTGTCGATCGCCCGCAGCCTAGCCATGGTCGCCTCCAACAACACCGTCGTCTTCCAGTTCGGGCCGGACCACGCCAAGCTTCTGTCATTGGGCGGCGGCGCCTGGGTGTTCGGCATCGCCAATCCGGTGCTTTACATGATCCTTCTGGCGCTGATCACCGGCTTTATCCTGCGCTGGACGAAGTTCGGCCGCCACATCTTCGCTATTGGCGGCAACGAGCACGCGGCAACGCTGACCGGCGTTCCGGTGCGCCAGATCAAGGTTGCCGTCTACATGATCTCGGCGCTGTCGGCCGGCATTGCCGGCATCATCCAGACCGGCTGGCTGGGCGCCGTCACCACCAATCTCGGCACCGGCATGGAGCTGCAGGTGATCGCCGCAACCGTCATCGGCGGCGCCAATCTGGCTGGCGGCGTCGGCACCGCCTTTGGCGCCATCGTCGGTGCGGCCCTGATCGAGGTGATCCGCAACAGTCTCGGCCTGCTCGGCATCAATGCCTTCTGGCAAGGCGTGTTCATCGGCGGCGCCATCCTGCTGGCGGTGCTGTTCGACCGCATCCGCAATTTCCGCCGCAGTGACTAGAACCATGATCCCGAAAAGTGGAAACCGGTTTTCTCGGACAAACGGAACCGTTTGTCCGGAGATCATGGTCAAACAAAAGACGGTTTGATGGCCAACTCCCTGTTCAGCCTCGAGGGGCGGCTGGCGCTGGTGACTGGCTCCGGCCAGGGCATCGGCTTCGCGCTGGCTCGGGGCATGGCTGAACATGGGGCAAGCGTGGTGCTGAACGGCCGCGACGCCGCCAGGATCGGCGGTCCCGTCGAAAAGCTGCGCAATGCCGGCTTCAAGGCGCACGCCTCGACCTTCGACGTCACCGATTTTCAGGCGGTCAACGAGGACATTGCCCGCATCGAGGCCGAGATCGGCGCCATCGACATCCTCATCAACAATGCCGGCGTGCAGTTCCGCGCCCCGCTCGAGGACTTTCCCGAGGAGCAATGGGAGCGCTTGTTCAAGACCAATGTGTCGGGCGCCTTCCATGTCGGCAAGGCGGTCGCCCGCCACATGATCCCGCGCGGCAAGGGCAAGATCATCAACATCGGCTCGGTGCAGAGCGAACTGGCAAGGCCGAACATCGCACCATACACCGCGACCAAGGGCGCGATCCGTAACCTGACAAGGGGCATGTGCGCCGACTGGGCCAAACACGGCCTGCAGATCAATGCGATCGCGCCCGGCTATTTCCGCACCGAGATGAACCAGGCGCTGGTCGACAATCCGGAATTTTCCGCCTGGCTGGAAAAGCGCACGCCCGCCGGACGCTGGGGCGCTGTCGACGAGCTGATCGGCGCCGCCGTGTTCCTTGCGTCCGACGCATCGTCTTTCGTCAACGGCCATACACTGTATGTCGATGGCGGCATGACGGCTTCGGTTTGAGGGGCGTTCTTCCCTTGTGGGAGGAGAGGAAACCTATCGCTCAGTCTGAAAATCCGGCCGCATCGGCCGTCATTCGCCCTCGCCGCCCCCGCGCGTCTTGACGCGGCCCCGAACTCAGCCGCACAATCCCTGTTGCAGACGAAGGGAGGCCAGTCGTCTGCGGGAGGATATACCCATGACGGAAGCGATCAGGCTCTACTGGGGCCGGTTCGGACATGTATCTATCCTGAATGTCGCAAGCGACTTCGTCACCCATGCCCATGTCGAGGCCCATCTGATCATCTGGCTGGAAGGTACGGCCGGCGAAATGACCATCGGCCGCGAGACCGTCCGGCTTGGACCTGGAACGGCCGCCGGCATCAACTCCTTCCAGCCGCACAGCCATGTTCTGTCGCAAAACGGGACGCCCGGTCTGTTTCTCGCCTTCTACATCGATCCCGACTGGGCGCGGCGCCGCCGCGACCTGCCTTCGTCGGCACCGCTGTTTTCACAAGCCGCGATCACGCTGGAACCGTGGCTGCATCAGGCCGCCGCCAATCTGCTCGACCACCTCAGCGACAATGAGAGCGTCGACGATATCGCCAACTACGAGATCGAGCGTTTCATCGATAGCGTGCTCGACGCCGCCGACGCCTCGGCGCCGCAGGAGGCCCGTGTCCGCATCAACACCATGCAGGATTTCCGTGTCCGCAAGGCAATCCAGCTGATGAAGGCCAATGTCTGCGAGCGCATCTGCTTCGACGACGTGGCGCGCAGCGTCGGCCTGTCGCGACCGCATTTCTTCGCTTTGTTCAAGGAACAGACCAATCTGACGCCCAATGTCTACTGGAACACGCTGCGCATGGAGGAAGCGGTGCGGCAGCTGCAATGGTCGCGGGAGCCGCTGATCTCGGTCGCCTGCAATCTCGGCTTCACCACGCAGGGCAATTTCTCGCGTTTTTTCCGCGACCATGTCGGCGTGCCGCCGACGCTCTACCGCGAGGCCGCGCGGGCGATTGCCTGAGCCTGTCCTCGTTCAGTCAAGGTCGACTGTTTTTCAGACTCCTTGATACACGCTCAAGACGCATTGATAAGCGCCGCTGAAATGGCCGCCCTACCCTTGCACCGGATCGCTTTTGCAAGGGAACATTTGAATGGCCAAAGTCACCATATCCAGCGTCATCGACGCGCCGGTCGAAAAGGTCTGGGCGCGCATACGCGACTTCAACGGCCTGCCGGGCTGGCATCCGCGCATGGTGGAGAGCCACATTGAAGACGGCAAGGACGCCACCACGATCGGCTGCGTGCGCAATTTCCAGCTCGCCAGCGGCGCCCGCCTGCGCGAAAAGCTGCTCGACTTCTCCGATCAGAATTTCCTGGTCAGCTACTCCATCCTCGAGACGCCGCAGCCGCTGACCAATCACAAGGCGACCCTGCAGCTGCGGCGTGTGACCGATGGCGACCGCACCTACGCCGAATGGACCGCCAGCTTCGACGCCGCGCCCGAGGAGGCAGACAAGCTGGCCGAGGGCATGGGCGCGAATGTCTTTCAGGGCGGCTTCAACGCCCTGAAAAGCCATTTCGCCGGCCAGAGCTGACAGGAGCCAAACCATGGCGCTGGCACTGCAGACCTTTGCAACGGTGAAAGACGCGAACGCGGCACTGAAAGCCCAGGGCACACGCTATCTCGGCGGCGGCACGCTGGTCGTCCGCGCGGCCAATGAAGGCGATGTTTCGGTTTCCGGCCTTGTCAGGTCGACCGAGCCGTCTTTGTCCACCATCGCTGTTGCCGGCGGCAAAGTCCGCATCGGCGCTTCGGTGACGATGGCGGCGATCGCCAGTCATCCGGAGCTCGGCACGCTCGCCAAGGCCGCCCGCGCCGTCGGCGGCCCGGCCATCCGCAACATGGCGACCATCGGCGGCAATCTTTTTGCCCCGGCCCCCTATGGCGATTTCGCCGTTGCCCTGCTGGCGCTCGATGCGACGGTCGGCACCGATGACGGGCAAACGCCGATCGAGACTTTTCTGGCCAATCGGGACGGCAGCCGCGCCGTCGTCACTTCCGTGAGCTTCACGCTTCCGAAGGCCGACAGTTTCCGCTTCCTGAAAGTGTCGAGGGTCAAGCCCAAGGGCGTCTCTGTGCTCAGCATAGCCGCTGTTCTGGAACTGTCGTCGGATGGCACCGTGACCTCGGCGCGGATCGCGCTCGGCTGCATGGCGGATCGGCCAATGCGCGCCAGGGCGGCGGAAAAAGCGCTGATCGGCCGAACGCTGACCGCTGACGGCATCGCGCCGGCCTTGGCCGCGGCCGGCGATGGCATCTCGCCCATCACCGACCCGATCGCCAGCGCCTGGTATCGCGCCGAAGTCCTGCCGGTTCATCTCGGCCGGTTGCTGCTCGCTTAATATTCGTTCGGGGGCGCGCGTCTGTCCGCTGGTTGGGCAGGCGCGCTGGGAGGAAAACATGGCAAAGGTTCCGGTTCAATTCACGCTCAACGGCTCGGAAAAGGCCGAATTCATCGACAGCGGCACGACGCTGCTCCAGGCGCTGCGCGACAAGATCGGCGACACCTCGCCGAAAGGCGGCTGCCATCAAGGCACCTGCGGCGCCTGTTCGGTCATCATAGACGGCGAACTCAGGCTCTCCTGCCTGACGCTGGCCGAAACCTGCGATGGCGCCGTCATCAGCACGACTTCAGGGCTTTCGGAAAGCGGCGTGCTGCACCCGCTGCAGCGCGCCTTCCTCGACACCTTCGCCACGCAATGCGGCTTCTGCACGCCGGGCATGATCATGGCGGCCAAGGTGCTGCTCGACCATACGCCCAACCCCAGCCGCGACGAGGTGGTCGAGGCGCTATCGGGCAACATCTGCCGTTGCACCGGCTACGAACCGATCATCCAGGCGGTGCTGACTGCCGCCCGCGCCAATTCGCAGAACGCGGCCTGAGGGGTCCAAAAGAATGGAACTGCGCAAGAGCTACTTCGCCGATGTCCGCAAAGATGATCTGCACGAGATCGGCCAACCTCGGCCGCGCTCCGATTCACCCGGCCATGTCACAGGCAAGACCGCCTTCTTCGCCGACCGCAATTTCCCCGGCATGCTGCACCTGAAGATGGTGCGCAGCCCGCATCACCATGCCCGCATCCGCTCGATCGACACGTCGGAAGCGGAAAAGCATCCGGGTGTGGTGAAAATTCTGACCGCCAAGGACGTGCCGCACAATGTCTACACCATCCTGATCCTGATCCAGGTCGGGCCGGAGGACGAGACGGTGCTTGCCGACGGCAAGGTGCGCTGGAAGGGCGAGGCCGTAGTGGCGGTGCTGGCCGAAACCGAGCGTGCCGCGCAAGAGGCCGCAGCCAAGGTCAAGGTCGACTATGAGGTGCTGCCGGCCGTCTTCGGCATGGAAGAGGCGCTGAAGCCCGGCGCGCCGCTGGTCAACGAATATCACGGCCAGAATTATTACCTCTATGACAGCGGCGAGTGCCGCAAGGTGCGCTTCGGCGACGTCGAGACGGGGTTTGCCGGCGCCGACCACATCTTGGAGGACAGCTACCAGTCCTCGCCGATCGAGCACGCGCCGACCGAGACCACCGGCTGCGTGGTCGCGCCCGAGGGCAATGACCGCTTCACCTGCTACACCAACACGCAGGCGATGTTCTTCACGCTCGACAACACCTCGATCATCCTGCAGATGCCGGGCAGCAAACTGCATTTCGTCGGCGGCACCGTCGGCGGCGGTTTTGGCGGCAAAGTCGACGTCATCGTCGAGCCGATCGCCATCCTCGGCGCAAAATTAACCGGACGACCAGTCTGTTTTATCTACAGCCGCGAGGAGGAGATGCAGATATCGTCGCCACGCGCCGCTGAAAAGGTCGTCATCAAGGACGGCGTCATGAAGGACGGCCGCATCGTCGCGCGCAAGGTCACTGGCTACACCGATGCCGGCGCCTATTCGCGCCACTCGCCCTATGGCGCGCAGAAGGGCGCGGGGCACTATCCCGGCCCCTACACCATCCCGAACGTCTGGATCGACACCTACTGCGTCTACACCAACCGCACGCCCTCCTCCGCCATGCGCGGCTTCGGCGTCACCATCGGCGATTTCGCGCTGGAGGTGCAGATGGACAAGCTGGCGCGGCTGATCGGCATGGATCCGCTCGAATTCCGCTTCATCAACGCTTATCGCGACGGCGACATGAAGGCGCATCGCCAGCCGACCGAGGGCGCCGCGCTGATCGAGTGCATGCAGGAAGCATCGCGCGCCGCCAACTGGCCGGTGGCGGAAAAGTACATGGCGATGTCATCCTACGTGAAGGGAGCTTGAGATGGCGATCAGGCGTGGACGCGGCGTTGCCGCGATCAACTATCCCACCGGCATGAACCTCGGCGGCGACCCGACGCAGGCGCTGGTGCATTCGACGCCGACCGGCAATTTCATGGTGACGTTGTCATCGGTCGATCTCGGCCAAGGCATGAAGCAGATCATGGCGCAGATCTGCGCCGAGACGATCGGCGTGCCGACCGACCGTGTCGTCGTCGACACCGCCGACACCGACACCGGCCCGCACTGCATGGGCACCTTCGCCTCGCGCGGCACCCACCGCGCCGGCAACGCCGTCATCCAGGCGGCAAGGGAAGCCCGCCAGGTGATGCTGGAAGTGGCGGCCGAGGAGTTGGAGGTGAATGCATCCGACCTCGAGACCGACGGCCAGGGCAACATCCTGGTCAAGGGCGCACCGCAAAAATCGATCTCGATCTTCGATGTCGCGCTGTCGGCGCATTTCAAGCGAGGCCGCTCGATCTCGGGCCGCGGCATGTTCCTGATCCCGCGCTCCTACCCCGAGAAAGAAACCGGCGCGATGAAGCCGTCGACCTGTTATGCCCATGCCTGCACGGTGGCCGAGGTCGAGGTCGACGACGAGACCGGCGAGGTGACCGTGCTGACGGTCAAGAACGTCTTCGAGATCGGCCGCGCGCTGAACCCGAAAATGGTCGAACAGCAGCTGGTCGGCGGTTCGTGGATGGGCATCAGCCATGCGCTCTATGAGACGACCGAGCCCTATTATCCCAACCGCGATCATGGCGGCACCGACTTCAACCAGTATCTGATGCCGGGTCCCGGCGACCTCGCCGAGACCGAGATCATCGTGCTGGAGCGGCCATCGGCGGACGGACCATACGGCGCCAAAGGGCCGGGCGAAATGTGCGCCAACCCACAGATCCCGGCGGTCGCCAATGCCGTCTTCGACGCCGTCGGCGTGCGCATCGACACGCTGCCGATCACGCCGGAGCGCATCCTGCGCGCGCTGAAGGCGCAAGCGGCGAACTGAGGGCCGAAATGACCGGGACAAGCGCCGAGACATCAGCGACCTCGCCGGAGGCGGTGGCGCAGCATCTGGCCGCCTCGCGCTATCTGGCCGATGAAAGCCTTTCGACCGCCATCTTCCTGGCAATCCGGCTGGGCAAGCCGCTGCTGCTCGAAGGCGCGCCGGGCGTCGGCAAGACGGAAGCGGCCAAAGCGATCGCCGAGCTGCTCGGCCGCGATCTGGTGCGGCTGCAATGTTATGAAGGCATCGACGCCGCGCACGCGCTCTACGAATGGAACTACCAGCGCCAGCTGCTTGCCATCCGCCATGCCGGCGAGCATGAGATCGACATCTACGACGACCGTTTCCTGATCGCCCGGCCGCTGCTGCAGGTGCTGAAGGCGCCCGAACAGCGCGTGCTGCTGGTCGACGAGATCGACCGCTCGGACCACGAATTCGAAGCGCTGCTTTTGGAATTCCTCTCCGACTTCCAGATCAGCATTCCCGAGCGTGGCACCATCCGCGCCGCCGCACAGCCGATCGTCATCCTGACCTCGAACCGCACCCGCGAGCTCGCCGAAGCGCTGCGCCGCCGCTGCGTCTACCACTGGATCGGCTATCCCGACGCCGAGCGCGAGGCCGCCATCATCATGCTGCGCGCCGGCAATGTGGCTGAAGCAACGGCGCGCGCCGTGGCGACAGCCGTGCAGACCATTCGCGCCCGGCCGCTGGCCAAGCCGCCCGGCATCGCCGAGGCCGTCGAATGGGCCAACGCGGCGACCATCCTGGAGAGAGGCGGCAGCCCGTGGCCTGAAGCCTTTCGCCGCGCCATCGGCGTGCTGATCAAGGACGAGGAAGACCTTTCCTACATCGCACCGGAGCTTGGCCGGATCGTCGAGGAGGCGCTGGCGTGACGCGGGAGGTCATTTTGCAATGCTGGCGGGAGAGCGCCCCCCTCTGCCCTGCCGGGCATCTCCCCCTCAAGGGGGGAGATCGGATGTCATCCCCGCTTTCGCTAATCGCTGACGTCGCCGAACAGAGCGAAGCGTCGAACCTGCCAATCTCCCCCCTTGAGGGGGAGATGTCCGGCAGGACAGAGGGGGGCGCCACGCAATGATGCGGGAAACAAGCTTGCCTCGCGCCGCTGCGCCCTTCCTCAGCTTCGGCCGCTTGCTGCGCCGCTATGGTTTCGCCATCGCCCCCGAGCAGGTCTCCGGCTTCATGCAGGCGGTGACCCTGCTCGGGCCGCGCTCGATGGCAGACATCCGCGAGGCCGCCCTTGCCACGCTGGCGCCGCCGCCCGACCGCCGCGACGAATTCGAGGCGCATTTCCAGAGCCATTTTTATGGCAATACGTCCGCCGTGGTCGAAGGCGACGCCGACGAGGAAACTCGCATCAAGGATGATGGCGGCGCCGACGACGAACGGCTCGAGGCCGAACAAAGCCAAGAGGGTGGCGACCTCTCTTCGGCCCTGGAGCAGTTGAGTGCCCGCGACTTCCAGCGCGACGATGACAGGCTGACCGCCTTTCGTCGCAAACTCTCGACCGCTTTACCAGCCCGGCGCTCCTTCCGTACCGTACGCACCCACTCGCGCGGCAAGCTCGATCTGCGCCGATCGCTCAGGGAAATCGTCAGCGCCGATGGCGACGTGCCTTCGCCACTGCTACGCCGCCGCCAGACCGTACCGCGCAAGCTGCTGCTGCTGATCGACGTTTCCGGCTCGATGAAGCTGCACACAGCGGACTATCTCAAGCTGGCGCATGCCGCCGTGCAAGGCGCGGACCGCGCCGAAATCTTCACCTTCGGCACGAGGCTCACGCGCATCACCACGGCATTGCGCATCCGCGACCGCGACCAGGCGCTGGCGCGCGCCGCTACCCAGGTCGACGACTGGGACGGCGGCACCCGCATGGGACCGACGCTGCTCGCCTTCCTCTCAGTGCCGCGCTTCTCGTCGTTTGCACGCGGTGCCACGGTCGTGATCCTGTCCGACGCGCTGGAGCGCGGCGATCATGGCGAGTTGGAGACAGCCATGCGACGGCTGAGCGCCCGCGCTTTCCGGCTGTCGCTGGCCACACCGCTAGCCGGCGACCCGCGCTTCCGGCCGGCAACGGCTGCACTTCGTGCCATCCTGCCTGACCTGGACGACCTCGTCGATGGCTCGTCGGTGAAAAGCCTCACCGATTTCATCCTGTCGCTCGCCCGCCCTGCTTCAGCGGCGGCGACAATCTGGAAGAGGGTTTCGTGATGCAGAAAGCCATCGACGCGCATTTCCACATCTGGCGCCAAAAGGACCAGCCCTGGCTGGTCGGGCCGATGGTGCCGCGCATCTTCGGTCCCTACGAGCCGATCCGGCGCGACTACCCGATCGGGGAATTTCTCGAAGACCAGAGGGATTCAGGCGTCGAAAAGGCCGTCTATGTCCAGACCAACTGGGCCAAGGAGGATTTCGAGAAGGAAGTCGCCTTCCTGCAGAAGACATCCGACGAAACCGGCTGGCCGCATGCCATCGTCGGCTATACCGACATGACCGTCGACGATATCAGGCCGCAGATCGATCGCTTGATGAAATACAAGCTGCTGCGCGGCGTGCGCATGCAACTGCACTGGCACGAGACCCCGGCCTTCCGCTTCGCCGCCTCCGCCGACCAAGTGATCGACCCCAATGTGCGCGCCAATGTGGCGCGGCTCAAGGACTATGGCCTCTCCTTCGACCTGCAGCTCTTCCCCGCTCAGATGAAGGACGGCCTGACGCTGGTCGGCGAAAACCCGGAGACGAATTTCATCCTCACCCATGCCGGTATGCTGACCGGCATGGAGCCGGAAACCACCGAAGCCTGGAAGGCAGGCCTGCGCACGCTTGCAGCCGCCCCCAACTTCTACGCCAAGCTCTCCGGCCTCGGCACCTTCGTCCATCGCAACGACCCGGCGCTGATTGCCTATATCGTCGACAACGCGATCGAGATCCTGGGCGCCGACCATTTGATGTTCGGCTCGAACTTCCCGATCGAAAAACTGTGGACCAGCCACGCCGAGCTGATCAAGGCGCACCGGGACGCGGTGGCGAAGCACGGTGCGGCGGCGGAGGCGGATATTTTCTGGAACACGGCGGAGAAGGTTTACCGGCCGGTGTGACGCTTCACTTCACCTCGAACTGCGGATCGACCGGGATCTGCATCGCGGTCACCAGATGGTTGGTCTGCCCGGCGAGCCCAATGATCGACACCAGCTCGCCATGCTGCGCGTCGGTCATGCCCTTGGCGCGAGCCGCCGCCGTGTGCGAGTGGACGCAGTAAGAGCAGCCATTGGCGGTCGACACGGCAATGTAGATCATCTCCTTGGTCAGCGGGTCGATGGCGCTGTCAGCGACCATCACCACCTTCAACTGCTCCCAGATCCGCTTCAGCGCCGGAGGATCATTGGCCAGCCCGCGCCAGAAATTGTTGACGAAATCAGATTTGCGCGTCGCGCGGATGTCGTCGAACACGGCTTTCACGGCCGGGATTTTCTCGACCTCGGCATCGCTGAGGAGTTTCGTCGTGGCCATGGCGTTCCCTTTCGTTTGAATTGAATCAAGTGTTGAGCAATTACGGCCAACCACCTTGGATGAATCGGTTTTCAGCCCCTCACCTTCGTCATCCTAGGGCGAAGCAGGAGCGAAGCTCCGTCGCGGAGACCCGAGGATCCATTCCGTGACGTCTCTCGAAGCGTACAGCGGAACAGAATCCTGCACCGCAGCGACGCTTGGAAGTCGCGGCATGGATCCTCGGGTCTGCGCCGCGTCGCTGCGCTCCTTGCTCCGCCC
>NZ_RZTE01000052.1:0-38259 GCF_003997415.1 Mesorhizobium sp. M7A.F.Ca.MR.245.00.0.0 | reverse complement strand
GCTCGGCATCAAGGGACCGGTCGTGGCGGCGGGCCTCGCCGGCGGCGTTCTGCGCGCGCTGTCGCGGCATCGCTACAAGCTGCGCGAAATGGTGGCCTCGCCGCCACGACCGGTCCCTTGATGCCGAGCAGGTCGAAAAGATCGTTCATCATGGCCTCCAGCCGCAAAGCTTCTGGCCCTTTTCGTTGTGAGCCAGGATCGCCGCCACCGACGCGTCGGAAAGGGTCGCCGCCTCCGCCCTTGTCGGCCGGAGGGGATGCCCGGCCACGCAGAACGACCCGCCTGATGTGGTGCAGCCGGCCAGCAGCAGCGAGAGCGCTATGATTTTGACCATCTGGCCAGCCTCCCTCTGTTGTCGTCCGGCGTCCGGCCGGCGACGGCATCGTCGATCTTCTGGGCTTCGGTGCGCGCCGCGGCGTCGGCGGCATCCTGCCTGGCCTTCTGGCTGGCCTTGCCCTTCGCATAGGCCGTCCAGACACCGGCAAGCGCGGCGCCAATTGCCAGAAGATACGGCCAGGCCTGGCCAAGCAGCGCGAGGGTGAGTGTTCCCATCTCATGTCTCCTTGGCCGGCGGCGCGACCATGCCGCGCGGCCCGTCACGCACCGCGTTGATGATGATCTTGGCAAGGGCAATGGCGCCGCTGATCTGAAGCGCGGTGCGGTCGCTCACCCCGAGCAGCGTCCAGTCGAAGCCGGCGAGCGCGCCGCCGCAGATGATGGCGATCAGCGTGTTGAGGAGATTGTGCAGCGCATTGGTGTTGAACCATCTCATCGAAACAGGCTCCCGAACAAATCGGCGACCTGATGCCGGAAGGCAGCGAGCGCTCCGGCCAGGAGAACGAGGATGCCGGCCGCGGCAGCCGCCTTGCCGCCGGGCGCCGGCGGCAAGGGCTTGATCGACGACGCCCCATTGGGCGATGTTTCGACCCTGGCCGGCGGCGACGCGGTCACCGGTGCCGCGGGGCGCTGCGCCGACATCAGCAGGGCCTGAACCCGCACTGACCTGACCCGATCCGACCAGCCGCGCCCGAACGTCGCCCATGTCGGCAACCGCTTGAGGAACGCCAGCCGCGCATCGCAAAGCGCATCGATGGTCACACCGGCCGGCTTTGCCTTGGCCGCCGCGACGGTGACCGGTCCGATCCGCCCGTCCTGCGCAACGCCGACGGCCGCCTGCAAATATTTGGCCGCCCGGCCAGGCCCGCTGTTGACGGCGAAATCGAACACAGCGTGGTCGACGCCATGGGGCAATTCGGCGCCGAGCACAGCGTCCCAGTAGAAGCGGCGATAGACGGTGGCGACCTGCGCGTCGCTGATCGCACGCAAATCCGCCTTCGTCGCGTCGGCCTTCACATAGCGGCGGAAGCTGGCAAGCGTCACGCCCTTCATGGTGGCGCCGCCGGGGTCAGCCGGATTGTCCGACCATCCTCCTTCCGATTTGAGAACAAGCGCAAGCGCCCGCGCGAAGTTGCGGTCCATGGTGGTTCCTTTCGTGATTGAACTATGGTCGGGGAGACCGTCGGAGGAACCTCACGGTCAAGGAAATGCGAGGCGGGAAAACGCGGGCGCTTCAGTCGATGTGCAGAGCGATGCGATGATCAGGAGTCCGCAATCGGAGAAGACCTTGAATCGGGCAAGCCCTGGATATGAGTCACGCACCTTGCCAGAGGCAGGGCCGGCGCGTTTACTTTCGGCTGCTGATTCCAGCTCGTAAGGAGCCGAGATGATCTTGGAAGCTATCCGGAACGTGCGCGATGTTGGCTTTGAAATTCTTACCGCCGGCAGAAGAACGGTAACAGTCCGGAACATCACCCTGTCTTTGGATACCGTCTCCCGCCGCATGCGGTACGTGATGGCCAGAGGTTACGAGGATCAAGATGCGGCTCTGGCTTCGCGCTTTTTGAGTCGCCACGACAAGGTTCTGGAGGCCGGTAGCGCGATCGGCTTCATGGCGTTGAACTGCATGATCGACATCGGCATCGAAGACTACTGCATGGTTGAGGCAAACCCGCGTCTGGAGGCATCCATGAGGGAGAATTTTCGCCTCAATAGGATCAGCCTGCCCGTTCTCAAGACCGTCGCTGTCGGTCCATCCGACGGCTCTATCAGTTTCGGTATCAGCCAGAATTTCTGGTCATCCAGCGCACTACGTCGGGACAACGAAGCTGAACGGCTCACCGTACCTATGCTCTCAATCCCGACAATCATTTCAGACCTTCCGTTCAAGCCAAATGTCTTGATCATGGATATCGAAGGTGCCGAAACGAGCATTCCGCCGAACCATTTTGAGCTATTTGAAAAGCTGATTATCGAGTTCCACCCCAAGTTGACGGGTCATGCCGAAGCGCGAGAGTTGGAGCGGAACATAACCAGGCGTGGATTTACAGAGTTAGACCGAACTGGGGGAACAATCGCGTTTATAAAGGCGCAGTGATAGCCGATTCGAGGTGAGACAGCCGTGAGACCAATTGCTTTCATTGCCATTGCCGTCGGACTTGGATCGGTCATCACTATCGGCGTCCTAAGATTCGCTACTCCCAAGGCTCCCAAAGCCGTGCCGAAGCTTGCAGAAATAAAGGACATCAAAGGTCGACTGACCGTGCTCACCGCTAGTTCGTTCGAGGTGGATGGCACTTCCATTGTTCTCTGTGGAGTTAGGCCATCAGGTACAACGTCTGCGGAAAAAGCAGCCCAGAGCGTTAGGCTTTCTTATGAAAATGCCTATGTGAAATGTAAGCCTGTTGGCGGCGGCACCCCATGCGATGGGAAGACGGTGGCAACCTTGGGTAGATTTATCGTAGCGCAATGCAAGATTGACGGTGCGCTTGACTTGGCAACGGCGTTGACAGAGTCCGGCATCCTTTGCGGGACGATCCCTATCTACAAGTCCTGTTAGCATCATGTCACACTATTACGCAAGAACACAAAGTATTCAAATCGCTAGCCAGTCGACCTTTTCTGACAAACTGAAGACAATTTACGCCGTCTCTGCCGTCATCGCAATGAGTCTGCAAAGTGTCTATCTGACTCAATTCGGGGTAGCCGCCTTTTGCTACCTCGGACTTCTCATGCTGATCCCGCTATTAAATGCGCCGGTCAAAGCGAGTTCTTTTTGGATCGTTGCTTTCCTACTAGTCGGGATGTGCGGAACTTTCACCGAAGATGGCGGCACTAAAGCAGTCCTAGGCACTATTGGCAGCAGCTTGGCTCTCATCCTCGTTCCAGCTTGCTTTGCCAAAGACAGTCGTCCTTTGTTGGTTGGTTTGCGATGGGCGATCGCTGCGCACGCGCTTATGGTCCTGTTCCAGATTTTCTATTTCGTGGCGTTCCGAACTTATTTTGACCCGCTTGCAAGTCTTGGCCTTGGTGACCAGACGGTCATGAGTAAGAAAGGACTTGAGCTTGCCGTCGGCAGAGTGCCGCGCTTTGCAGGCTTGTCGAATGAACCGGGTACCCATTCGACTATGATCGCAAGCCTACTTGCTGGCGAGTATGCCCTTTCGCGCAAGCTCTCGAAGGTCTCAATTTTAGGCATTCTTTCAGCGATCGCGACGATGTCGCTGGGCGGCATGATGTTCGTCGCAATGTTCTGCGGAATTGTTGGGCTCCACCAATTTTTTGCCGTTCGAAGATGGAGGATTCTTGTCGCCGCTGTCGGCATAGCGCTGCTTTCAATCATTATATATTGGGCGTTGCTGAATCTTGAAACAAGATCGCAACTCTATATCGAAGGCACGCAGCACGATCAGATGATGGAGTGGGCATTTTCCTACCAGCGGATAACGCTGTTTGGCCTAAGCGAAAGTCAGATACCGATGTTCTTCACATTTGGCTATCTCGGCGTTGGCCTCGACTTTCTGCTCCGATACGGCTTATGGGCAGTTGTAGGGATTGCCATGTATTTGTTGAGCTTGCCGCTCTTGGGCATTGGCCTGTCGGTCGTGTTGTTGGCCACAAAATTGAAGCTGACGTATCCTCTAGTTTTCGTCATCCTCGCAACGATCAACTTAGGCATGACGCAGTACCCTTCCGCAAAGTTGCGAATTCATCCTAGGCTTCGAAATCCCCTGACCAGCCGATAGCCGAACTGACAACCCAAAGTCCTACCGTATAGGCCTCCAGGGTTACACGCTCGCCGGGATCGAGAATGAGATATTTTCCTGCACCGCCGCCCTTGATCGTGTCCGTCCCGTTGGGCTCGATGTTCATGACATGGGTTGCGTGTACTCCGGCAAAGCCGATCCGAAGGCCAGGCACGGCAGGCGGCAGCGTATGTGTCCGCGTCGCGCCGGCCCCGTTGTTGTGGCAGAGTGCCCGGTTGTGAAGCCCGGACAGCGTTGTGTTGACGGTCAGATTGGTCGGCACACTCGACGTCCCCTGCAGGCCGGGATTGTTGCCGCCAATAAACCTGGTCACGATGCCGGCCGTGATGGAACTGCCGGTGCCATCACCAACCCATTCCGTCATGTCAAAGCCATCGACCAGCATTTCGTCTATCGCGCCGCCGGTGGTTACTCGAAAAGCAACGCCAATGGAGGTCGAGTTTTTCAGGGCGATGTCCCTGAGACTGGCTTTGCGCAGCCGTTGGCCCACGGAAAGGTTGAACCGGATGCCATGCGACTGGGTGTTTCCCCTGATGCCAGAAAGGCTAAGGCTCGCCGGTGTCACTACGTTCGCAACGACGACGGCGTCGGTCGAGCAGTTCATCAACGTGCCCGGACCGATCGCAAGAGGCGTCTGGTAGGGCGCGGCGATTACGGCTGTGGCACCTGACGTTGCGCCCGTGATCGTTTCGCCAGCCGGAAAGATGCCGGCCGAACCGCGCACATAGATGCGCCGGGTCGCGCTGTTTGCTGTTTTGGCAATCGCAGAGGTGCCTCCAGAGATTGTCTCACCGGCCTGAAACGTCCCGCTTATCGGCAAGACCCTTAGCACGTTGGCAAAGAAGTCGACCAAGATGCCCGTCGCGCCGGATGAACCGCCTGTCACCGTCTCACCGAGTTCATAGTCGACGGTTGAACCGGTGATGACGATTTCAAAATGTTGGAATCGCAGGGTTCCGGCGGAGCCAGAGGTGCCGCCGCTGACCGTTTCGCCAGTCGCAAACGATCCAACTTGCGAGCTGAGGGCGAACTGAAATTCGCCGTTTGGCTCCAATTGCAGGGCGGTGTTGTAACGATCGATGTACCAGTTATCGAGCCGGCCCGACTGAATCTGAACGCCGAAGACGTTACCGGCAGAACTACCGGAGAGCCGGTTGCCTATTGCCTTGACATTCGAAATAACGATCTCGCTGTTGGCGTCAGTCGCGGCTACGCCAACCAGACAGTCATTCGCCACCACGTTAGTTATGATCCCTCTCGGATCTCGCGCACCGGTCATCTCCACCCAGACACCGGCGGAGGGGTTGTCGAGATGTGCGTCCGCGAAAACCCCATCGACCAACACGTCGGTGGTGTTTAGATTTCCCGTATAGGTCAACACGACACCGTCGCGTTTGCACTTCGCCGACCGGATGTTGCGCACGATCGGCTTGCGGACGCCGGCCACGTAAACCGTGTCGCCAAACTCGCCGCCGGTTGGCGTGACGATGTTATAGCCGTCAATGTCCTCAATCGTCGGGCTGTCGACACAGAGCGCCATCACACCGGCAAGGCCAAGATTGCGAACCTTCACGCCGCGGATTGTCGGCCGCTTCCGGCGTGCACCAGTGGAGAGGCCGACGCGAATACCGATAGAAGCCTGGTAGCCGGCATGTGATCCACCATCGATCGTGAGGTCACCGTCTATCAGGACGTCATCGGCAGCAATATCGATGACGGGATGGTGGCCGGTAACGGTGCCGACTGGCGCGCGCAGGATCAGGGCAGAGCCACCCAGGCATTCGACGCGCTTCTTCGCTGTCGAGATCGTGTGGTTGCCGTCGGTCTGGTAGGAGCCGTCAATCAGCACATGCGGATAGCTGCCCGCGAGCAGTGCACTGATAGCAGCCGTGGCATTCGCACCGCCACCACGCGCCCCGAGCATTGATGCCGCCACCGGAATTGAGGCGAGCGTATAGCCTGTCTTCGTCATGCCATCGCTCAGCGTGATCACCAAATCCCCGACATTCGTTCCATTCTTGCGGTACACAGCGCCGCTGCCTGCCACCTGAGAGCTGTCGTAGAAGGCGGTGCGGATGTATGTGGGTGCTATCGGCGGGTAAAATGCCTCGGCGGGCGCCTTGGTCGCGAATTGCGGATCGATCACCGTCGTCATGGCGCCCGTCGCTACGTCCGCAGCGGCCTGGGCTTGGTCGATGATGCCTTGCGCGGCTGCCTGGATATCGCCGACGGTGTCGTCGGACTGGTAGAACGAGAGCACAATGTCATCGGTGCCGATCACAGGGTTCAGCGTCTGGAAGGCAAAGACAAAATCAGCCGAGGCGTTGCCCTGCTGGACATGCACCGTCGTTCCCTTCTGCATGGTGCGCCCGGTGCGGGCATCGGCGGCGCGGAACCATCGGCCTTCGCTTACCGTATAGATACCGTTGGTGACATAGACGACATCGGCCTCCGTATCCCAGGCGAGCTCGACCGCGGCCGAAGGATGGTCCCAGCCGAAATCGAGCGCGCCGAGCCTGGGCCAGTAGCGCGGCAGCCGGAACGGCTCGCAGGCGATCAGCGCCTCGGCCACCGGGAAGATGCGGCCCGAACCCAGCACCGGAATGCCGCGGGCGCGTGCCTCGCGCTCGTGCGCCGGATAGGCGGCGACGATCGCCGCGCGCTCCTGCGGCGTGTAGTGCGCGGCATCGTCGATGGTCATGAAGGTGACGTGTCGGGACATATCAATCTGCCTAAATTATTTGCCAGGACGAGTAACCGCCATTGATAATACTGTTTATCAATGCAAAGCTGCTGGCGAATTTGGGGGAGATACATGATCCGCATAGCAATCGTTGTGGCCATTGCCGCCGGCGCGTCAGCATGCCAATCGAACGTTCCATATGATACGAGTAAGAAAACCTGCAAGATGTACGCCAATTCTTCAGGGTTCGAACGCAAGGTTTGTATCCCCGACACACCAAACAAAGTATGCAATGTCTGGTACAATCAGATTACAGGTGATGAAAGAATATGGTGCCAACCGCTAACCCGGAAAGCAACCGATTCCAAGGCCCGTGCCAGACAGCTTGCGGGCAGCAAATACCCATAAGCCCTCCCGGCATCATACTGCCCGGCGCTTGATGCGGACCACCTTTTGCGGCACGCGTCTTTTCTTCTACGTTGATATGCGCTAAGGCTCGTCTCCGCATCGGTGAAGCCGATGCGTCTTGGGCCGGCGCCTTCCGCGCGGCCTCTACTCTACGCGGGTGGGGCAGCCACTCTTTGCCATGACAGATCTATTCGACGCGATGCGCTTGTCCGCCGAGGACAGCGAGGTTGCTCATCTTTATTTCAGCGAAAGCGGCAAGATCCTGCTGCCGCTCGGCAAATCGACAAATGCCCCGACGGGCCCGGAGATCCTGCAGCTTCTGCTGTCGTCCACCGATGAACACGATGGCGCGCTAGCCAGCGACCTGCTTGCCGATCTTGGCAGGACGGTGCCGTTGGAAAGCCTTCGTCTCCTTCTGACATCGCCCAACGCCCGGACCCGAGCGGCGGGCGCGTTTCTGGCCACGTTTCAAAACCAGAACATAAGTTCGATGGTGAGCGAACTGGCCGCACTGCTTGGGGATAGCAACTCGCGCACGCGTTTCGATGCCGTGGAATCCATCTTGCGGTGCAGCACGCGTGACCATGGCGAGTACCTGGCGCAGGCCCTGTTTGCTCTTGATGATGAGCATGACGCCGTGCGCATGGGAGCTGTCCAGTTCGTCCGCTTTGCCCGGGACTGGCAGTTGAGGCTTGCGCGCCAGCACGCCGCTTTGCTCAAGCCGCAAACGGCGTTTTCGGTCATCTCGGATATTTCCGAGCAATGGCGGGACGATGTATCAGCCATGATCCGCAAGATGCTTGACCATTCCGAGCCGGTGGTGCGGCGTTACGGTCTTGGGCTGGCCGGTCGCGCAAGGTTGGTGGTCGTCGATGCCTTCGTCGAATGGGCGCGGGCGTCGGCCGATCCTGAAATCAGCAAACTGGCAGCCAGTTGCATCGAGCACAACCAGATTTCGCATCATGCGGTCTGGCATTCATCATTGCCGGCAACCGCCTGAATTTGTGGCAGAGCGGTAGTGGAAGTGACGGGGTGAGAACTGCCTCCCCTTCTCCCCTTGCGGGAGAAGGGCTTCGCGAAGCGAGGTCGGATGAGGGTGTCCCGGGAAGGCCAACGTTCCACTTCGCTGGAACACCCCTCATCCGCCTCGGCGCTGCGCGCCGATCCACCTTCCCCCACAAGGGAAAGGAAACGCGCGAGCGAGCGCGAAATCACCCCTTCGCCATCCGCTCCACCTCTCCCGCCGACAAAAACAACAGCACCACGTCCGACATCCCAAGCAGCGGCGTGAACGTCACGATGGTGATGCCGCCCGTTGCATTGGTGCGGGTCAGGCCCTCGGAATAGATATCGAGCGGCGGTTCCTCGTCGAACCAGACGCCGTGTAAAGTCTCGCCCTGCCATTTCTCGCGGCCCTTCTCGAAACTCTTGAACGACAGCACCGACTCGTCGGTCTGCACGTCGCCGCCGCCGCCCCAGCGCACCACGACGCTGTCGAGCGCGCCCGGTGCGCCGCGGCCCATGAAGGTCTGCACAATGGCGTCGGCCGGGATCATGCCGGTGCCCCAGGCCGCCTGCTGCTGCGGCGGGCCGACCAGCACGCGCTGCGGATTGTCACGCGTGCCTTCGCCGGTGACGCCGGCCGCCCACAGCCTGACGGCAGAGTCAAACACCTTGCCTTGCCACCACTGGGGATAACGGCCGGTCAGATGCATGGCCCATTCGGCGCCCCCTGCCCTGGTCTTGCCGAGCTGGTTGCCGGCCATGAACAGCCGCTCGCGGTTCTGGGCGCCCGCTGCGTGAAACTCGGCCTGGCGTTGATACGGTCTATAGGCCACCAATTGATTGGTCCGGCGCCGTCTGTCCAGTTCGGCCATCAGCGCCAGATATTCCGTCTTCACGGACATCGCCGGGCTCTTCGAGGAACGGCTTGACGACGGCCTCGAGGGCGCGGATGCGGCTGCGGATTTCGTCATCGCTCAGGCCGTCCATTTGGTTGATCGTGGCATCGAAATCCTTGGGCA
Organism: Mesorhizobium sp. M7A.F.Ca.MR.245.00.0.0; assembly: GCF_003997415.1. NCBI lineage: Bacteria > Pseudomonadati > Pseudomonadota > Alphaproteobacteria > Hyphomicrobiales > Phyllobacteriaceae > Mesorhizobium > Mesorhizobium sp. M7A.F.Ca.MR.245.00.0.0. Next base: position 29,041 of record NZ_RZTE01000052.1, on the reverse strand, counting down.
GCACCGACAGCACGATCTTCAGATACTGATCCGGCTTGTCGGCCCGCACCTCGGCGATGACGCCGGCGCCATGTGTGCGGAAATCGGCGCGCACGGCGGCCAGGAAATCGTCGCCCAGTGTTTTCTTGGCGCGCTTGCGGCGCGGCTTCTGTGTCGCGGCCGGTTTGGCGGCGGACCTGCGTCTCGCCGGCTTGCGGCGTGGCCTGGCGGCTGTCTTTTCAGTCATGGACATCACCACCACCCACGGCGTTGGCAGCGGGAATGCCGGGCTTCGGCATCGATCCGGCCCGGCTGGCCGGTTTCTTTGAACGAGCGGATTTCTTCCTGGTCCGCTTCTTGGCTCCCTGGATGCGCTTTGGCCTTGCCGCGTCGGCAGGCTTTGCCGCCGCGACAGGCTTTGCCACGCCGGCCCGCGCCCTGAGACGCGCCATGACCAGACCCGACAAGGTGCCCGGCGATGCCGGCCTGCGGGAACCCGAACCCGCCGGCCTCGTCCCGCACCATGCCGATCTTTACGCCGGGTGCGACCTGCTCGACACGCCCCAGACGAGGCTGCGGTGCGGCGCCCTCGAATTCGCCAATGGCGCTGACGATTTCCTGGCCGTCAGCATCGGTGATGATGGTGGCGTAGCGGGTCATCGTGAGCCTCTTGAAGACTGGTGTAATTTGGTTCAATCAAAGGCGGCGGCGTCGCGGTGGCTGATGGCCAAGATAGAAGGCGAGTCCGATTGCCTCGATACCATCCGATCAGAGTAACCCCCGAGATAGATTGCGTCCAAAGCGACCTGCACGAATTGCGCTGGACAAATGACGCGGTCGTGGCCGACTTCATAATCCCCGGCGACGAACACCATGTCTTGCGTGTTCTGTTCACCAATCAGGTGATCATCCGGATCCTCGACGAAATGCCGCTAAGCACCGAGCACGAGAACACGCCCAGGGAAGGTAACATTCCTCATCACTTCGCCTATCGAGTCGAAGGCGCCACCTTTGAGACAATGCAGTCCGAGACGTGGAAGTTCGCGCAGCACCCGGCAACACATTATCGCTTCGTGACCGGCTGGACATGCCTTGACGTTTTGTCGTCCAAGGAGCCACCTTTCGGGTCGTCAAGCGAATGCCGGTTTCAACCTTCGACTGACGACGAGAAACGTCTCGCAAAATACGGCAGCACAAAGCCAGAAACAAAAAACCCGCCTCGGCGGCGGGTCGGTGGCGCAACTCAGCACCATGGACAAAAATGTAGCATAGCTGCACTCACCCCGTCAACCGTTTTCTGAGAAAAAATTCCTAGACCGGTCGGAACTCCCACTCGGAGCGACGCTGGCAAGCGCGTAAAACCCTGCTTTTGCCGGCGGCTGGTCACAGGCCGGCAGGTGTGAAATCATTCGTCGAAGCTCATGGAATGATTCCCGTCGCACGGCCTTGTGGGAGAGGACGATGGACAGACCAGCCATGGCATCCGTGTTCAGGATGCGGCATGCACCGGCCACGGTTTCCGGGGTGCGCAGCACCGGCCAGGGTCAGGCCGATCCAGTCATCCGCGTGCGTTCGCTGGGCGAAGCCATCCGTTTCGTCGCCAACGCCTACCCCCAATACGACATCGGCGCCGTCGCCATCAGCTGTGGGGATGTTTCGATCGGCAGCCTCGGCAACCTGGAGGTCAAGGCGCTGTGGCGCGAATATGGCGAACGGCTGACGCAGGAATAGGCGTTCGCCCGCAGCCTTTCTGGAGCGGAAATGCCGCTCGCGCGTTTCAACCCCAGCCACGGGAGCAATCGCCATGAATGTCGCCAACCTGCAACTCGAAGGCCTGTTGATGGCCGTCGCCTCGATCAACCGCCTCCTGGTTCAAAAGGGGGTGCTGACGGCGGAGGAGATCGACCTGGCCTTGCGCAAGACCGAGGCCGGCGAGACCAACCAGGAGCGGTCCGAAGGCATGTCCGCGTCAAGCCGCGACGCCGTCAACTTTCCGATCCGGCTGCTGGAACTCGCCAACCAGTGCCAGCCGGAGGCGGAGATGCCGTCTTTTTCGAAGCTGGCCCGCATGGTCGGCAAGATAAAGGAACCCTACAACGACCAGCTGTGAGCGGGGCCGGCGGGCGTCCGCGGTGGCCCGCTGCCCACGCCTCAAGCCCTGCCCGGCCATCCCGAATTGAGCGAAAGCACCTTGCCCGGTCCATGTACGGCCGCAAACAGCAGTCCGGCCAGGAACGAAAAATGGTCGACGAAGAAGCCGAACTCGGCCTGGTTGTCGGCCCAGTGGCTGGGTCCGTGAAAGGCGAAGCCGAGGAACAGCACATAGGCGGCGGCGACCAGGGCTGCCTGCGAGAAGAAGGCGCCGGTCAGGAAGCACAGCACCAGCGCGACTTCCAGGATCGCCGCGCACCAGGCCAGGAACAGCGGAAATGGGAAGCCGGCAGCGGCGATATAGCCGGCGGTGGCGTCCATGCCCATGAACTTGAAGGTCACGGCCATCAGGAAGACGCCGGCGAAGATCAGCCGGGCGACGACAAGGGCCGCGGTCTGCCACGGTGATTGAGTGATTTGCGACGACATGCTCGTTCTCCAGCTTTGCAGGTTGATCGCTCCTAGGACGCGCGACCGGCGCCAGGTCCGACACATCAGGCCAATTTTTCTCGACAGGATCGCAGAGGGGTTTCGAAGCGTCACACCGCCTACGAACAGGAATGCAAGGGCTGATCCGCATCTCGACGCCCTGCTCCGCAAGGTCGAGGCCGCCGGCTGGGACCGCGGGCAGGCCGCCTCGGCGCTCATGTATCTCGCCGCGATGCGGCTGAAGCCGGCCTGACGACACGCCGGCCCGGACGGCTTTCCGGCGCATAGCGATGTTGAAACTTGTTGGTAATCACGGACGTGATATCGTTAGTCGGGGCTAATGCACCGGTGTGTCGGTGCAGGGATTTTGGGTGGGCTGAAATTTGCGCACGAGCGTCAGGTTTGGGGCGACATCTCATGGCGAGCGGTCGGCACCGCTGGAGTGCAGCGGCTGCGGCGGCGCTGGCCAGGTCTTCGAATGCCCCCGCTGGACGAGTTCCAACGGCCATTGCTGCCCCGCCGGCACGCACCGGCGCGGCTGCCCCGGCCTCAGCGCGGCATGCTCCGAATGTGACGGCGACCACGCTGCCGCCGCCGACCCCATGCAGCCCTCGGCCTGATACAGGCCTATCGCAGCCCAGGCCGTGTCGTCTGGTGGAACCGGCGGCGCCAATCTGTGTTATGTCGTGTTGATCGCGGGCGCCGAAGGCTGCGCGTCCCCGACAACAGAAAGCGAGGCCTGAGATGGCTGACGACAAGTCGAAGACGAAACAGGACCGCAAGCAGGTCTCGAGCGAAGAGCCCTACGAGGTTGCCGCCTTTGCCCGCAAATACGGCATCCCGCCAGGCGAGGCACAGACCATCATTAAGCGCTACGGCCCCTCGCGCAAGAAGCTCGACGCCCATATGGCGGCCCGCGGCTAGCCGAAACCATTTCGCCTGGGCGGCGTTGAAGATGCTGCGGGCCGTGTCAACCGGGCCTGGTGGTACGGTGAACAGGATGTCTTTTTCCCGGTTTCTCATCCTGGCCAACGAAACGGCAGACGAGCATCTGTCCCACCCGGCCCGCAGCGCCACGCATTGAGGGAGGTCGCCATGTCCGACACCATACGCAGGACCGGCAGCTGCCTGTGCGGCGGCGTGCAGTTCGAGGTTCACGGCCCGCCATTGCGCGTTGGCCTGTGCCACTGCAAGGATTGCCGCAAGGCCGGCGGTTCGGTCTATTCGGCCTTTGCCATCTGGCCGCGCGAGGCCTTCGAGACCACCGGCCTCGTCAGCTCCTATGGCACGCGGAGCTTTTGCCCGACATGCGGCGGCCGCGTCGCCTGGGTCGACGACAACGAGGCCGAGGTGGCGATCGGCAGCCTCGACATCGCGCCGACCGATCTCGTGCCCGAATATGAATTGTGGACCTCCAGGCGCGAGACCTGGCTGCACGCTCTGCCCGGCACCGAACAGTTCGAGCATGACCGCCCAGCGCAGCACAGCGCCGAAGCGCCGACGCCGAGATCGCTGTCGGACATCGACGCCGAGATTTGATCTCCTGGGAAGGGAACCCTGTCCTGCCGCCGACGTTACCGATCGCCTCTCACGCATGTCGCCAGCGACACTTGCGGCAATCATGGAGACGACCATTGAACGACAAGATGTTTCCCCGCCCCATCAGGCTAAAATTCGCGCCTGAGCGCGAGCGCATCATCCGCAGCGCCTGGGAAGGGCTGGAATGCCTCGGCGACTGGCCGGCTGGCCAGGGACGGCGCTACCGGGCGGCGTTGCGCAGTTGCCGCGATGCGCTGGATGGCTGGACGCCAGCGGAAAAAGCGATGCGGGCGATGATCGACGCCGCGCGCGAAGCAAAACTCCTCCAGTAGATGGAAAACAGGACATGTCCGAGCTCATTTTGCCCACACCGATGCGGATCAAGCCGCATGGGTCGGACACGATCCGCGACGTCGCAACGCTCAAGGATGCCAGCGAAATCCTGATCGACTGGCCGCAGGCCAAACGCGGCCCGTTCTACCAGGCGGCGCGCGAGAAGGTCGAAGCAGCCTTGGATAACAATGCAGGTGCTGCCGAGGCACAGGAAGCGTTCGCAGCGCTCTGCAGCCACTCCGGCGTCTTGGTGCGATAGCGGTTTCAATGAAAAGAAGCAGGCGGGACATCGTGCCTCGCCTGCTTCACGCAAATCGTCCTGATCACCCGCAATACTCGATCGATTATTCCGGCGGAAGCTCGCCCTGTACGATCGGGTGTGAAGTTTCGAAGCCAAAACTCTTCGGCGCCAGCAGAATCAAGGCAATCACGATGGCAATCGAGGCAAGCAACGTGGCTGTGGTCGCAATATCTCTCACGATAATCTCTCCGAATTCCAAGTCGTGAGAGAAACGCCCCTGAGATAACGAGGTTCCATTAGCTTGCGCGATAATACCAGCGAGCGGAGGTTATTGCTTCGGCGGCTGGGGCGGCACTTCACCCGGCTTGATCACCGGCGTCTTGCCTTCGTTCGGCGCCGGCGCCGCCATGCCCTGGTCGCCCGTCGGGGGCGGTTTCAGCACGCCGCCGCAGTCGTTGAGCTTCGCGGTCAAATTGCCGTCATCGGCCTGCTGTCCAGGCTGCTGTTTTGCCCCTTGCTCGGTCTGAGCCCTGCATTTGTCGGCCTGCGGCGCCTGGCTGTCGTTCTGCTGCTGGGCCGCGGCCGGCACTGCCAGCGCCAGCATGAGGCCTAGTGGCATGATGGCAAGAATTCTCATCACTGCCTCCTTCTTTCTTTCACGGTCGCCCGCGGCGACCTTCCTTTCAAAGGGACAACGCCTGTCGATGAAAAAGGTTGGCCGCCTCGCCGCGCGGCATTGCAACCAAACCCGTTTGCCGGCCGTTGCGCGTGCCGGAGGCGATCATGTTCGAAGGTTTTCAGGGCGCGGAAATCGACACCGGCGATGCCGGCATATTCTGCCTGCGCGCCGGCGGCGGGCCACCGCTGCTGTTGCTGCACGGATTTCCGCAGACGCATCTGATGTGGCGCGACATCGCCCCCGCTCTGGCCAGCCGGTTCAGCGTCGTCTGCGCCGACCTGCGCGGCTATGGCGGCAGTTCGTGTCCGGCGTCCACTCCCGACCACGCCCCCTATGCCAAGCGCACCATGGCCGCCGATATGACGAGGCTGATGGAGAAGCTGGGTTTCAGCAGCTTCATGGTCGCCGGCCATGATCGCGGCGGGCGTGTCGCCTACCGCATGGCGCTCGATCATCGGGGCAGCATCGACAGGCTCGCCGTTCTCGACATCGTGCCGACTGGCGATGCCTGGGACCGGGCCGACGCCAGGCTGGCGCTGGGTTATTGGCCATGGTCGCTGCTGGCGCAGCCCGAGCCGTTGCCGGAGAAGATCCTGTCCGGCGCCGCCGAGGCGATCGTCGACAATGCGCTCAACGGCTGGGGCTCGCCGCCATCGGCGTTTCCAGCCGAAGTGCGTCAGGCCTATGTCGAGGCCTTGCGCGCGCCTGCCCACGCCCATGCCATCTGCGAGGAATATCGGGCGGCAGCCACGCTCGATCGCGAGCACGACCATGCCGCCAAGGCAGCCGGCCGGCGCATTCGCTGCCCGCTGCTGGCGCTATGGAGCGGTGAGGGCGCGTTGGCGCAATGGTATGCCGGCGAAGGCGGGCCGCTGGCGCTGTGGCGCGGCTGGGCCGACGATGTGCGCGGCCAGGCGATGCCGGGCGGGCACTTCTTTCCCGAGGAGGACCCGGCGGGGACGGCCGATCTGCTGGCCGGCTTCTTCGGTGAAACCACTCACGGCATCTCCCGGCGAACGGGATTACCTTCGCCCTCCCTTTGATCGGGCCGAGGCCCCCTCCTTCTCCGCCTTTGCCTGACTGCCTTCATCACCGGCGGCAAGGCCGGGTCCGCTTTCGAACCGGCGCAGAAAGCCGGCAACGATCAGCACGATCAGCGTGCCGAACCCGGCCACTTGCCAAAGACCCAGTCCGCAGGCGACGCCGATCGCGCCCGCCAGCCACATGCCGGCGCCGGTCGTCAGCCCATGCACCTCGCCGCGCGAAAACATGATCGAGCCGGCGGCGAGGAAAGCGACGCCGGCGGTCACCGCCTCGACCACCCGGATCGGATCGACCTTGACCGATTCCCCCGCGAACATCGGCGCGTGCACGATCTCGACCGTCAGGATGCCGAAGGTGGCGGCGGCGACGCAGACGAGAATATGCGTGCGAAGTCCGGCCGGGCGATTGCGCCATTCGCGTTCGAAACCGATGACCGCGCCATAGAGCGTCGCCAACAACAGCCGCGCCGCGATGACCGGAAACGAGGTGTAGGTGGAATGGCCGAATTCCTCGACGAGCTGTTCCATGATGTCCCCTCCGAAAGCTTGACGCCACAACGCGGCCGCCGGGTCACGGTTCCTGAATCCACGGCAAGGTGCGGCAAGGATGCGGCCGCTTTTGAAAACGCATCTGCCAAAGGGAGGTTGATGGAGCCAATCCTCAAGGGCTCAGGACGTTTCGGTTTCAGGCAGGTCGGCGCCGAGCTGCGGAACGATGATCGAATCCAGCGGCGCCGTCAGGGACCAGCTGAGATGGCCCGGGCTGCGATCCAGCACCGCCAGGCCGTTCAGCGATTGCGGCGCGACCCGTTGCAGGACGACGGTGCCGAAACCCTTGCGCGTGCTTTCGTCCCGACGCTCTCCCTCACGCATCGGCATCGTCTCGTCCCAGAGCAGATGGATTTCCAGCTTGTCCGAAGCGCCTTCGACGATCCGCCAGGTGATCTCCAGCCGCCCGGCCTCGCTCGCCAGCGCGCCATATTTGGAAGAGTTGGTGCCGAGCTCATGAAATGCCATGCCGAGATTTTGCACGGCATTCGGCTGCAAGGTCAAAAGCGGTCCCGACAGCGATACCCGCGCCTCGTGGCCGAACGGCTTGAGCTGCTCCTGGGCGAGGTCGAAGAGGCTGGCGCCGGCCCATTCCGAGTTCACCAGCAGATCGTGCGACCGCGACAGCGCCATGATGCGGGAACGGATCAACTCCTCGAATTCACGGGGATCGGTCGAGCGTTTGCTGGTCTCCCGGATCATCGAGAGGATCACCGCGAACTGGTTCTTGACGCGATGGTTCACCTCGCGGAGCAAAAGCCTGATCCGGCGCTCGCTCTCCTTGCTGGCGGTGATGTCGCGGGCGATCTTCGAGGCGCCGATGATCTCGCCGGACGCGTTCCTGATCGGCGAAATGGTCAGCGACACGGCGATGAGGCCGCCATCCTTGCGCCGTCGGATCGTCTCGTAGCTGGCCAGCAGCTCGCCCCTGCGAACCCGGCTGATGATGTCGGTCTCTTCATCCTTGAGATGATCGGGGATGAGCATGAGCACGGACCGGCCGACGGCCTCTTCGGCGGTGTAGCCGAACATGCGTTGCGCCGCCGCGTTCCAACTGGTGATGATGCTGTTCAGATCCTTGCTAACGATGGCGTCGAAGGACGAATCGACAATCGCCGCCAAACGCGCATCGGCGGTGATGGCGATCAAGGCATCACGGCCCGCCAAATCTGTCACTGTCGACCCCTTCTCCCTCATGCGCGGATTTCGCGCATGGCCACCAATGCGCCGCGGTGCGTTTTGGTTGCAATCGCCTCCAACATTCCTCCCAGGAACAGTCCGGGCAGTTCATGTCCGGAACCTTGCGCGCCTGCGCGAGTTGCACCCGACACCCCCATGGACGGCTCAATAAGGAGGCACACAATGAGCGACGGCAACAGCGATCTCGACCGCGTCTGGAAACTGATGGACAGGATCGGTTTCTGTATGCTCGCCACTCGCGAAGGCGATGACATCCGCTCACGACCGATGGCGGCGCATGTGGTGCGCGACGAAAACGCCGTCTACTTCCTCACCGATGTCGACAGTCACAAGGATGACGAGATCGAAGCCGAGCCCAATGTCGGTCTCGCCTTCGCCGATTCAGGCGGCCAGAAATATGTTTCCGTCAGCGGTCTGGCGGCGGTTTCGAACGACCGCGCCAAGATCAGGGAGTTGTGGTCGACCCCGGCCAAGGCCTGGTGGGACAGTGCCGATGATCCTTCGATCCGCGTGCTTAAGGTGACGCCGAAAGACGCCCAGTATTGGGACAGCCCCGGCACCGTGGTCAGCTATGTGAAGATGCTGGCCGCAACGGTCAGCGACAGCCGCCCGGAAATCGGTGACACCGGTAAGGTCAGGATGTAGCCGGACGGCGTTGAAAATCACGACATCAGTCAGATGTACGAATGCCGGCGGGTCGCATTTGACATATTGCTGGCGGCATACCGGCGCGGATCAGTCTGGCTTGGGAGGGTCAGGGGCATTCGGCACTGGATCGGCGTCAGTATCCCTTTGCGGACAGTCCTCATAGCTGTGGTCGCGCCCGCCGCAGAAAGAACAGCACATGGCCTCGCGATCCCCGTTTCCGGGCCGCCATTGCGGGGTTTCGTAGGGCTTCCTGCCATCCATCCCCAGCAATGCACGACGGACCATTTGGTTGCGCCGCCACAGACGGCCAGCCGGCGGTTGCGGAACCACCCACCGGGGTGCGAGTTTCGGCCGATACATCCATTCGAGGGAACAGCCATGCCGATGCGCCGAATTGCCTTGATGACGACAGCGATCCTGCTGGCCGCGACCGGCCTCGCCGAAGCCAGGCCCGACACCCGCACGATGAGTTGCGACCAACTCCGGCAACTGCTCCAAAGCCGCCATGCCGTGGTGCTGACCACCGGCCCCAACACCTATGACCGCTATGTCAGGCAGTTCGGCAACGAATGCGACTGGCCGGAGGTGCCGATGTCGGCCTATGTCCCGACCCGTGACGGCAGCTGCCCGGTCTACCGCTGCGAGGAACCTGTCACCAACTTTCCGGACTGATACCGCGCCTTCAGTCGGCTTTGCCGCCGCAGTGCGTTGATCCGGGCGCGCGAACCGGCTAGGGGTGGGGCGCAACGTGCATTTTCCCGCTTCGTCTAATGGTAGGACAGCGCCCTTTGAAGGCGTGAATCGAGGTTCGAGCCCTTGAGCGGGAACCAGCAACCAAGCGTTCGGCTGCTCAAAAGCTGCGCGCAGGGCTGGCCAGCCGGCATCAGCGTATTAGCGAACGCTTGTATTTCGCCCCAAGCAGGATCATCATCCGGACCGTCAGTGGCTTCAAGGGGTGCAGCGCCATGGAACTGAGTTGCTTTGACGGGGGCGTCCTTGCATCGACGATGTCCCTGAACGTCACGGCGGTTTTCATAATATTGACCGCATTTGCCGCACTTCGGCTGGTTGCAATGTCAGGCAAAGGTTCTGTCGACCAACTCCAGACGGCGTAGCCCGCAGGGGATCTCCGGTTCAGGAGAAGGCATATGGCCGCGAGAAAAGTGATAGCCGTCAAGGATTGGTCTTGCGGCATGAGCGACGAGCTCGGCCGCGTCGTCCTGACCATCAACCCGACCGAGGGTGAGCCCATCCTGGTTTTGATGACAATCTTCCAGGCGGCAAGGATGGCCGGGGAATTGCGGGCTCCGAAACTCGTCTCCATGCCTCGGTGACGCCACGCCCCTGGGCAAATCGGATCAAGCTCGCCGGGGCAGCCCCAACGCCCTCCCCAGCGAGCTGTTGCTCCGTTACGATGAACGATGGAGCAATTACTGCTTTACGAATCCAGGCGCCATTAAGTTGCGTCCGGCTCCTGAAACCATTTCGCGGACCCTGCGTTGACCACCGGGCCGACACAGGAGACATCTCATGACCGTCAACTGCCGCATATCGATCGACAACCGGCCGGAGGCCACGGACGCCGTTTTCCAGGCGGTTCCCCGGATCGGCGAAAGTGTTGCGCTGTCGATCGACGGAACCACGCAGGATCTGCGGGTATCGCGCGTCGTGCACGTCACCAATGGCAGCCTGGAAGGTGCCGCGATAATCGTCGAAGTGACGACCAACATCCTCTGAACCGAGAGTCTCGTCCCGGTACGCCAGCCGGCGCCGCGTCGCGGCAACTGCCGACCGGCCTACGGGACTAGGCTGCTCAGGCGCGCTGAACCGCCCTACTCCTTGCCGCCGTCGGAAATGCCGTTGCCGCCGGCGGTTGGCAGGATGCCGAAGTCTTGCGACTTCGTCCCTTGCTCCGCCGTCAGGAAGCCATCCGAGGCAAGACCGCGCCGCAGCAATTCCCTCACGGCAGCCGAACGGCTCGGCATGCGCTTGTCGAAGCGCCAGTTTTCCAGCGCCGCCAGTTCGTCTGACGTCAGCATAATCTGCAACCGTTCCGGACGTTCCACTTCAGTCATCGCGCTTCCCTCGCTCAGCACCACGAATACGTAGAATGAGTATTCAACTTACTCAACTCATAGTTAGGAAACCGCTCCTAGCGCGTCAAGACCTCGCGATGGGTGAACCGCTTGTCATGCTCATGAAGAGCCTGATGCGTATTCGGCGTAACACACACAGTTGCACAACTATGCTAACTATTTGATTTGTTTGGGTATTATTTAATTAGTGACTTGCCAAGCCCAAGCCCCTGCCGCATTGTGCAACCTGAACAGAAAACCATTCCCTTTGGGAGGTTTCGATGCGGTATGATTACTCGGCGCGACTGCGCGATGACGTCCGTTCAGCAGTCCAGGTCGCCTTCAGGAAGACCGGCATCGTCAGCATCACGGCGGTGGCGGAGCATGTAAGGGTCAGGAATCTGGCCGAAAACGTCGCCCTCGAGGACGTCGAATACCTTGTCTTCCAGGCAGCCCAGCTGATCGGCGCGGCAATTGAATTCGACGGGCTCACCAATTTCGACGGCGTAGCTGGTCTGTTCGTGGATGGCCTCGGTGGCGACGATGGTGAGCGCGTCAACGCCCAACTCGACAGACCTGGTGAGGCCACCCTGCAGTAGGGCGGTTCAGGCTGAACGCGCATTTGTCCCGTGCCAGCCAGGGCGGCCTCCTCAAAAGGCCGCCCTGCTGTTTCCGTACCTTGGTGATGACCAGAGCAGTTCCTCAGGCGGAGCCGGCGATTTGTGAGGCGAAGTCGCGATAGGGACGCAGCGGGCGGCCCAGAAGCGTGGTCAGGCGCTCGACGTCGCCGGCCTCGGGCAGCATGCCGTCGGTCAGGAACCGTTCGCCCATCAAGCGCATGTCGTACGCCATCCAGGCAGGCAGGAACTGCTTGAGATTCTGCTCGAAACCTTCGGTGTTGTCGCCGCCGTAGCTGATCGGGCGGGCAAGCACGTCGGACCAGATGGCGGCGATATCCGTCCCGGTCAGTGTCTGCGGACCGACGAGGTTGATCCGCTCGAGCGCAAGCGGCTCCGCGGACCGTTCGCGGCGCAGCAGCTCGAGAGCGGCGATCTCGGCGATATCACGCACGTCGACCATGGCGAGCCCCTTGGCGCCGACCGGCATTGTGTAGGTGCCGTAGCCGGTGATGACGTCTTCGATCATCAGGTCGTTCTGGATGAAATAGGCCGGGCGCAGGATCGTGGCCTGGAAGCCCATCTGCTCGATCATTCGCTCGACGCCGAATTTGCCGGCGAAATGCGGCACGTTCACATAGACGTCCGCATGGATCACCGAGAGATAGACGATCCGCTCGATGCCCGCCGATCGGGCGACGTTCAGCGCGACCAAAGCCTGGGTGAATTCGTCCGGCACCACGGCGTTCAAGAGGAACAGGGTGGAAACGCCGGACATGGCTTTGCGCAGTGAATCGACATCGAGAAAGTCGCCTTGCGCGACCGATACGCCTGCCGGAAAGCTGGCTTTCGACGGATCGCGGACGAGAGCACGGACGTCGGCGCCGCGCTTGACGAGGTGCTCGACGACTTGGCGGCCAACATTGCCTGTGGCGCCGGTAACGAGAATGGTCATGGAATTTCTCCTGTTGGGTTGCTTGACAGGCCCAATATGTGTGGCTCACAAACAGTCAAACAGGCCGAAATTTTAGACGCGCCGTCTCACTGGTGGAACACTCATGGATCTTCTGGCCCTCACCGATTTCAACCTCGTTGCCCGCCATGGCGGTTTCGGCAAAGCGGCAAGGGCCACCGGCCGGCCCAAGGCAACCTTGTCGCGGCGGGTTGGAGACTTGGAGGGCAGCCTTGACCTGCGCCTGTTTGAACGGGGCGCGCGCAACCTGAAGCTGACCGAAGAAGGACGGGCGCTCTTCGAGCGGACGGGGGTATTGCTTGCCGAACTGGACGAGACGGCTGCGGAGATCGCCTCGGGCGGTCGGAAGCCCAAGGGCAGATTGCGTATCAGCGCGCCCCTGCTTTTTTCTCAGACCGCGATGGGGAGGATCGCCGCGGGATTTACCCTCAAATTTCCGGAGGTGAGGCTGGAGGTCACGACGGAGGACCGGGCTGTGGACATGATCGAGGAAGGCTACGACCTGGTGATCCGGGTCAACCCGGATCCCGACGAAAGCTTGGTCGGACGGGCGTTTCTCCGCGACCGGCTGGTCGTCGTGGCGAGCCCTCAACTTCCTCGCACCGGTGGTCCGGCCCCTGGCGTTGCGCGCGGGACAGGCGAACGGCAAATATGGCACGTGAAGACAGAGGCTGGCCGGTCGGCGATAAAAATCGAGCCGGTCCTCGCTTTGGGAACGCTCATTATGGTGCGCGATGCGGTGCGAGCGGGGGTCGGGGCAGCACGTCTTCCCATTTCGTTGGTGGCCCACGATTTGGCTGACGGCACACTGGTGAACTGGGGAGACATTGACGGGCCGGAGATCGCTCTGTGGACGCTCTACCCGTCTCGGCGGCTGCTCAGCCCGCGCGTGTCGGCTTTCCTGGACTTTCTGAAACAGGCCTTCCCGAACGGGACGCCGGACGAACTGGCCGCCTATATCGGCAGGTGATGCCGAACCCGCTTTCAGCGCACTGGGGCCTGGGCAGCGTCACGTCACCTGCCAGCCTGCTTGGCAGAACATGCCGCGACCTCCGATCCACTCCTCGACAGAACCCGGCAAACAGGCCGATCGCGCCGGCAGGCCCGTTTCGCGAACGATTGTTTTCGGTGTGGAACAAACTGGGTGCATGGAGGTTTTGGCCTCGCCGCACTCAGGAGGACGTGGTGAAGGCTCTGCGTAGTCTCCTTGCCGAACTGTCATCCAACTGGCTCAGGCGCCGCAAGGCGCAAGCGTCCAACACCGCTGGGAATGCCAAAGCCACGCCCAGCGTTGCGCCGCAGGCGTCAAATCAGCGTGCCGCTCATAGGCCCAAGCCTCCGTCCACCCGCGATGTCGCCTCCAACATGTGAGCGAGCTGCAAAGGCCATGATGATGCTGAATCGCCTGACTACAGATCCACTTCTCCGCCTTTTCATCGGTATAATTGCCGGCACATTGGCTGGAGGCGGTGTCGGCGAAGTGGTCGGCAACCATATCACAGCCGATCCCCTTGTCGGCGCATCCGTGGGCGCTTTTGTCGGCGCCGCGATTGCCGGAGTGATCCTGGCCGTCGAAGAATAGCGCCGCCGCATGGTGAGCAGCCATGGGGCGGCCGCGTCGTCTTCAAGCCATCGGCATGCGGCCGAACACCCTGTGGGAATTGAGCGATCGGCTGCTATAATTCCTGGACCCTTCCCGGAGAACGCCTGCCATGACCCTGAAAACACGCAAGCTCGGCAGCCAGGGGCTGCAGGTCTCGGCCATCGGCCTCGGCTGCATGGGCATGAGCCAGTCCTACGGGCCGGCCGACGAGGCCGAATCCATCGCCACGCTGCACCGCGCCATCGAACTCGGCTGCACCTTCCTCGACACCGCCGAGGTCTATGGCCCGTATACCAACGAGGCATTGCTCGGCCGGGCGTTGAAGGGCAAGCGCGGCCAGGTGACGATCGCCACCAAATTCGGCTTCCGCATCGAAAACGGCAAGCAGGCTGGAACCGACAGCCGGCCCGAGCATATTCGTGAGGTCGTGGAAGCCTCGCTCGGCCGCCTCGGAACCGACCATATCGACCTGCTCTACCAGCACCGCGTCGACCCGGCGGTGCCGATGGAGGATGTCGCGGGCGCCGTCGGCGAACTCGTCGCGCAAGGCAAGGTGCGCTTCTTCGGCCTGTCGGAGGCCGGCGCGGCCAACATCCGCCGGGCGCATGCCGCGCACCCGGTGTCAGCGGTGCAGAGCGAGTATTCGCTGTGGGAGCGCAATCTGGAGCCGGAGATCATCCCGCTGCTTGGCGAACTCGGCATCGGCCTGGTGCCGTTCTCGCCGCTCGGCCGAGGTTTTCTCACCGGCCAGGTCAAGCGCGCGGAAGACTATCCCGACGGCGATTATCGCCGCAACGACCCGCGCTACCAGGGCGAAAACTACGACGCCAATGTCGAGGCGGCCGCCAAGGTGAGCGACATCGCCGCTGCCCGCGGTGTCAAGCCCGGCCAAGTCGCGCTGGCATGGCTGCTGGCGAAGGGCGACGGCTTTGGCATCGACATCGTGCCGATCCCCGGCACCAAGCGCACAAAATACTTGGGAGAGAACGTCGCCGCCGCCACAATCAAACTCGATGCCGCCGAGATGGCCGCGCTCGACGAAGCGCTTGCGCCGGGAAAAGTCTCCGGCCCGCGCTACACCGAGCGGGGCATGGCGATGGTCGACCGGTAGGGGGCGCCGCCCGTCTCGCTCTGAGGGCAATGCTCTCGCTCAACTCTTCGGCGGCAGCTGATGTCAAATCGGCTGTCGGCTCGGCTTTATCAGCCAATGTTTCAGCTGGCCGGTGGAGCGTTGATCGCAAATTGCGCAGCGAAAGCCCTGATGTAAGCAGGCCGAGCTTCACCGCGCGCTACATATGCAGCAAGGTTTTGATATTCGTCCAAAATGCCCGACATTCTTAGTCGCAGCAGCACCGATACCATCAACAGATCGCCCGCGCTGAATGCATCGTCGAGCCACTCGGCGGCGTCCAGACGAGCCGAGAGCCTGTCGAGACAAGCGCGAACACGATCCTTCACCAATGGCAAACGCTCCTCGCTCCAGGGCTTGTCAGCTTCGAATATCTTTGCCGTCGTTAATTCGAGGATCGGCGGCTCGACTGTGTTAAGTGCGGCAAACATCCACGTGATCGCACGCGCGCGGGCATCGCGATCGCCGGGCAGCAGGCCCGCGTGCTGCTCGGCAAGGTGAAGGATGATCGAGCCGGTCTCGAACAGTGAGAGAGAACCCTCCTCGTAGGTGGGGATCTGGCCGAAGGGATGGAGGGCCAGATGGTCCGGCGCCTTCATCTGCGCGAAGGAAACAAACCGAACCTCATAAGGCAGCCCTACCTCTTCGAGCGCCCAGCGAACGCGCGTATCGCGCGCCAGTCCCTTGCCGCGATCGGGCGATCGCTCAAATGCCGTGATGGTGATTGTCATCGCATCGTTCCTGATTGGGCGAATTCTTCGGCTCCCTATCGTGAAGACGAATGGGCCTCCCGGAAATCGACATCGGTGCGAACTATTTTCCGCAATTCGTGCCTGGCTTGTCGACCCCGACATTGCCGAAGAAGGCAAAGGCAGGGCCTAATCCGCCGCTGCCGCCGTGGCCTTCTTGGACGCGGCCCGCTGTCGCCGCATGCGCCGTTTGGCGACGAGCTTGAGAGCGACCGGCAGCTCGTTTGACAGCGCGCCCAGCACGGCGTCGACCATGCCATGCGCCACGAAATCCGCGTTCAAGTCACGGGCCAGTTTGTCGGCCGTCTCCTTGTCCTCGCTGCCGGCCTCCGACCAGAACACGATTCCCACCCGAAGTGCGGCCTTCGCACGCTTCAGCCGGCGAACCAGAAAACGGGCGTGCTTGACGGAATCCCGGTTCAGGAATCCGACCACGACAGTGTCGACGGTTTCGAGCTCAAGGCGGCGAATGCTGGCGGGCTCCATATCCGCAAAGCCGGCTTTCGATACCGTCGCGCCCTGGACCTCCAGCACCTGCGCCAGCATCGCGGCGGCGGCGTCGTCGAGCTCGCCACGCCCACCGGCGCAAAGCACGGACATATCCGTTCCATCGGGCAGGTCGGTCTCGTCTTCCCCGTTGGGATCGCCATCGTCGCTCGCCTCTGCGGCCACGGGCGGCGCCTCCTCCTCGCCTGCCTCCTCCTGCGCGCTGTCGTCGAGATTGGCCACCAGCACCAGGGCACTGGCCGCCACCTGCCGCCTTTGCAAATCGCCCATGACGCCGCGCACACGGTCTTGTTCGCCCAGCAAAAGCGCCGGAATGGCAACCTTGTCGTAGAATTCGACCAGATATTTCTCCTCCAGCATCTCCTCGGCATGGTCGGTGGCTTCTTCCGGATCGCCGGCCAGAAGCCGCTGGTACAGGCGCGCATGGGGTTCGAGCACGGGCTCGTTGCCGAACAGCACGTCGAGGAATTCAAACTGCGGCACGTGTCTGCCCAGCACCACCAGGCAGACGGTGAGCGGTGTCGACAGGATCAGCCCGAGCGGCCCCCAGAGCCACGTCCAGAAAATCGCCGCGACGATGATCGCCAGCGGCGACAGCCCTGTCCGCGAACCGTAGAGCCAGGGTTCGATGATATTGCCGGTGATCAGCTCCATCACTACGAACAGGGCGGCGGTCCACAGCACGAGCGACCAGCCCGGCGCAACGGCCAGCGCCAGGAACAGCGGCAAAAGCATGCCGATGATCGGGCCGATATAGGGAACGAAACGCAGCGCCAGCGCCAGCAGCCCCCACAGCAGCGCATTGGGAATACCGAGGGCCCAGAGCCCGATCGCGATCGGTACGGCGTAGACGATGTTGACGACCAATTGCATCAAGAGATAGCGGCCCACCCGCTTGGCGGCATCCTGAAGCGCCTCGGTGGTGCGGTGGAGGTCGCCGTAGCCGACAAGCCGGATAAAGCGGTCGCGCAGATCCTCCCGCTCGAGCAGCATGAAGATGACGACGACGATGATCAGTCCGGCCGACCCAAGCGGGCTGATCAGCGGCCCGACGATATTCTGCAGGACCTGGAGCGGCCTTTCGCGCGCGACGATCTCGACCGGCACCGGCTCGCGCGGCGGCTTTTCCGGGGTGGCAGCCGGCAGCGAGGGGTCCTGCCTGTCGATCTCCTGGCCGACACGCTCGACCACCTTGCTCAGTCTGGCAAGGATCCCGCCCCCGACCCCGGTTTCCTTGAGCGAGCGGATCTTGGTCAGGATGTTGGTCTGGTAGACCGGGATGTTCTGCGCCAGTTCGCTGACCTGCGTGGCGACGATGAAGGAGAACAGGCCAAGGGCCGCGAAAGCGCCGAGCACGCTGGCAATGACGGCGGCAATCCGGGGAATGCCGATCTTTTTAAGAGCTGAGACAAGCGGCGCCAGTGCGAAGGTCAGCAGCAGCGCGATCGCGATCGGCAGAAAAACCTCGCGCCCGAAATACAGTGCCGCCACCGTCGTGACGATGGCCGCCACATTGGGCAAAGAGGTTCGCGGATGGGGCGCGGCTGCTGAAAGGGCGTCCCCTAGCCCATCAGCCGGAGACGCCGTGCCGTTTCGACGATTGGCCACGTGATGCCTCCCCTGCCAAATGCCATGATCGGGCATATAGAGCGGACGTGCAACTTTAGCCAACGATGAAATACGCCTCGCTCACAGGCAATGATCCGGGCCGCATCGGCCGCTCTCGACCGATCGGATCAGCGCGCCGCATGCCTGGCCAGCGCGTGCTCGATCAGCACGTCGATGGTCTGGCTGTAGCCGATGCCTGAGGCGGCCAGCGCCTTGGCGTACATCGAGATGTCGGTGAATCCGGGAATGGTGTTGACCTCGTTGACGAGCAGGCTGCCATCGGCGCGCAGGAAGAAATCGACGCGCGCCATGGCTTCGCAGCCGAGCGCCTGAAAAGCCTGACGCGCCATCTCCCTCGCTTTGTCGGCCACAGTGGCCGGGACATCAGCGGGCACCTTGACCAGCGCGCCGTCGGCATCGAGATATTTGGCCTCATAGGTGTAGAAGCCGTGCTTGCCGGCCGGAATGATCTCGCCGGGCAGCGACACCGTCAGCGACCCGCCGGCGCGCTCCAGCACCGAGAACTCGATCTCGCGGCCCTCGACGAATTCCTCGATCAACACTTTGCCGTCGTAGCGGAAAGCCGTGTCGATGGCCTGCTCGAAGCCATCCCTGTCATTCACCTTGCTGACCCCGAAGGACGAGCCCTGGCGCGCCGGCTTGGCGAAGAACGGCAGGCCGAGCGCCCCGGCAATCTCCTGGAAGGAATGCTTGCCGTTTCGATGCACGGTGACGGAGCGGGCAACCGCCAATCCCGCCTCGCGCATCAGCCGCTTGGCGACATCCTTGTCCATGGCCGCGGCCGACGCGAGGATGCCGCAGCCGACATAGGCTACATCGGCGACCTCGGCATAGCCCTGCACCGAGCCGTCCTCGCCGAACGGCCCGTGCAGCACGGGAAAGACGACGTCGATGGGGGGCAGGTCAGGCTGCGTACCATCCCGCGACACGGCGACCAGCCGGCCCTTGCCGCCGGGCAGCAGCGCGACCTCGGCACCATCTTCGGATGCCGGCGCCCCTGCTGCGTCATCAAGTTGTTGCAGCAGCCATCTGCCGCTTTTGGTAATGGCGATCGGCACGATGTCGTAGCGCGTCCGGTCGATCGCCTTCAGCACATTGGCGGCCGAAAGGCGCGACACGTCATGCTCGGCCGAACGCCCGCCATAGAGGATGGCCACTCTTGTCTTACCGGTCATCGAAATCCCTCGACTGTCAAAAAAAATCAAATGGCGACGGCAATGCCGCGATTGGCGAAGAAGCGGTCGAAATCGGCCGGCGCCAACACTGCGTCTGCCTGTGTGGCGGGGTCATGGCCGGACGGGTTGTGGAAGCGGAAACCCTGATTGGATGCCGCCGTGACCAGCACCAGATGACCGCCCTTCGAGGGCGGCTCGCGCTCGGGCCAGCGGATCGAACTGCTGACCGACGCGATGAAGAAGCGCGTCCGCTGCATGATCGCCGGAATCTCGGCCGTCGCGACATTGGTCACCACCTCGGCCCGGAGTCCAAAAACCTCTTTCACGAAGCTGACGAAGGGCGCGTAGATCAGCCCCTTGATCGATCCCCCGTTGACGACATAGCCGCCATATAAGGTGCAGCGCCTGGCAAGCTCGATCGTCGGCACGATCTCGCCGCGGCTTGCCAGGATCATCTTCAGGCACGCCATGCCGCAGATATTGGCCGCCCAGACCGCATATTCATCGAGTGTTTCCGCGCCCGATCCCCGCCACAGCGGATCGCGCCTGAGGGCAACATCCGCGCCGTCGGCGAGCACGTCCAGCGTCATATCTGGCGTCTCCCACTGGCTGAAAAACGGCACGGTTTCAGGCAGTGGACTCATACGGGCTCCTCGGCGGTTGACTCCATCTCGTATACGAGGATACGAGATGGATGAAAAGCCGCTTAGGCCCGTTTAGGTGTGGCGAGCCGCGCGCCGCCGCCTACTCGGCCTTCGTCCAACCGAAAACCAGCCATGCATATTTCGATTTTTCGTCGGGTTCGACAGTGTAGGTCATCTGCATGTCGCCGTCCTTGGCGTAGATATCCAGCCGGGGCGCCGTCTCCAGCTTGAGCCACGCCGAACTGTTGCTGAAGGACCAGGTTCCGCACCAGACGCAAGGCCCCGACGTCGGATCACCCGGCTGATGAAAGTTGTAGCGGCCGTCCGCCGTGATCTCCAGATAGTCGAACGCGCCGTAAAACGCGGTCACCGTCTGCTGGAATTCATTGGCGGCCGCTTCCTGTTCCGGTGTCGGCGCATCCTTCATATCGCGCGGCGGCCGGATGGCTCCGCCGTTGAGTTTCCATTTGCCGACAAAATCCTTCTGGGTCGGAAGATATTCCTCCTGCGCCTGCGCCGATGAAACATAAGCAAAAGGTGATATACTTGTGAGGCCCACGGCCCCGATCGCAAATAAAAGCGTGGCGGCACAGATCGCCCTTGTTGGGTTTTGCATAAAAGATATATCTCCACGGAGGTAAGGGGAGTTCTATTGAGGATTTTGCAGCGCACGTTGCTTCGATGCCGATTCCCGCCCGCCATTTGCACGGTTAGCATCGTGGCCATCAATCTGGCAACGCAAGGCAGCCTCTCTCCAGCATCGCCCATGCGCCCGAGATCACGGCCGGCTGAATATCGGCAGCTTAGAAGGTGATCTTCACCGAAGCTGCGCTGCGACTATGCGGACCATGATGGACGGCCTCGATGTTGTTGCCGTCGGGATCGAGCAGGAAGGCGGCGTAATAGCCAGGATGATAGGGCCGTTCGCCCGGCGCGCCATTGTCCGTGCCGCCAGCCGCCAGTCCGGCCTTGTAGAAGGCGTCGACCATGGCGTGGTCCCTTGCCTGGAAAGCCAGGTGATGGCGACCGGTGAGCTTTCCCTGTGCGGCCCGGCTGTTGGCAGTGGAGACAAACAGCTCGTCGGCCCAGAAAAAATCGTCGCCGCTCCCACCGATCGGAACATCGATCGCCTGCAGGACCGCCTCGTAGAAACGCCGGCTGGCCGCGAGATCCCTGACCACCAGCTGGATGTGGTCGATGAGCCGGCCGCGATGCAATTCCTGGGTTTCCATAAAGATGCCTCCTCGTGAGGTTCGAATTTAGGTTCGGACAGGGCGTCGTCAATGCGGATACTTGTTCTATCCAGCAAACAAAAAGCCCGCCGGGAGGGGATCCGGCGGGCCTTTGGAAAGCATGTCTAGCCTTCAGGGGTCTGAGGGGGGATCAGACCTGGTAAGAACCTTTGTTGGCCGCGGAGGTTCCACCCGAACAACAAATTGCCGATGGCCCGTCGAAACCGCGGAAGCGGTGGAGGCGATTTCTTCGCGAGAGCACTCACAGTTTGGAACTTTCCGCTCACAACCGGGTTGGGTGCCCCGGTGGGAGGAATTGCTATTGGATAGTTTTCAGAGGCTCGAAGCGCTGGTCGACAGCGCCGGTGTCGAGGATATCGAGGAAGCAACCGCTCTGCTGCGCCGGTTCAAGGGCAGGTCGCGCGAGGTCTCGGCAGCCATAGATGAGTTCATGCTCGATTTCATGACGTTGGTCTTCGTCGTCGAAAGCGGCGAAGAAGGTTTCGAAAAGCCGGTCCGCAAGCTCGCTCGCACCAGGCTTTCAAAGCTTGAGCGGATGGTGACTGTGATGGCGGAGGAAAAGCCGGCCTCCGGCGCCGGCCTATCCCTTCAGGATGGCGGCTAGCCTTGGAATGCCTTCGCTCACCGCGCGCCGGTCGGCGAGCGTGAAGGACAGCCGCAGCGTGTTGCGCCCGGTGCCGTCGGCATAAAAGGCGCTGCCCGGCACGAAGGCCACCCGCGCTTCTTTCACCGACCGCGCCAGAAGCTCGGTGGCGTCGGCCCCTTCCGGCAACGTTACCCAGACGAACATGCCGCCTTCCGGGCGGGCTCCAGGTCACGCCTTCCGGCATATTGGATTCCAGTGCCGAGAGCAGCCCGTCGCGGCGCTCGCGATAGGCGCCGATAAGTTTTTCCACCTGGCCGTCGAAGACGGCTTCGGCGACACGATGCATCACCACCTGGTTGATCGACGGGCTGTGCAGGTCCGAGGCCTGCTTCATCAGCACCAGTTTCTCGACGATGTGGCGCGGGGCGCAAACCCAGCCGACGCGCATGCCCGGCGACAGTATCTTCGAGAACGAGCCGCAATAGAGCGTGCGCGCCTTGTCGATGCCGCCGGACCTGATGCAGTCGAGCGCCAGGATCGGCGGCTCGCCTTCGCCGTCATAGCGCAGCGCGCGATAGGCGGCATCCTCGATGACGGCGATGTCGAGTTCGCCGGCAAGGTCGAGCACCGCCTCGCGCTGCTCACGGTTCAGCGTGTTGCCGGTCGGGTTGGCGAAATCCGGCACCAGATAGGCGAATTTGGCCTTGCCGCCATTTGCTGCCGCCGCCGCGCGATAGGCATCGGGCGTCATGTTGCCGCCGGCCGGGGTCAGCCGGTCGTAGCGAGGCTCATAGGCGTTGAAAGCCTGCAGCGCGCCGAGATAGGTCGGCCATGTCACCAGCGCGGTATCGCCCGGCGACAGGAACAGTTTGCCGAGATAGTCCAGCGCCTGCTGGGAGCCGGAGGTGATGAAGATATTGGCCTCGTCACAGGCGACGCCGAGCTTGCCCATCTGCCCGGCGAGCCAGCGCCGCAACGGCAGGTAGCCTTCCGAGACCTGGTACTGCAGCGCCGCACCCGCCTCCGCGCCGCCCAGCACCGAAGCATAGGCGTCGCGGATCGCCTCGGCCGGGAACAGCGCCGGGTCGGGAATACCGCCGGCGAACGAGATGATGTCCGGCTGGTCGAGCAGCTTTAGGAGCTCGCGGATTTCGGACGCTTTCATGCGCGACGAGCGCGAAGCCAACAGATTCATAAGGGTCACGACACGCCTCCCCAGACGCTGCAATATAGGTCAACTTGGCTGACCTATATCCCCTCTTGGCCGCGAATTGAAGTGTGCCTGAACGATTTCCCGAATGCGCCAGCGCTGGCGCACTGCTCGAACGCCGCGAGCAGTTCCACAAAAAATGTGCAGCGGTTTCCGTCCGCCTAAAGGCTCTTCTTGTAGCCGAGATGGCTGCCGGTGAAGCCGAGGCTTTCGTAAAAGCGGTGCGCGTCCGTCCGCCCCTTGTCGGTGGTCAGCTGGACGAGGCTGCAGCCGCGCGCCCGGCACGCGTCGATCGCCCATACGATCATCTGCCTGCCGATGCCGTCCGAGCGCCGGTGGCCGGCAACCCGAACCGCCTCGATCTGCCCGCGCCACGCGCCCTTGTGCGAGAGCCCGGCAAGGAAAGAAATCTGCAAGGTGCCGATCACCTCGCCGCCCTCGACAGCCACCGCCAGCAGCTGATTGGGATCGGCGTCGATGGCGTTGAAAGCATCGAGATAGCCTTGCGCCAGCGGCAAGGCAGCGTCCTCGCGGCCGGCGCCAAGCGGATCGTCGGCCAGCATCGCGACGATATCAGGCAGGTCGGAGGCCTGCGCACGGCGGAAGGTGATCATGGTGTCGAGATATCGCGAGGCACTGGTGGCCGCAAGATTTGAATACGCTCTCCACAGGGCGCTGGTGCCGCCCCTCATCTGCCTGCCGGCATCTTCTCCCCGTATAGTGACGGGGAGAAGGACGCTGTGTCAGATGATTTCGCCAAATCGCCAGCGTCGCAGAAAAAGCGCCAACGTGGCGGCCGGCCCCTTTCTCCCCGTCACTATACGGGGAGAAATGTCCGGCAGGACAATGAGGGGCAGCGCTAACTTTGCTGGCTACAGCTCGCCCTCATACGTCAGTTGCGCCTGCGTCAGCGCCCGATCCAGCCTTTCGCCCTCCGCATAACCCGACAAATTCTGCGGCCGCTCGATACCAGGCAGCAGCCTCGGACACGGCTCGGCGGCGCCGACCACCATCCGCACCGGGATGACGCCGGCCCACACCGGATGCCCGTAATCCTCCTCGTCGTCGGCGACTCCCTTAGCGCGCACTTTGGCTGATGCCTCTTCGATGCGCATGCCGATCACCGTCGTCGCCTTGGCCTCCTGCACCGAGATCGGCCGCAGGGTCTCGCTCCGGCCGGGGTAGAAGCGGTCGACGACGCCGGCCAGCGCCTTCAGTTTCTCATCAGGCTCATCGATGATCCGCGCCGTGCCGAAACACATCGCCGAGCGGTAATTGGCGGAATGGTTGAAGCCCGAGCGCGCCAGCACCAGCCCGTCGAGATGCGACACCGTCAGACACGCCGGCGTGCCGCCGCGCAGATTGCGCAGCATGCGGCTGGCCGACGAGCCGTGCCAGTAGAGCATGTCGTCCTCGCGCCAGTGGATGGTCGGCGTGCAATAGGGCTGGCCGTCGAACGTATAGGCGACATGGCACAGCAGCCCGGCATCCAGCACCGCGAAGACTGCCGCATGGTCGTAGCTGCCGCGCTCGTGCAGGCGCTTGACGCGGTTGCGGCTGGTGGTCGGAAAGCTGGCTGGCGTGTCGTTCACGGCTTGCATCCTTGGTTGTTGTCTGCCAACCATGCGCCATGACATTGGTTGATAAAAGAACCAATCCGATGAAGAAAAAACAGACCAATTTTCCGGATTGGTCGGCGCTGATCCCGGTCCTCCCGGGCGACGGCCGGCGCAGCCGCGAGCTTTATGCGGCGCTCAGGCGGCTGATCGAGACCGGCGCGCTGGCCACCGGGGCCAAATTGCCGACCACCCGGGATCTCGCACAGCGCTTCGGCCTATCGCGTTCGGCGGCGGTTGCCTGTTTTGAAATGCTGGTCTCGGAAGGCTTCGCCGTCGCCAGGATCGGTGCCGGAACCTTCGTCGCGCCTGACGTGCCGCATCTGCCGACAACACTGGTCAAGCCACGGCCACCCGAGATCGATGCCGCCACCTCGCTGCCTTGCGGCCTTGGCGTGGCGGTGTCCGATCCGCGCACGCTTGATTTGTTTCGCATCCTTCTGTCGCGCCACCTCGCTCGCCCCGGGCCGGAGCATTTCCGCTATGGCGATCCGCGCGGCGGCCTGCCGCTGCGCACGGCAATTGCCACCTATCTCAGGACCGCACGCGGCGTGCGCTGCGATGCCGGCCAGATCGTGCTGACTTCGGGCACGCAGCAGGGGCTGGATCTTCTGGTGCGCGCCGCGCTCAGCCCCGGCGATGCCGTCTGGATCGAAAACCCCTGCTATCCCATGGCGCAGGCCGTGCTGGCCGGCAGCGGCGCCAGGGTTTTTGGGGTACCGGTCGACGCGGAAGGGCTCGATCCCGAGATCGGCGAAAGCCTGTGCTCCAATGCGCGCGCGGCCTATGTCACGCCCTCGCATCAATATCCGCTCGGCGTGACGATGACGATGCGCCGCCGTCTCGCTTTGCTCGACTGGGCTCGGCGCAACGATGCCTGGATCATCGAGGACGACTACGACAGCGAGTTCCGCTATGCCGGCCCGCCGCTGACCTCGCTGCAGGGCATGGACGGTTCAGACCGTGTCGCCTATCTCGGCACCTTCTCGAAAATCCTCTTCCCCGGCCTGCGCATCGGCTATGTCGTGGTGCCCGAAGCGCTGCTCGATGCCGTGATGGCGGTCAGGGCGCGCTCCGACCGCTTCCCCTCGACGCTGGCCGAAGGCGCGCTGACCGACCTGTTGAAGGCCATTTCGCCGCGCATCTCCGGCGCGTGCGCCGCCGCGTCCAGGCCGCGCGCGACGTCCTGGTCGCCGGCCTCGAGGCGCATTGCGGCGATGCCCTCGAAGTAACCGTGCCCGAACAGGGGTTGCATTTGATGGCGACGCTGAAGGACGCCGGGCCGGACACCGCGATCGTCGAGGCGGCGAAGGCGGCGGGTGTCGGCGCCAGGGCCTTGTCCTCAATGTTCATCGGCGGAGCGTCCCGGCAAGGTCTGGTGCTGGGTTTTTCGGGGTTTTCGGACGAGGAGTTGATGGCCGCGACGGTGCGACTGGGTGGGGTGGTTCGGCAGCAAGCCCGGTGAGCCAACGAGAACCGCCTCATTGGTGCGCCGGCATCGAACTGTAGAGCCCCGTCAATCCCCATCCGCTGGCCCGGCCTTGCCGCACTGCGCCAGCACCTTGCCGATGGCCGCGCTGGAGCCCTTCAGCGGAAAGCTGATCTCGCCATATTTGGCTGAACTGACCGACACATCGCCTTTGCCGCGCAGCAGGTCGAGCAGCGGATCGGCTTTCGCCAGATTGACCACGAAGTAGTTGTACATGGCCTCCAGCTGCAGTGTCTTCGTTACCGTCTTGCCGTCGGCCTTGAACGCGAACGAACCGCTGATGCCAGGTTCCAGCTGCTGGCCGGCGGCACCGAGATCGTAGCTCAGCACCGGCGTGTCGAAACAGGTGAGCATCATATGCGCATCGCCTTTCGGCCCGCCGCAGACCGAAGCCGTCAGCACGCTGCCGCCCTCGTCTTCCTCCATCTTGGCGCTCCAGCCACCGCACGACGCGGCAAACGCCGGCTGCGCGGCCTGCACGACGGCCAAGGCACCAGCGACGATGAGATGTGCAACTCTCATGACTCCCCCAATTGACTGCCTCCAGGGCATTTGCAGCGCCCGTCGGCAGCATATAGGAAAAAGCGATCCGATGGCATTGCCCGTTGCGGCAGCCGGTCCTGTTTCGTGGAGAGTTGGATTGAGAGCCTGCGTTCGCCTGTGTCTGTCCTTTGCCGCCCTGCTTGCCTCGCCGCTCACCGCTCGTGCCGAGTGGAAGCCGGTCGAGAAAATCGAGCCCTACGCGATCTCGGGCCGGTCCGGCGCCGAACTCTACCGCTCGATCGGCGGGAAAGGGCCAAAGCTCGGCATTGCCCGCGCCATCGCCTACACCAATTTCAAGCTGACCTGGGGGTTAAGGGACTACAAGCCCAGTGGCAAGGACTGCGTGCTGACGGCCGGGCGGCCGAAGCTGATCGTCACCTACACCTTGCCAAAACCCTCCGGCTCCCTGCCGCCCGCCGTCCAGAAGAACTGGGAAACTTTCATCGCCGGCGTCGCCGCCCATGAGAAGGTGCATGGCGCCAGCATGGTCCAGATGGTCCACGACATCCAAGCCGCAACGAACGGCCTGACCGTCGCCGACGATCCCAAATGCAGCAAGACAAGGGCCGAGGTGGTCAAGCGGCTCGACGCAATCTCGAAGGCGCGGGTGCTGGCAAGCCGCGATTTCGACCGCGTCGAATTCGGCAATGGCGGCAATTTGCAGAAACTGGTTTTTTCGCTCGTGACCGGCCCCTGACTGGCGCGGACCGCAGTCCGAAGTTGACGGCAGTGCTATCTTCGACCGCTGGCGCCGGCCGCTTCGCCCAGCTCACCGCGTTTCAGCGCTCGCCCTCAGCTCCGCCCGCTTCTCGTCCGAGACGACGGCCAGATCCAGCACCTTCTGCAATTCGGCGGCATGGCGGAAGGACGGTTCGGCTTGCACGCCGGTTCGCACAGCGTCAGTGAAACGCTGGTAGTTGGTCGGCACCGTACCGGCGTCGAACTCTTCCCATATGGCGTTCTCGACGTTTTCGCCGATGCAGGCCTTGAGCGTCGAGCCATCGAGATTGTGTATCACTTCGATGCCGCCCTTCTCGCCATAGATGCGCAGGCGCAGTTCGTTGAGATGGCCAGTCGCCCAGCGGCTGGCATGCACCACGCCGAAGGCGCCGTTGGAAAAGTCCAGCGTCATGGCGAAGCTGTCATTGGCGTCGAGCCCGTAGTCGCCGATGCGGTTGCCAGGCGCCTTGTCGAAGGCGCGCAGCCGGCAGAAGACATGGTCGATGTCGACGGCTGCGCCATAGCTGGCGAAATCGAGGATGTGGATGCCGACATCGCCAAGCACGCCATTGGAGCCGTGGCCGCGTGACAGGCGCCACAGCCATTTCGGATCGGTGCGCCAGTCGCCCCAGAATTTCGACACCAGCCAGCTTTGCAGGTAGGACGCCTCGACATGCCTGACGGTGCCGATCTCGCCCGCCTGCACCATCTGGCGGGCCCTCTGCAGCGCCGCCACATTGCGATAGGTGAGGTTCACCATGTTGACGATGCCGGCGGCCTCGGAGGCGTCGGCCATCTCGGTCGCCTTGCCATAGTTTTCGGCCAGTGGCTTCTCGCACAGCACCGGCTTGCCGGCGGCGATCAGCGCCATGGTGGTCGGGTGGTGGATGCGGTCCGGCGTGACATTGGCCACCGCGTCGAACTCACCCCATGTCAGCGCCTCATCCAGCGCGGTAAAGCGGTTGGGAATGTCAAAACTGGCGGCGAACTCGCCGACCCGTGCCGGATCGACATCGACCGCGCCGACAATGTCGACGCCGTCGATGGCGGTGAAGCGCCGCGCATGTTCCTGCGCCATCCAGCCGGTGCCGAGTATCAAAAGCCGCATTCTTTGCTCCTTGGGGTGACATGCCGGGATCCCCTCCCGGCCGACGCCCTCAAATAGCGCGTATGATGCCGCCGTCGACCCGGATGTTCTGGCCGGTGATGTAGCCGGCGCCTTCGGACGCCAGGAAGGCGATGGTCGCGGCGACCTCTTCCGAGGTTCCGTAGCGCTGCATCGGCACGCTGTCGCGGCGCTCCTCGGTGGCCGGCAGGCTGTCGATCCAGCCGGGCAGCACATTGTTCATGCGCACATTGTCAGCGGCATAGGTGTTGGCGAAGATCTTGGTGTAGGCGGCAAGCCCGGCGCGGAACACAGCGGACGTCGGAAACATCGGGCTCGGCTCTACCACCCAGGCGGTCGAGATGTTGATGATGGCGCCGCCCTTCTGCTTGACCATCTGCGGCGCCACGATGCGCACCGGACGGATGACGTTCAGCAGATAGACATCCATGCCGGTGTGCCATTGCTCGTCGGTGATTTCGAGGATCGGCGCGCGCGGCCCGTGGCCGCCGCTGTTGACCAGCACGTCGATGCGGCCAAAACGTTCGAGCGTCAGGTCGACGAGACGCTGCAGATCTTCATTGGATTGGTTGGAGCCGGTGACGCCCAGCCCGCCCAATTCCCCAG
>NZ_RZTE01000051.1:29686-38347 GCF_003997415.1 Mesorhizobium sp. M7A.F.Ca.MR.245.00.0.0 | reverse complement strand
CCCTCGCCTCGGTCGCCTCCGAGATGTGCAGTGTTGAGTGGATTCGTCGCGTCGAGGGCTCATGGCTTCGCCTCTCGGATCGCTCGCAAGGTCGCACGGCGTAGTTTGTCCTCGCGCTTGAAGGTCTTCACGCGGTCGACAAGGCTGCCGCTGCTCGGGCACTCCAACTTCGATGAGGCGTATGAGGTCGCGCTCGCGGGCGCAGTACCGCGGAAGCGGGGGTGGGGTCTATTGCGTGCGTCACCTGCGTGGTCGCAAACGGAGGTCGGCTAGTCCGCCGAATGACTTTATCGCCGTAGCTTCCCTACTCCCACTCGATTGTTCAAATAGCGTATAACCCTTTGAAATCGCTGTCAAATATTTTCCAGAACTGCTGAAATTCCGACACTAGAACCGTCAAAAAATTACGCTCTTGATTTCAAAGGGAAAATCGCCACAAAAAATATTTCGAGGTTTCACCAACTATCGGGACCATCCGGGCGATTTTCGAATTTTATGACGTCCACCAGCGTGCCCAAGTCGCCTCAAAAAGTACCGTCGCCTTCTCAACTAGGCATTTTTCATCGCAAAATGAGCCGTTGTCGCGAGTCCGGGTGGATCGTCCGTATGGTCCCGCAACCGCTCCGCTTCTCCGAAAATGCCAAGTGCTTACTAGGTGCGATGAGCCGGCCACCGGCGGGACAGACGGCAACCCTTGCCATTCACCGGACGGGAACTGTGCATTTTTTCCAAAAGCAGGAACATACCTGCATCGCCCAAGTTAGACATCGACGGCATTGGATCACGGATTCTTTCTCGCATTCTCCAGTCTGACAGAGTGCTCCATGATTCTTTGATGCTCGAACCAATGGGCAGGACAATGTACCGCTGTCAGCTTTTCTTATCTGCCTTTGGCCTGATGTTGGCGGGTGGCCTGTCCCCACAGGGCCAAGCCATGGCACAGGCGCCCTGCCCGGCCCACCACGATAAGCTGCTCGCTGTCCTCAAGGCCAATGTGAAAGCGAGCGGCGGACCTGCCAACGGAGGCTTTGAGACCAACGAATGGGCGGCTGTCGTTGCCCGCGACGGCGCCGTGTGCGCGATCGCTTTCAGCGGTCCCACCGCCGATTCCCAATGGCCGGGCAGTCGCCTCGTCGCGGCAGAGAAGGCCAATACGGCCAATGGGCTCAGCTTGGCGCAAATGGCCCTATCGACGGCCAATCTCTACGCGGGGGCGCAACCTGGCGGGCCGCTTTTCGGCTTGCAGGAGACCAATCCGGTCAACCAGGCCGCAGCCTATGCGGGCGATCCCAAAACGTTCGGAAGCGCCAGCGATCCGCTCGTCGGCAAGCCGATTGGAGGCGTCGTTGTGTTTGGCGGCGGGCTTGCCCTCTATGACGGAAAGAGCATCGTCGGAGGCATCGGGGTCTCCGGAGATTCCTCATGCGCCGATCA
Source organism: Mesorhizobium sp. M7A.F.Ca.MR.245.00.0.0 (assembly GCF_003997415.1). Lineage (NCBI taxonomy): Bacteria > Pseudomonadati > Pseudomonadota > Alphaproteobacteria > Hyphomicrobiales > Phyllobacteriaceae > Mesorhizobium > Mesorhizobium sp. M7A.F.Ca.MR.245.00.0.0. The sequence goes on along the minus strand of NZ_RZTE01000051.1, from coordinate 36,913 downwards.
CAATGTCGCCTGGCGTGTTCGCGCGGCGCTCGGCCTCGACAAGGTTCCCGCCGGAGTCAATCCCAATCGCAAGGACGCCATCGTCTACGATCTGGATCCCGGCGGCAAAAGCGCCTCGGGCTGGGGCCATCCGCTTTGTGCCGGCACCGAGGCTGACATCGCGGCGGGGCTCGGCGCCGGCGTGGGAGGCTCGATCCACAAATGAAAGGAAGGCTGCACCCGGCACAGGCGCGCGTTGACGCACGACAAGGCGCCCGCGCATTGGCGATCTGGAATTCTTTTCGGACCTGCATACTCTCGGTGATGCTGCTGGCATGCGGCCCATTCCTGAGCGGTGCCTCGGAGCCGCCATCGGCGGCGGCTATTGCGCCGCCCGCCGCCGCCGCGCCACCCGATGACGGGCAATGGACTATGCCGGCCAAGAACTACGCGTCGACCCGCTTCAGCGACCTGACCGAGATCAACGAAGGCAACGTCAAGAACCTGCAGGTCGCCTTCACCTTCTCCACCGGCGTGAACAAGGGCCAGGAAGCAGCGCCGCTGGTTGTCGGCAACATCATGTATATCATCACGCCCTTTCCCAACATCGTCTACGCGCTCGACCTTTCCAGGCCCGGCGCGCCGATGAAGTGGAAGTACGAGCCCAACCCCGAGCCGGCGGCACAAGGGGTGGCCTGCTGCGATGTCGTCAACCGCGGCGCGGCCTTCGCCGACGGGCGCATCTTCTTCAACACGCTGGACGGCCACACGATCGCCCTCGACGCCAACACAGGCAAACCAATCTGGAACGCTCATATCGGCAACATCAACATCGGCGAGACCATCACCATGGCTCCGCTGGTGGTGAAGGGCAAAGTTTTGGTCGGCAATTCCGGCGGCGAAATGGGCGTCCGCGGCTGGGTCAAGGCGCTGGATGCCGGAGACGGGCATATTGTCTGGACGGCTTATGGCACTGGACCCGACAAGGATGTGCTGATCGGCCCGGACTTCAAGCCCCACTATGACATGGACAAGGGCACAGACCTTGGCGTGACGACATGGCCGCCGGAAGCCTGGAAGATCGGCGGCGGCAATATGTGGGGCTGGATCTCCTACGATCCGGCCTTGAACTTGATCTTCCACGGCACAGGCAATCCAGGACCGTGGAATCCGGATTTGCGGCCCGGCGACAACAAATGGACGTCCGGTATTTTCGCGCGTGATCCCGATACCGGAGCGGCGAAGTGGTTCTATCAGTGGAGCCCGCATGACCTCCATGACTATGACGGGATCAACGAGCAGATCCTTCTGGACATGACCTGGCAAGGCAAGCCGCGCAAGGTCCTCGTCCGACCGGAACGCAACGGCTACCTCTATATCCTTGATCGAACCACTGGCGAGGTGTTGTCCGCCACAGCCTACGGTCCGGTTAATTCCAGCAAAGGCGTCGACCTGAAGACCGGCCGCCTGATTGCAAACCCCGACAAGAAGACCGGCACCGGCAAGGTGGTCCGAGACATTTGCCCGACAGCGTCCGGCCTCAAGGACTGGCAGCCATCGGCCTTTTCGCCGAGGACCGGCCTGCTCTACATCCCCCACAACAATCTCTGCATGGATGAAGAAGGCGTCGAGGTAAACTACATCGCAGGCACGCCCTATGTCGGCATGAACGTACGCATGATCCCCGGGCCGGGCGGCAATCGTGGTGCCTTCACCGCCTGGGATGTTGCCGCCGCGAAGCCGGCCTGGGTCCTGAAGGAGAACTTTCCGGTGTGGAGCGGCACCGTCGTCACTGCCGGCGATGTCGTCTTTTACGGCACCATGGAAGGCTGGTTCAAGGCGGTCAGCGCCAGGACTGGCGATCTCCTTTGGCAATTCAAGACATCGTCCGGCATCATCGGCCAGCCGATAACCTATCGCGGCCCCGATGGGCACCAATATGTCGCAATTCTGTCAGGCGTCGGTGGCTGGGCCGGTGCCATCGTTTCCGGCGACCTCGACCCGCGCGATGCCACCGCGGCACTTGGCTTCGTCAACGCGATGAAGGATCTAAAGAACGCTACCACGGCGGGAGGCACGCTTTATGTGTTCCGGCTGCCTTGATGGATTGGACTTGACCGTACGTCCGGCGCGAAAGGCGTTCCAACGGGTGGCGATCGGCATGGCCGGGCTCGCCTTGTTGCTCTTGCCGGCCATTGCCAATCCACGTGAGTTGAGAGTGTGCGCCGACCCGAACAACATGCCGTTTTCCAACGCGGCCGGTCAAGGCTTCGAGAACAAGATCGCGGAAATCATCGCCACTGATCTCGGCGCCAAGCTGACGTATACTTGGTGGGCGCAGCGCCGTGGCTTCATCCGCAACACGCTGAAGGCAGGCCTTTGCGATCTCGTGCCCGGCACGCCTGCCAATCTCGAAATGCTGCGCACGACCACGCCTTACTACCGTTCGTCTTATGTCTTTGTAACCCGCCAGGACGGCCCGGACGTGGCCTCCTTCAACGACCCGCGGTTGCAAGAATTGCGTATCGGTGTTCAGCTCATCGGCGACGATGGCGCCAACTCGCCGCCAGTCCAGGCGCTTGGCCGCCGCGGCATCGTCGGGCACCTCATCGGCTACCCCGTCTATGGCGACTACTCCGCTCCCAACCCTCCGGCGCGCATCGTCGAAGCTGTCGCGAACGGCGAGATCGATCTTGCCGTGGTCTGGGGTCCGCTCGCCGGCTATTTCGCCCAGCGGCAAAAGGTGTCGCTCCGGATCACGCCGGTCACGCCTCGCATCGACGGACCGCAACTGCCGCTAATGTACGACATCTCAATGGGTGTTCGGCGCGAGGACGATGTGCTGCGTGGCGATGTGAATAGCGCGCTTGCCAGACACAAGGCCCAGATCGACGCGGTTCTGGCGCAATACGGCGTACCGCGTCTGGACATGGCCGGGAGTCCGGCGCGATGAGGCAGGCTCTGGCGATGTTACTGCCCTTGACGCTGGCCCTGGTCGCCTGCCAGCGCGAGGAGCGCGACACGCGACCGCAATCGGCGCTCGGTTCAGGTGAGCAGCCGACGCCCGTGACCACGTTGGAGCCGGGCGGACAGCGACCCTCCCCCACCGATAACAAGGCGGCGAGCTTCGAGGCCAACGCCTTCCACATGAGCGAGGGCAAACGCCTGTTCAGCTGGTTCAACTGCTCGGGCTGCCATGCCAATGGCGGTGGCGGCATGGGCCCGGCGCTCATGGACGAGAAGTGGCTCTACGGCAGTTCGATCGAAAGCATCCACGCCACGATCCGCGACGGCAGGCCGAACGGGATGCCGAGCTTCGGCCAGAAGATACCCGATGACCAGATATGGGAGCTGGCGGCATATGTGCGTGCACTGGGCGGCAACGCGCCCTCCTCCGCCGCGCCGCAACGCAATGACGGCATGATGGTGCATCCCTCGGAAAACCGCCTGCCGGATGCCGCGACACTGGGCAAATCACCGTGAGGCGCCCGGCTTCGATGACCTTCGCTCTCTGTCTCCTGCTTCTGCAGGGATGCGCAGGCTGGCAGTCGGCGCTGGATCCGAAAGGCCCCGCAGCCGACGAGTTGGCTTGGCTGATCTGGTTCTTCACCGCGCTTTGCGCGGTTGTGTGGGTGCTGGTGATGATCGCCCTCGCAGCACCGCTGGTTATGCGATCGCGTCCCGGCGATGAACCCCTCTTACTCGACGAAGCGGCCGAACGCCGCAAGATGCGCGTGGTCGCGTCCGCCGTCGGACTGACCGCCATCATCCTGATCGGACTGACGCTGCTAAGCTTTTTCGCCAACAGGACGCTGGCTGCAATCGGCTCGGAGGCTGTGCTGACAATCAGGGTGACCGGGCACCAGTGGTGGTGGGAGTTGCGCTACGAGGATGCTACGCCGAGCCGCATCCTGACGACGGCAAACGAGATCCATATCCCTGCCGGCGAGCCGGTGCGGCTGCTATTGACCTCGACCGATGTGATCCATTCCTTCTGGATCCCAAGCTTGGCCGGCAAACTCGATCTTATCCCCGGCCACATGAACGTGCTGGATATCAAGGCGGACAAGCCGGGCGTCTACCGCGGTCAATGCGCTGAATTCTGCGGTGCGCAGCACGCCAATATGGGCACCTTCATCATCGCCGAGCCGCGCCCGAAATTCGATGCCTGGCTGAACGACCAGTTGCAGCCGGCCGGCGCGCCGGCGAGCGGCGAAGCCAAGGCCGGCGCGGACCTGTTCCTCAAACGCCCCTGCGTGATGTGCCATAGGATCGGGGGAACGCCGGCCGGCGGAACGGTGGCTCCCGACCTCACCCACATCGCCAGCCGGAAAACATTGGCGGCCGGAACGCTGACGATGAGCCGCGGCAATCTCGCCGCCTGGATAGCCGACCCGCAAGGCATCAAGCCGGGTTCCCACATGCCAGTGGCAGATCTCAACGGCGACGAGCTCAACGCAATCGTCGCTTATCTCGAGGGGCTGAAATGAGCAGCGCCGATGTCACAGGCGACCGCCACATCCCGGAACCAGACCCCGCCAAGGGCGACCTTGCTCCCGAACGTGACGGCCCCCGCGATACCGGCATGGATGATGCCAGCCTGCATCGCTGGCTCGAGCGCACCTGGCGGACGCCGTCCGGCATCGTCGGAGCGCTCTCGAGCGTCGATCACAAGGTGATCGCACGACGCTATTTGATCACCGCTTTCGTCTTCCTTGGTCTTGGCGGTCTCAACGCTGTCGCCATGCGTATCCAGCTTTCGGGACCTCAACGCGGCCTGATCGGGCCCGACCTCTACAACCAGCTGTTCACCATGCATGGCGTTACGATGATGTTTCTGTTCGCCGTGCCCATCGTGCAGGCGACCGGAATCTACCTGGTGCCGCTGATGGTCGGCACCCGCAACATCGCGTTTCCGCGTCTGAACGCGTTCAGCTATTGGATCTACGTCTCGGGCGGCGCTTTCGCCTGGGTGTCCTTCGCCCTCAACATGGCTCCTGATGTGGGCTGGTTCGCTTACGTGCCGCTGTCCGGCCCCGAATTCGCACCGGGCAAGCGCGCCGATGTCTGGGCGCAGATGATCACCTATACCGAAGTGTCGTCATTGGCCGTCGCTGTTGCGACCATCGTCACTGTGTTCAAACAGCGTGCCCCCGGCATGTCGCTGGACAAGATCCCACTCTATGTCTGGGCGATGCTGGTCACTTCCTTCGTCGTCGTCTTCGCGATGCCGGCGGTGATGATCACCTCGACTTTCCTGATCCTTGACCGCCTGGTCGGCACGCACATCTTCAACCCGGCGGAAGGTGGGGATGCTCTGCTGTTCCAACATCTCTTCTGGTTCTTCGGTCATCCGGAGGTTTACATCATCTTCCTGCCGGCGACGGGCATGGTGTCCGCGATCATTCCTGTTTTCGCCAGGCGACCGACATTCGGTCATCTCGGGCTGGTCCTGTCGCTGATCGCAGTCGGCTTCCTGTCGTTCGGGCTCTGGGTTCACCACATGTTCGCCACGGGATTGCCTAAGCTCGGCGCCAGTTTCTTCACCGCATCCAGCATGCTGATCGCCATTCCAAACGGCGTGCAGATCTTCTGCTGGCTTGCAACACTTTGGGACGGCCGGCCGGTGATCCGGACGCCATTGCTGTTCGTCTTCGGCTTCTTCTTCATCTTCGTCATCGGCGGGCTGACCGGTGTCATGCTCGCCTCTGTGCCACTGGATCTTCAGGTGCACGACACCTATTTCGTCGTCGCGCATTTCCATTACGTGCTGATCGGCGGCTCGGTGTTCCCGCTGCTTGGCGCGACTTATTTCTGGTTCCCGAAGATCACCGGCCGCATGATGAGCGAACGCCTCGGGCGGTGGCATTTCTGGCTGGCCTTCATCGGGTTCAATGCGGCCTTTTTCCCGATGCATCTCGTCGGCCTATGGGGCATGCCACGAAGGGTCTATACTTATCCGGCCGAGCTTGGCTGGGGCAACATCAACCTTTTCATCTCGGCAGGGGCGCTACTCTTCTTCCTGAGCTTTGTCCTGTTCACCTTCAATCTTGTGCATGGCGCGTTGAAAGGCACCTCGGCCGGCAACAATCCGTGGGACGCAGGAACCTTGGAGTGGGCAACATCCTCGCCGCCGCCGAGCTATAATTTCGCACGCATTCCCATCGTCACCCATATCGAGCCGCTCTGGGCCGAGCGGGAGGCGCTACCTGTAGCGACCGGGCTCCGCATCGATGCGCGCGAACTCCTCATCTCGACCGTGGCCGAAGCTTATCCCGATATTCGCGAGAAATCGGCCGCCCCTTCGATCTGGCCGCTTTTTGCGGCGCTAGCCGTCGGCGGCACGTTTCTCTATTCGATCTTCACGCCCTGGGCGATCGTCTGGGGCGCCGCGCCGATCGCCATCACGTTGATCGGTTGGTTCTGGCCCAAGGGCCATCCGGAGGACCAGGAATGAAGCAGCGCGCCGCCGCCGATCTTTCTGGCCTGCCGACCTTCGGGCACGGTCCGCGCAGCCCCACCTGGTGGGGCACGCTCGGCTTCATGGCGTTGGAAGGTACGGGTTTTGCGCTGGCAGCGGGCGCATATCTCTACCTTGCGCTGTCGTGGCCAGCATGGCGGCTTAGCGCACCGCAGCCGAACCATTGGCCCGGAACGATCGTGACGATTTTGTTTGTCGTCAGCCTTGTGCCCAACCACGTCCTCCACCGCCACGCCAAGCAATGCTCCATGGTTCCGGTGCGGATCGGCCTGGTGGTCATGTCGCTGCTCGGCATCGCTCCGCTCGTCGTGCGCTGGTTCGAATTCCCCGCCCTCAACATCTATTGGGACACCAACGCCTATGGATCGATGCTCTGGGTGCTGCTTGGCCTGCACACCACGCACCTCATAACCGATGTCGGCGACACCATCGTGCTGACAGTGCTGATGTTCACGCGCCACGGCTATAGCGGCCGGCGCTTCGGCGATGTCGGCGACAATGTCTTCTACTGGGATTTCGTGGTCCTGACCTGGATCCCGATCTACGTGCTCATCTATTGGGCGCCGAGGCTAGGCTGAGATGCGAGCGTTGCGGTTGGGAACGTCCTGGGGTGGTCTTCTGTCAGGTCCGCTGGCCTGGGCGGTCTCGACACAGCTGAATTATGCACTGGTGCCTTGGCAATGCAACCGTCAGGTGCCAGTCGTGCTTCCCGTGGCGCTGCTGCTCGTCTTGTTGTCGCTGCTCGGCGGGGCGCTGTCGTGGCGGGG
>NZ_RZTE01000051.1:0-29678 GCF_003997415.1 Mesorhizobium sp. M7A.F.Ca.MR.245.00.0.0 | reverse complement strand
TCGTGGCGGGCGAAGCGGCGAGGCGGTGCCGCATTCAAGCCGGAGCGTACGCGCGGCACAGAGCGCTTCGTCGCCAATCTCGGGATGTTGTCGGCGTTGCTGTTTGCGCTTGTGATCCTCATGCAAGGCAGCGCGGCGCTGATCCTGGATGGGTGCCTGCGATGAACCTGGACGCGCTGTTCCCTACTTCCATCTGCTACGGCGCCGGCGCGCCCGGGGCCGGGTGGACGCTCGCGCTGCCCATCACCCTGCCACTCGCCGTGCTTGCCCTGATATATGTCGTTGGCGCTGGCCGGCTTTGGCGGCGCAGCAGCCGCGGCAGGACGTTGCGGCTGCGCCAGGCTCTGCTGTTCACGGCCGGATGGAGCGTGTTGACAGCCGCATTGGTCAGCCCGATTCATGTGCTCGGCGAGCAGGTCTTTGCGGCGCATATGATCGAGCACGAGCTGCTGATGGCCGTGGCGGCGCCGCTGTTGGTCTCTGCCTGCCCGGCTGCGGCCTTGATGTGGGGCCTACCCATCCGGTTCCGGCGCATTCTGGGAATTGCCGGACACGCCAATTGGCTGAGGGTGGTCTGGGCCTTCGCAACGCGGCCGATCAGCGCGACCATTATCCACGGCATTGCTATATGGATTTGGCACATTCCGGTGTTGTTCGAGGCCGCGCTCGAACGCGGCGTACTGCACTATGCACAGCACGCGAGCTTCTTCGGAACAGGGCTGCTGTTCTGGTGGGTCCTCTTGCCGCGTCCCGGCCGCCAGCATGCCTATGGGAGCGCAGTGATGCACCTCTTTGTCACCTCGCTGCATACCGGGCTGCTCGGCGTTCTCCTGTTGCTCTCGCCACGCCTCTGGTACCCGGAGAACGCCGTGGGAGCGGCACTGTGGAATTTGAGCCCCCTGGAGGACCAGCAACTTGCTGGGCTGGTGATGTGGGTTCCGGCTGGATTGATATATGGCGGCGCAGCGCTGCTGCTGGCCGCGTTGTGGATCAAGGCGAGCGGAAGGAGGGAGGCGGCGCATGCGTACGAGCGTGTCTAAACTGCTTGCCGCCGTCATCGCCGCGCTGGTGCTGCTCGTCGCGGCCGTGGCCGGAATGACCTGGTGGTCCGATCGGGCCGCGCGCGTCCGCCACGAGGCGGAGGCGGCCACAGGCGGTGACACTGCGAGGGCCTTGCCGATCATGAATGCGAATGGCTGTTCCGGCTGCCATACGATTACGGGCGTGCCGGGCGCGCAAGGGCAGGTCGGTCCTCGCCTGGATGCCAGTCTTGCTGACCGCGTCTTTATCGGCGGCGGGCTGGCCAACAATCCAGAGAACCTGATCCGCTGGATACGATCGGCCAGGGAAATCAATCCGCACACCGCCATGCCGTCGACCCGGATTACAGAGCAGCAGGCGCGCGATATCGCCGCTTACCTCTACGCTCTGAAATGACTCGAGCGGTTCACCGTTTGAACAACAACGCCGGCCCTTCTGAAGAGACCGACTATCGTTGATCCAGGATCATTCAAGCTAGGTTTGACGCTGAGACGGATCGGAAATCCGTTCACGCACGGCATGCTCGGTTTTGTCTGCTGTGGACTTCACGACCTCGCCGAGCTGATCGGCCATCGTGCCTGCTTCCATATGTTGCCGGCCAGCTTCCTGCTTGATGGTCTCATAGGCGTCGGCGGCGACCTGCTTGGCTTCATCCAGACCCCTGTCGAGCATGGTTTCGGCGGTGTCGCGAAGCTTGTCGCCATAGGCGCCTAGTTGCTCATCCTCCGTTGCGGTATGGGGCAGCATTGCACCTATGGCGGCGCCGATGGCGAGACCGGCGGCCGCTACGGCCAAGGGTTGGTTCTCAAACAGTTCTTGGGCAGAGCGGGCGGTTTTCGCCGCCATGTCGCCGGTCACCGATCTTGCAGTGGCCGTGCTGCCCGTCAAACCCTCGGCGGCGTTGCTTACCGCGCTCGAAACGGTATCGCTGACGCTGGTAGCAGCCGACGACAGCGATGAGGCGGCATCGGAAAGCGTGCTGCCAAGGCCTCCACGCTCCCCGTCATCATGTCGTCCCGGCGCCGAAGGCATGGAGTACCCAGCCGAACCGTGGGGGGTGTTTGAGGTACCGCTGCCGAACATCAGCCAAGCCAGACCCGCGCCCACCATGGTGACCGGCAAAGGATTGTCTCGGACCTGTGTTCTGAGATTGCTGAGCATGGCCGAGCTCTCCCCTCCCGAGAACAGCCCGGCGAACTCATCCAGCAATTGTCCGGGCGTCATCTTGCCTCGAATGGATTCGGCTGTCTCCATCACCCGGGCGCGGGCTGCCTCGGCCTCGCGTTCAAGTTCGGCTGCGGATTTCTCAGTCATCTCACCTGTTCCTTGATCACGCTCGCGTCGCGCTTGAGCTGTTCCTGGGTCCGGTCGGGGGTAAGTTCCGAAGGCGTCATGCTGGCCATCCCGGTCCGCAGCAGGATGACGCCGAGGATCGCCACGACCACACCGACCAGCAGGGAAGACCACCCCGCGCCAAGCCCTGCCCGCGTCAGCGCGATAACGAGTGCCTGCAGCAACACCAATAATGCCGCGAGCAGGCAGATCGCGCCGCCCAGCACTTCCGCGGCACCTGCTCCGACTTTGGTAAGCTTTTCAGAGAGCTCCGCCCGAAACAGCCTGGCCTCGGTTTGCACCAGAGTGGTGACATTCTGGGCCAAGTCGGTGATCAGTCCGGGAAGGCTGGGATTGTCCTGGGTGTTCATCTGTCCTGCTCCGCGTTCTGCGTGGCCCCATCATCGCCAACGAGGCCCGAATCCTGCGAACGATCAACGGACCAACCCTGTGCCTGATCGGTGTGTGATTTGAGGTCTCCCGCAGCATCCTGGAATTCTGGACCCGCCGGCGGAGAAGCCTTGATGAACCGCCCGAGAGCCAATCCGGCCAATACCGATCCGGCAAGCAGGACACCGGGATTTTGCCGGCCAAAGGACTGCACGTCCTCCAGGACCTGGCCGAACGGTTTCTGTTTCAATGACGATGAAAGCCGCTCCAAGCCACCGGCGGCATCCAATGCGAACTTCGATGCGTTCCTTTCATCGTTGTTGGCCAGATGGTCACTGGCCGCGCGCAGTGCGCCGCCCAGCGCCGCCAGACTCGATCCGATGTCGCGCTGAGCTTCCTCCGCCTTATCGGAAATCGCATCCCTGGCTTCAGATGCATAATCGCCAGCCTTACGGGTCACCGTGTCACGCGCGTCGTGAAGCAGCTCGCTGGCACGTTCTTGTTCCTGGCGAAGCCTGTCGGAAACGTCGCTTTTCGCCTTGTCGAAATCGGTGGGCTGTCCGCCCTGATCGTTCTCATGCTGCATGGGCCACCTAGTGAAGACCGAGGAAGGAGAGGACCGCGAGCACGACAACGATAAGGCCGATAAGATAGATGACACTGTTCATGTGCACGTCCTCCGTGACTTCCCAACTTCGTGGAACCTCCGATGTTCCACTAGGTGAAAGCATTTATGATCAGGCTGAAACGGAGAGCTCGTCAGGCACGCAACAATCAGGAATGAGCTGAGCTGCCCCTCGTGCGGAGCTTCAGTGGCTCGAGTACAAACCTTGTGCTCCCGACTGCGCACGGGTCGAGCGGAAGGCCGCCGGTTGCCTCGGCTTTGGCTGACCTTTGTCTATTCGGCTGTCCGCCTGTCGATCATCTGCTCGCTCTGGACGCCCGGCACGTCCCTGCGCTGTTGGACGCCTTCAACGAAGCGAGGATGAAGGCATAGAATACGTGCTGATGTTTCATTCTCCTGCGGGAAGGAGCAGAGATATTCAGTTCGCCCATGTCTTCGAACGCCGCGAGCGACTGCTGCATGGTGTCGTGTGCACGCGCTCCGACGGATTGTTCCGTCCGAGCAACACCTAAATCATGCAACCTTGGAAAACAGGGCGACGTCGCATCTGGCCAAGCCGTAGCGCCACCGATGATCGGTCGTGGCGACCCGGCTTTGGTAAAACAGCGAAAGTTGGCCCCCTTCGATCATCACGGTCGAGTGGCCGTTCTCTCCCGGCTGGCCTGGTTCCAGCACCGGTCCCATCGACACATAAGGTCCAGCAACATCATCGGCGATGGCAAAAAACACGCGTTGCCGGTTTCCCCGAAGGCCATTCGGGAGAAAGCAAGTGGCATTGAGAAGCACGCGGCCATCCGGCAATTCGACCAGTTGTGCGCCCTCTATCCCCCATTCGTAGTCGGGATCCTCTCTCGTGTTGTGGTGAGGAACTTCATTATGGTCGAGGATCTTGCCGATCCGCTTCCAAGGGCCGAACCATGAATCGGATTGGCTACGCGCGAGATAGATGTCGGGCTGTGGCACCCTGGTGAATTTTGGCATGGCGGAATAGACGAGGTAGCGCTTGCCGCCAATAACTGCGGGATGCGGATCGTAAATGCCATCTTCCTCCGTGTCCGGGATGGCGAGGATTGCCGGGCTAAGAACCACCCAATGGAACCCGTCATTGGAAACCGCATGCTCGCAGCGGCCACCAGACTTCATGAACTCGGTCTGGATGAACATGTGAAAGACGCCACTTTCGTGAATGACCCCCGGAGCCGCAACACCACTCCCATTGATAGGAAGCTCGATCGACTGATGCTCGGTCCACGGCCCATAAAGTTCCGGCGCCGTGGCATGCAGGATCCTCCACGTCTCGCTGGTCACCGTGCCGCTCGAGCCGAAGACGTGCCACAGGCTGCCATCAAAGACGGGGCAAGGGTCTTTGAGATCATCCACGCTTTGCGGATGAAACAGCGGAAAAACATTGGTTGAAAAGTCGATCTTCATATCAGCCCCGGAATTCGCCTGGCACGGACTCGCCAGTGATGCGGGCGAATCAACTTGATGTCCTGCACATTTTATAACCAGCGACTTAAACGCAAATACGGCAGGTCAGTTCTCCACCGACATTCCCCCGTCGCTCACGCTTTCAAAGCCCGGCGACGCGTGGTGGCCGTTCTCAGCTCCGCGGAAACATCGTCGCATCCGTCATCCGAGCGGTGACTGAGAGCTCTTCACTTCACCTTGGAACAACTCACGCGGTGGAAAGTTAGGAGCTGGTACCGAAGTCTATTTCTCCTCCATCTGCGATTAACAAATGTTAGTCGCAGCATAAATTAAAGATTACAGGAAGGAAAATCTCAATGGAAGCAGCCTTGGGCAGGGTGTCCGCCAGTAAACACGCTGGCAGGGAAAATCTACTGGTTTGCTTCTCGCACTTGCGTTGGAATTTCGTCCATCAACGCCCGCAGCATATTCTCACTCTTGCATCCGTGCAGCAGAGAGTGATCTACTTTGAAGAGCCTCTTTTTGAAGAACTGCCACAGCCGCTGATGCGGACGAGCGAGGCATCGCCAAACATTCTAATTGTGACACCAGTGCTTCCGCTCGGCGCGTCGGCCGCGAAATCAGATGCCGTCCAGCGGAGATTTGTTCAGCAGATCATAGCTTCTATGCCGCACAGCCGGCTGATCGCCTGGTACTACACGCCGATGGCTCTTCGCTTCACGGAGTTCCTTGACCCAGACATATGCGTCTACGACTGCATGGACGAACTCTCCGCCTTCAAGAATGCGCCGCCCGAACTGGCGCAGATGGAAAAGGAACTTCTGCGCCGCGCCGATCTCGTTTTCACCGGTGGCCTGAGCCTGTTCGAGACCAAGCGCCGCCTGCATCAGGCCATTTACCCCTTTCCGAGCAGCATCGATGTGAAACACTTTCACAAGGCAAGGCTGCCGGGAAAGGACCCCATCGATCAGGCCGGCATTCCTCACCCGAGGGTGGGGTATTTCGGCGTCATCGACGAGCGGCTGGACGTCGACCTCGTGGCGCTAGCGGCGCGGACCATGCCGGACGTGCATTTCGTCATGATCGGCCCCGTTGTCAAAATCGATCCTGCAATCCTGCCGAAGGCCGACAATCTGCATTGGTTGGGCGCGAAGGCCTACTGCGACCTGCCCGATTATCTGCGCCATTGGGATGCCGGGTGGATGCCGTTTGCGCTCAACGAAGCGACCCGGTTCATCAGCCCAACCAAGACGCCAGAGTTTCTGGCGGCGGGCCTGCCGGTGATCTCGACGGCAATCGTTGACGTTGTGCGCAGCTACGGCGCTGCTGGGCTGGTGGAGATCGCCGACATTGACGACTTGGACAGCAAGCTGCGCTCCCTGCTTTTGCGACCGCGCGAGATGCTGCTGCCGCAAGTCGATGCCTATCTGGCTGACATGTCGTGGGAAAGAACATGGAAGGCCATGGCCGCTCACATTGAGGGCGCCTACCGACGCAAGAAGGTCGTCCCGCTCCGCAGGAGCGCATAGTCATGTTCGATTGGCTGATCGTGGGCGCGGGGTTTGCCGGCAGCGTGCTTGCTGAAAGGATAGCCTCCCAGCGTCATGAAAGCGTTCTCCTGGTCGACCGCCGCAGCCATGTCGGCGGCAACGCCTACGATTGCTACAATGAAGCCGGCATCCTCATCCATCGTTACGGGCCCCATATTTTTCACACCAACAGCCAGTCGATCGTGGACTACCTCTCGCAGTTCACCCAATGGCGCCCATACGAGCACAGGGTTCTGGCGGCGGTCGACGGGAAACTGCTTCCCATCCCGATCAATCTCGACACGATAAACCGCCTTTATGGCCTCGAGTTGAATTCCGCACAGTTGGAGGAGTTCTTCGCATCGCGGCGCGAGACGGTAGAGGACGTGCGAACGGCCGAGGATGTTGTCGTCAGCACCGTGGGACGCGAGCTCTACGAGAAGTTCTTCCGTGGCTATACAAGGAAGCAATGGGGCGTCGATCCGAACCAGCTGAGCAAATCAGTGACGGCACGAGTGCCGACCAGGACCAACCGCGATGACCGCTATTTCAGCGACAGCTTCCAGAAGATGCCTGCCGGCGGATACACGAGGATGTTCGAGCGCATGCTCGATCACCCGAACATCAAGGTCATGCTGCAGACCGACTTCCGCGAAATTCGTGACAAGATACCCTTCAACCGCCTGATCTATACCGGCCCGATAGACGAATATTTCGGCTGGCAGCTAGGGCGTCTTCCTTATCGTTCGCTCCGTTTCGAGCACGTCACACTCGACGAAGAGCAGTTTCAGCCGGTTGCCGTCGTCAACTACCCCCAGACGGAAGATTACACCCGCATCACCGAGTACAAACATTTGACCGGCCAACGGAGCGTGCGGACCAGCCTGACATACGAATATCCCACCGATATCGGGGACCCGTACTATCCGGTGCCGCGGGCCGAAAATGAAGAGCTCTACAAGCGCTACGAAGCGCTCGCCGCAACCTGCCCCGACGTGTGGTTTGTCGGCCGCCTGGCAACCTACCGCTACTACAACATGGATCAGGTGGTCGGGCAGGCCCTGGCAACCTTCGCACGCATCCAAAAGAGCGTCCCGGAATGGGCGGGCGTGGGGAATGCGTCGTTGGCCGAAGGGGCGCTGTAGCTCCGCCACCGGGACCCGGGAGCATCGGCGCGGGGCCGACAGGCGCTCGCGCAGTCCCTCGTGCAACTCATGTATTTAACGCGTCGGGTTCGCCGCGAACAAAGCTTGCTGGCGGGCCAATTCGTCCGCGACGGGCTTGCGGACGTGTCGGCTGCCGTCCGCCTGGACGACTGAAAACAATCCCACCTCCGCATGCCGCGAATTGTCCCAGCCCGGATAGGCGGTTACCGGGTAAAGGCAAATACCTTCGATCGGGGCTGTGAGGCTTTCTGCGGCACGCACCTCGTCGCAGACATAGTGGAGCCAAGCCGGCCCGCCAGACCCCTCGGAGCCGGTCTCGGCGATGAACATAGGCTTGCTATATCGATGCGCGACTTCGATCAGCATCTCCGATAGGGCACGGTACTCGTGATGCCCCATCGGAATCGTTGGCCCGTTTAGGTACCACTGATTGTGTGGATAAAAATTCAAGCCAACGACGTCGATGACATCTTCGCTCCCACCCAGCTCAGGTTCGGCCCGGCCCAGCAGCATGTCGTAAGCTTCGAACTGTCCCTGACGGGCATTTTCGGCCCGGCGCCGTTCGGTGCGGGTCCGGTCGCGAGGAGCGATGTGGATAAGCGGCTCGGCCCAGACGAATCTGCAAGCGGGATCGACCTCCCGCATCGCGCGAACGCCGGCTATTGCTGCTTTCACGAGGTGCCGCTTGAACCATCCCCGCTTCTTCGGGCCGACGCGCGGGAAATAGCCGACCTCAACAGCCCAGGCGAAAAACGAAATTTCGTTGATCGGGCACACCAGAGGCGCTGTACCGGCGATTGAACGATGAACCCTCACAGCTTCCGCGGCGAACGAGGCATAGGCATCGATGAAATGCATCGACCCCTGATCAACATGGTCGGGAGATCCGTAGTGGAAGATGTCCCAGATGATCTGGACACCTGCCGATTGCGCTGCTTCGACCATCGGCGTCCAGCTTGACCAGTCATAGGTTCCAGGAGCGGTTTCGATGAGGTGCCAGCGCAAGCCGTCGCGGATGGTACGAAGACCGAGTTCGGCGCAACCGCGGTAGTCGCCCAGGGCATGCAAATAATGCGACGTGGCGCGGATAAGATCGAGGCGAACGCCGTCCTTGCGCCGGTGAGACGAGCACTCGAAGCCAGCCATGAAAAAACTGGCGAACGGCGACGCGCCCGCAATCGAAGTCACCTGATTGCCTTCGCTGTGTCCTGCTTCGCTCATGCGAAGTCTCCTTCGGGCATTTGGGCTCAATCTCGGCTGCCGAATGCAGATCGGGAACAGCCATAGCAATCCGGCGGCCGTCTCTCATCCATCAGGCTGCACATTGGTCCTGTGCTTAACGGGATGGTTCCAAACCGGATGGTCGAGCCTTTGTTCCCGATCGAACCCACCGGAGGGCAGACAGCAGCCAGGGAAGCAGCTGCGGAAGGCAAGTCGGGGGCGAGGCACACAGCCGTCATCGGATGATCCACCGTCCGACGAAGGCAGGGAACAGTACGTTCAAATTCGACTTTCCGACATCGATCATGCCAGGCGAGAGGATCGCAGCGACGTCGCCTGGAGTATCGCAGGAGCCGCTCCGCCGATCTTTCCCGGTAAAGCCCGCCATTCGCTTCAAGCGGGAACATTGGTTGCCTCAACAAGTTTGATCGCCATAGCAATGGGCCGCAGCGGGCGGGCGCACAGATGAGACATCTGGTCAAAGATATCCTGATCGAGATCGTTGAAATGCTTCCGGCCATCACTCAAAAGGGCGAAAATTCGGCCGAAGCACTGCCCGTCCATGCGCCGAACTTCCCCCACGATCTGGAGCCGGTGATCCGGGCAGACCCTTCCTACCAAGTGCCATCACAACGCACCGACGATCGGCATGAATCAGTCGCAGTCCCAAGCAAGCCGCAAGCTCTATGGAGGGATATGGTGCCGGCTGTGACGATCGTACCTTTGCCAGTCACTGTAGATGAAGGCGCGGTCAACGCTCACGCCTCCGACGGGCAGCATGCACGGCGTCGAGTGCCGAGCGAACGGCTTCAACGTTTGAGGCGTGAGGCTGGGCTCACGGCCTGAAGATCCAGCGGCCGTTGGGCCTGCGCCTCTTTATCGCGCATCGCTTCGGCGCCGACATGAACTTTGCTCACACCCAGTACGCTTCTAACCTAGCACTGCAATTGCACTGGTTCTTTTCAGCACCGCCGCGTTGGTGATCGCTATCTTTGACTATGCTGATTTGCGGCTCTTGGCCTTTGGCCGGTCTTGGCCGATGCCTTCCTTGGCGAGGCTCTTTCGAAGAACCGAGGCCAGGTCGACCACGTTCTCCTGGGGCTTTGGTGCCGGTTTCGGGGGTTTTTTGCCCTTGCGTTTGGCGTCGATCATGGCAATCAGCGCATCCTCGTAGGTATCCTCGAATTTCGAAGGATCGAACTTTGTCACCTTCTTGTCGATGAGAAGCCCCGCGATTTCGAGCAGATCCGCATCATACTTTGGGCTTTTCACATCGTCGAAGACGGTGTCTTCCGACGTCATCTCATTGTGGGTCCGTAGCTCGGTCAGCAACATCCCTTTTCCAAGGGGCTGTATCAACACTTCGCGCCCGCGCTGATAGAGTACGACGCAGGAGCGTGCCGCAACGCGCTTCTTGGCCATCGCATCGCGCAGGACGGCAAAGGCCTCCAGAGAGGCACCGTCTGCCGGGATCAAATAGTATGGTTTCTCCAGAAAGCGTGTGTCGATATCGGCAACCGGAACGAAGGAATCGACGTCAAGTGTATGCTGCGACGTCAGTTTCAGTTTCTTTATCTCGTCCGGCTCGACGTGAATGAAATCACCCTTGTCCGCCTCATACCCTTTGATCTGATCCTCGGCTTCGACAACATCGCCGGTCTCTTCATCGACATAGGCGCTTTTGACGGGTAAACCGTCCTTGCGGTTCAAAATCTTGAAGTGGATCTTGGATGCCTCACTTGTGGCACCAACTATCTTCACCCCGCATGACACGGAACCGACCCTCAGAAAGCCCTTCCACACCGCGCGTGGCGCAACCATGCCGTTTCTCCTAGACCTCGATCTCGGCACAACGTCAGGCACACGGTTCTGTTCCGCGACGTGCGCCGGCGTCTTTCCACGATCGCAGGAGCAGACGTTGCTTTCACAAGCACACGAGGTGCTCAAGGGTGCTTCAAATGCATCGGAGCTCTGGCTCAGTGCGACAAAAAGCGTTCGCGTAAGGGAGTCGGCAGGATCAAGCGGACCAAGCTCGGGTTGAGTGACCGTGCCGACCTTAACTGGACACAAGCGTGGGTCGAATGACCTGACGCATACGCTACCGGCACAAGGGGAATGCTACAATTACGCCTGAAGGACTTGTTGTGAACATGGCGCAATTTATACCCGAGTTGCAACGGCAATCACGTTCCCGGACCGAATAGTATCACGGCGAAGCCGTGCTACTCTGGCGTCCCAAGCCCTGCCAACTATTCCCCGTAGGTCATCGGCCGATTCCTCCAAGACATAGCAACTCAGTCGACATTCCGCCCGCAGGATCTCCCCTTGCGCAGAAAGCTCCTTGTGCTGGCGAATAAGATCATCCAGGCGGTCCAGATAAGGTGCGCGGCTCATCAGCCTTCACCCCGCAGCATCTCTTCGAAAGTAGCTTCATCGAAGTAGGCTCCGGAGTGCTGGAACAGCCACATCAGACGGGCGCTCAGTGCCTCGGCCTCGACGCTGCCTTCTGCTAGCGCACGCTCTTTGCAGGCCCGCTGAAACACCTGCTGTAGGAGGGCGAGTTCTTCGGGATTTGCAACGCCGATGGTAGCGGGAGCGGTCATGGCTTCCTCCGTTGGGGCGGAAGCATGTTCTTCGCTCACAGCCGGCGGTGCCCTGAAACTACCGCCGATGAGAGTAGACTACGCTCATATTGGCGAGAGTCGATTGAATAATAATTTAGTCACGACAGGCAGGAGCATTCTAATGCCGCTCTTTCAAAAATCGGGCTTCACGAAGCAGCGAATTCCAATCCGTGCCGATAAGCTTGATCAGACCGCGCGCATCCGGCTCCGAAATGCCGACTTCTTCAGACAAACGTCGGGCAAGCAATTGCTCATTGCCCTTCTTCACACGGCCGTCGCCATCCTTTTTCATTGGTTCCTCCTTGGGAAGCCAACTTACGGAATGACCTTTCGTTTCATGGAATAAGAAAAAAGCCCGCCGTCCCATTCGCGGCAGCGGCGGGCTGTCCCTGGGATAACGGGACTCGCTGGGGTGTTGGTTTCCCCTGCTGTCGCGGGCGGTGCAAAGCAGGTGCCACCCAGGGTGAACCAACACGGCACACCTCGCGGGCGACTCGCCGCGAAACGACAAGACCTTGGTCTGGTATCGACCCGCCGTGCCGACCTAGCACGACGGGCGTTCGAGGGCGGCTACACCCTGAGAGTCGACCCCTTTGCATCAATCTGGAACAGGGCAACAGTTCCAAGACACGTCAGCAGCCTTCCGTGGTCTTTTTGATCTGGCCAGGAGCTGCCGAGTTAGCATCGGTATCCTGTTGACCTGGCGCGGCCTGCTTGGCGCTGCCAGTTTGTTGACCTGGAGCGCAGTCCTTGGCGGAGTTCGAGTTAGAGTTCGTTCCACTCGTGGTGGTCGAATCCGTTCCCTGATCGGTCGTAGTGCTCGGCATTGTCTGGGTCGTCGAGGTCGACGATCCGCCTGTGGTCGTGGTGGTCGATTGCGCAACAGCGAGGCCAGTTGACAGTACCATAATGGCTGAAGCCAAAAGAACCTGTTTCATGATCAACTCCATATTGGAATGTCCCTTCGGTACCGAACTTCGCTGCGAAAAGACGGTTCCAAGAAAAATTCGCAATCGCACGCACCTCACGTTTGGACGGGCCCGCACCACTTGCGCGCGTCGGGGCGAGCGTCAGCGGGTAAGCGACCTAGCCCTTGGATCGACCTTTCTTGAATGATTGCGAAGCCTTGGCTTCGGCAGCAAGGCGTTGTTCTCGAAGTCGCGCAGTTTTTGTATCTCGCGCCTCTCTCTCGGCCGCGTTAGCAATCTTTGCCTCACGGTCTGCGCGCTCCAATCGGTCTTTGTCGACGCTTCGCCGGGACACATTGGCCTCCTACCAGAAGACCGTTGAATTTACAGTTTGCTAAAATGTTCCCCGCGATACGGCATGTTCCACGCAATGTGGCGGACTTCCCGGCCCGGGGAACCAGCAATGCAAAAGCCCGCTACCGGGAGGCAGGGGCCTTGAGAGACAGGTAACTTGGAGAAGGGCCGGCCCAACAAGCTTCCTTTGTAGTACCAATCAGTGCGGCCTTTAGTCAGTCGGCCCCGAGCTGAGGGGCGATGAGCCGGGCGAAGCCCTCACCGCCGACAGTCGCTCACGCTTGTCAAAATGAGCCTCCTGATAGGTCTTCTTCATTCGCTATCTCCCTTCGGCTATCGCATAATCACATACCGCGTTGCCTCGGCTTGGGTGCGTGTCAATCGCAAGCCAAACGCGAGATGGCCAAGGGATTATCACCCCTTTCTGGCCTGCCGCTTTCTTTCTTGTGGCTTGTGCGGAATTCTCGCGGGCTCAACGGAGCTGGAGCCCCTGATGTGACGTCAAAAATTCGAACCCAGCCTATGTCATAGGTTAATGCGCAGCTCGGGCGGCTCCCTTAAGGGTGCGGCATCTTCACGTCGGGAGCGTTGCCGCACCCCAAGCGAGCAACCGAACGGGCCTCAACCCTCTGGCGCTGGGCACTGAGGTCCTGGGTGCGTTCGCGTCTTGAGTTCCCAACTGCCGACCATCAGTCCGGCGCCTCTTTACGGCTACCCGGAACTTTTGAAGCGAATGCAAGTTCGATAATCAACATCAGCTAGGTAGCCAATTTGTCACCCACCTCATCCTTGGATGTACTTATTCGCAAGCTCCAGAGCATCTCGGATCTCCGAGAGGGCGATATCGAGGTTTTGAAAGGCATCCAGATTCAGGAGAAGGATTTTTTGGCCAACTACGACCTGGTGCGTGAGGGTGACCGCCCTGTCAATTCGTTCGTGGTTTTGGATGGCCTGCTCGGTTCAACCAAACTTACCGGCGATGGCAAACGGCAGATTACATCCTTCTTTGTGGCTGGAGATATTCCCGATCTGCACGGACTGCATCTGTCGGTCATGGATTGCAATTTTACGACCCTGACAGCAGCCAGACTGGGCTTCATGCGACATGACGCTCTTCGCGCCATTTGCGAACAGCATCCTCGAATCGCGACGGCTTTTTGGCGGTCGACGCTGATCGATGCAGCGATTTACAGAGAATGGGTAACGAATGTGGGAAGACGCGAGGCCTATACGCGCATGGCTCACATCTTGTGCGAACTGATCTTTCGCTTGCGCTCGGTTGGACGCATCCAGGATCACGTCGCGGATCTTCCCATTACCCAGGCAGCACTTGGCGATGCATTGGGCTTGTCTACAGTCCACGTCAACCGAATGCTTCAGGAACTTCGACGTAGGGGCCTCATCGCCACGACGGGGTCAAGAGTGCATGTTCTTGATTGGCCCGGCCTCACTCGTGCAGGTGATTTCGACACGACCTACCTGCACCAAAGGAACCCCGCAGCTTAGTGGTGACGGAAGCTCTCGGATGGCACGATTTTTCTTTGATAGTGGCGATCACGACGTGGTCATCGAGGACGAAATCGGCATCGAATGTGCCGGTCTGGAGGAGGTGCGCCGCGCGGGCTTCGAGGGCCTTATCGACCTTACGAGAGATGTGCTTACCGAGGTGGACGGGCAGCAAGTATTTGTTGAAGTGCGGAACGAAAACGGCGACAGGATTCTGAGGCTGAGCATCTCGCTTCAGATCAAGTTGATGAGATAACGTGCCTGACTTGCTGCGTCAGAAAGCTGCCGAGTGCCGGCACATCGAATGGCATGAGCGGCGAGGAACGCCGCGTGATCGGACTATCGCCCGAAGATGCCGCCGCCATTTCGACCGGCGAACAAGCTCGGGTTCCCCCACACGGAAAAAATCGGCAAGGCACAGCAGCAGGTCATGGCCCGTCTCATACATGGCCCATCCGACCGATTTTTAATCGGTGTCGCGTATTTTTGTATGAAGTTCTGGAACGCGCACTCTCAGCGCTCGTTCATATTGTCTCAGCAGTGGGTGTCGACGTGCAAAGAAAAGCGAATGCAAGCCGGGTTGCGAAAGGCCAGGAGCTTGAGGTCGAACATCTTGTCGAGGTCACGGAAATTGACCCCAGGCAGGCCCGAACGCTGCTTCGCAAGCATGGAGCCGATTGGCCGAAGCTCAAAGACGAGGCGGAAGCTCTGAAGAAGGAAGACTAGCCGTCACCGTCCCAGCGGTTGGCGAGAAAGCTGTTCCAGCTCATCCTCATCCGTGATTCCCGCTTGGTAGTAAGCCAGAATACGTGATGCGCGCCGTTCCCTCTCGGTTGCGGTTTCGTTTTTAATTTTGCTGCGTGCGAAGACGCGACTGAGCAGGGCAAGTTCTGATGGGGTGAAGGCGTCTCTGTGCATCGCATCTCAACTCCCGTGCGTCACCGTCTCTAGAGGGGCCGAGACGGGCTGAAGCTTGATTGCAGCCTCTGACGCCGGCCAACAAGAGATCGCAGAACGGGTCGTCCGGCGCGCGCTAACGCTGGATAAGAAAGAATGTTCCGGGCGTTTTTCGGACACTAAACAAAGAAGCTCGTCCGGACCGAGCCAGCAACGGCCTTTTACCGGTTTACGTGTGATCTCCTTCAACTATATCCGGAAAGCCTCTTCCTTGACGGGAATTTCTGGAATTTCTGTGCGTTGCAGTTGAGAAATGGCACTTATGATCTTGGACAGAAAGAATGGCTTGGCGAGCCGAGTTGCTACAGCCACGAAAGCCCGCCCCGGACAAAGCCGAGACGGGCCGAAGCTGCTTCGACAGCCTCAAGGCCCAGACAATGAGGGAGGATTGTAGGCCTGCAGCCAAACCTCGTACCGCAGTGAATGTTCCGCGGCTGTAAACTGTCGCTGGGAGTATCATGATCTTTCGGGGATCGACATTCTCGGCCAGTTACTCCTTGTCGGCCGGGTCGAGACGTTGATACGCGCCATCAAGGCAGCCAAGAGCTCGATCAGCCGCGTGATCTTCATGTCCGTTGAGAAGGCTGATCTGCAAATCCAGTCCGCTCGGCGCTCTCAAGCTCTCTATGGGCATGCGACGCGGCAATGGCAGCCTGTCCAAAAGCGACGGCTATCTGGTTCAACGCTTTGACAACGTCACCAACGGCGTACATGCCTTGGATGGAAGTCTGCTGATGCTCGTCGACTGTGACATAGCCCTCTTCACAACATCTTGCGCCTACCGCCTCGGCGAGTTGAGAACGTACCTTGCACCCCAGTGCCAGATAAATGGCATCGAAGCGGGATGACGTCCCATCTTTTAAAATCGCCTCGCAACCGTCTGCTGTCGGGCAGAGCGTATCGAGAGCGTCACCGATGACTATGCCTCTTGCCCTCGCCGCACGACGAGTGCTGGGCGAAAAGTCGGATGCGTCGCTCCCAAGCATCGTTATGAGCGGTGTAAACCGACTGAGGAAAATGGCCTCTTTAAAGGCTCTCTCGTCGTGCCCGATGACCGCAATCTTCTGGTCGATCGCCTCATACCCGTCGCATACGGGGCAGAGTCGAACGACACCTGCGGCAATTGCCTCGCGTAGACGCGGAATGACAGGTGTCGTATCGATGATCCCTGTCGCCACAAACACCTTGCGTGTCCGGATTGCGCCGATCGAGGTCTCAGCGACGAACCCCCGATAGGCAGCGGCGAGGGAATGGACCTGCCCTCCAACCAGAGTGGCTCCATACAAGGTGGCGTGACGTCGAAGGCGATCCAGAATATCGGCTCCACTTATCCCTTCGGGAAAGCCAGGACAGTTATGGCTCGTTGGGATCAAGGCGGCACGAGGATCGCCGGCATCGATCACCAGCACGCGATGGCGAAAACGGGCGAGATATTGAGCGGCGGTCAATCCCGCCGGCCCGCCTCCGACGATCAGGACATCTTCGGTCTCGGCGGTCGGTCGGCTGACGTGGCTGTCGTGCATGGTGCGACGCATCACCGGCGAACGATTTGGTTCGTGCAATGTTCAAAGGGCGGTCTTCGGGACATCTGCTCGATGGCAACAGCGTAGAAACCAGGCTTCAACCCGATCGCAAGACGCCAGGCTCCTCTGTTTCCTTGAGCTCTTCCGTATCCTTGGGCGCGGCGACCAGATCGTGGAATCCGAGAGTAGCGACGAGATAGCCTGCCTCATCATAAACCTTCGTCACCCAACTGGTCGGGTCCACGCCATCGACAATTCCGTCGAGCATGGCCTCCTTGGCAGTGCGCTTCGCCTCTCTGACAGCCTCATCTCGATCAGCCATATCGGCAAAGATTGCAGGCTGCGACATGCCCTCGATAAACTCGAAGCGAAATTTCGGCATTAGCCGCTCCAGTCATTGTGCCAGCGGATCAAACATTTCTGGCAGGTTTGACCTCAACGCGGCGGTGTCGAAAAGGATGCAGCGGGTGTGCGCGTGACCATCAAACCTCAGGCAGCGTTGCTGCCTCCCATCTCCCACTCGTGCTAATTCCAGCACGCTACGCTCGCAGCTCTGACGATGGCGAGGTGGCGGAGATGCAGAAGTCTCCGCGAGATCGTGCGGCATCGTACGCTGAAGACGCTCGCAAGTCGCCGTTGAACGCCGCGCCGTGGATCGTGGAGGACTAGCCGACCGCCAAGACCGGCCTCTTTCGCAGCCGCGCCCGCATGATGACAAGCAGAACCGTTTCATCTTCCATGCCACTCTGGAATAATTTTATAAGCTCGGCAGCAATCTGCTCGGCGTTGTAAGAGATCAGTTGAATCTCTGCTTCCTCGCAAAGCTTCTTTAGGACCGATTCCAGCAATCTCAACCCTTCAGGATAGATAGGTTGATCACTGGCGGTGTCGTAGGTCATGTACGCCCCTTTGACTCGACTTAAATCAAGGCCGCAGATGCTGGGCGGCAAGCCCATGCATGACTCGTTTCTGGGAAGAGGTCATTAACCTATGCAAGTTCGAACATGGCGCCGGATTCACGAACTGCAGGGGGGATGAACCAACAAAGGGCAGCATGTGCACGGATCGAGCTGGAGCAAGTCGTGAAAGCCCCTGCGCCAGGCCTGTTAAGTCCGGACGGTGTTCCTGCATGGTGCTGTAGGCGAGCGAGAGAGCCTAAAAGAATTCAATCACCTTACGGCTCCTCTTTTTGAGAGCCGGGATGGGTTTGCGATGCATTCGCGGCTGCGCCGGCGGTGACTTCACCGGATGCTGTGCAAGCCTTGCTTGTCTCAGCCGCGCCGTCTTCTCGGCGCGTTCGGCTCGTTCAGCGTCCAGCATCTCTTGGCTGATACGTTTGGCGCGGTCGTATCTTTCCTTGTCGTGATTGCGAGTCACGGACACCTCCTAGCCAGCAACAAAAATCCTGCGAACCTTTTTGGTGACACGCGGCTTGCGTTGGCTGGGACCGGGCGTGATGGCTTGTGCGAGGCGAGCCTCCTTCAACCGCGCCGTCTTGGCGGCGCGCTCAGCACGTTCCTTGTCGATAATGAGTGCTGCAGCTAATGTGGTATTCTCGTTGCGACCGTCATGATTGATCCGCGGCATCTCAGTGCCTCGCCCCGATTCTTGTCGCCCGTAGTGCCATTTTGCACCTGCGTCCCGCCCTAAACTGGTCTATCGCCGCTTTGATTGAGGTTTCGGTTGCATGTTCCGGTTTCTCGCCCGGCTGGTGGTTGTCGGTGGGAGCTTGTGTGATGGCCATCTTTGTTCTCCTACGAGGCCGAACTTCGATATGACACAAGTGTTCCAAGGCAACTCGCAAGCTGCAGGGCTATTTTCGATGTAGGGGCACGCGCGGATGCTCAGGCGCGTGATCGGAGCATTGTGTTGGAGGGCCGTAGCTGGACTATGAGAGCGCAGATAGCGTGGTCGCCTGAACATGAACGGCGGCCTTCCCCCCTCTCGCAAAAAGCTGTCAGCGCGATATTGTTACCGGGAGCAAAGGAGCCTGGTGTCGACGAGAACTTTTCTCGCGACGAGATCGTTCAGACTTTGCTGCAGCACAGGGCCCCCGCAAGCGCATCAGCTCGGTATTGTAGGGAATTCGGGCGTTAGGGCCGTTGAACCGCTACGGGTGTGTCAGTAGCAAACTTACAGACAGCCGCAGGTCCAAACGAGCAGCACCGTCCCAAGCGCATACGGGACCAGAAGCAAACCTATCGTCACCCAGAAAGCTGGCTCTGCCAAGGCGGCCATGTCCTTGCGAAACTGCTCCATAGGGCTACCCCGGCAACTTCGACAAACGAATAGAGCTAATCTGGTAAGGCCTACGGCCCGCTTTTGGCATCTTCGACCTCCAGCGCATCCATGAGGGCTGCCACGTCGGTGGGTTCGCCATCGGCGTCACCATGCACGCCAGTTCGGGCGTTCTTTAGCGCTTGCTCGATCGCATCTTCAATGTTTCCGAGCTCGTCCTCACGCACCTCGCGACCATAACCGGCCGCTTCGGCATCCTGCTCGAATTGCTGGACCAGCACGGCGAAGCTCACTTGCTCTTTGCCAGCAAGAGTGCCGACATTCTCCTGCAGCCAGGTTTCAAAAAACTCTTTGGTCGCGTTCATCGGATCACTCCTTCGCCGGATTAAGCGCGGCGGCGATCCGAAGTTCCGCAATGCCGTCACTTTCCCAATCAGCAAGGGGATATGCTCATGGTGGGCTTGGCTGGTAATCCCGAAAATTCGTCTGCGCGGTGCTGGCTCCGTACCGGGAGCAAGGCCGCCGGATGAGTTCACGCCCACCGAGCGCTCGTCGATCCGCATGCTCTTCGATCGGTCTGCATGGAACTATTGCCCGCTCGGTTGCGCAAGGCTGCCCCGGCGGTGGTTGTTCGCCTTCCCGCTATTCTATCCCGACATTCCGGATTGTATCACCTCATCGGCCGACAACCGGTCAGACATCGCTGCACTGTTGGTCTGGTCCATCCCGAACTGAGCGACCTGAATCATCATAGCCTTGGCCTTTGCAATGAGTTGGTCGTCGGGAAGAGTATGCCCGGCCTGAAGGGTGACTGTAATACACTCGCCTCCCTCTCCGCGGAATTCCACGATCGGAGCCTGGTCTCGGCTGACGACAATTCCCATCATCTGCATAAGAACCTCCTTCGACTGCAGCGGGCAGCCGAAACTCAACCCAGCTCGGCCGTCTAATCCTTGACATAAGCCCCAGGCTGACGACCGCCTCTGGGCGCCTTGGCGTCTTTCGAATGCTCGGCCATCGCAGGGCCTGCTCCGGAGACTTTCTCTGCGGCCGGTGACGGTGTCGCCGGCTTAGACGAGGTCCTGCCGCCCGATTTTTCGGGGCGTGGTGATATGCCAGCTGAAGAATTGTCTGAAGAAGTCATGGCTCGTTTCCTTAGCTGCGAAACTTCCTTACCAACCTCCGAAATGCCCTGACGTTCCATTGCGATCCCTTCGTGAGATAAGATCTCCGCAGGTGAACATGCCTCGTCTGGACGCGCATCAGGTAGGGGTTGATTTCGCAAAGCGAACGGTAAAATGCGAAGCCGCTCCGGCGAGATACAGCTTAGCCCTACATGGCAGCGCGGGCATCAGAATACGAGCCGACGCGAAACAGAGGTCCATCCGTCGCCGAACCCGCGACAGGCAGAAGGTTCGGTCATTTCTGCAGAAATGCGTTTGCCAGCTTGGACACAGCGGCAGTGCGCGTACCGCGCTATTCTCTCCTGGTGCCGAGAGCCTGATTGCAGCGCCGACTGGGAAAAGCCTGCGACACAGGCTGACTCCGCAGGTCAAACTATGAGGAACAATATCTCCCTTTGAAAGTTCTGGCCGACCCATGAAGGAGATATGAAATGTCAGAATCGCGCGAATGGCTTGTCCAATGGCTCAGGGATGCTCACGCCATGGAGGAGCAGGCCGAGACCATGTTGAATGGGCAGTTGAACCGAATTGAGAACTATCCTGAGCTCAGCGAACGGATTCGCCAGCACGTCCAGGAGACCAGGCAGCAGGCTGCTCGGCTGGAAACCTGTCTCGACCGCATCGGACAAGGATCTTCCACACTGAAGGATGCTGGCGGCAAGCTGACGGCAATGGCGCAGTCGCTCAGCGGTGTCTTCGCCGGTGACGAAGTGATGAAAGGATCGCTTGCAAGCTACACGTTCGAGCACATGGAAATCGCCTCCTACACAATCCTTATCGCCGCTGCCAAATCGCTGGGTGAAGCAGAGGTCGCCCAGGTCTGCGAAGAGAACCTGCGTGAGGAAGTCGCAATGGCGGACTGGTTGAAAAGCCATATTCCAACGACAACCGAGCAGTTCCTGGCGCGGGCCGACTCGGAGAGTGAAAACGCCAAGCGTTGATCAGCCGGTAGCGTATCGCTAAACAAGCTCGCCCCTTGCGCCGAAGCTCGGCGCAAGGCGCATCGAGGTTGAGCCGTTACCGCTGAAACGCACTTCAAAGTAGGCAGTGCGTGAGTAAGTTTCCGATTAGCTCTCCGTGCCGCGATAGTATCCTTGACGCCAATTGAACTTGAAATTCCGGACGGAATTCTCTGCCATGTGCCGCTCCTTGAGAGCCCGCCGAACTGCCCATCATACGGATGTTGCTATCGCCCACTTTTTGGCGACAGTTCCCCATCCCCAACCATCTCCGCCAGCCGGCTGAGGAAGTCCACCAAAGCAGCTTGCGGCTCGTCGATTTCGCCGACCACGACCGAAATGCCCCAACGTCCAAGCACGGCCTCCTCCACAGGGTTTCGGCTGGTCATGAAGATGAACGAGGGCGGGCGATCTTTCTCATAGCCGGACCGATGCCACGTCTGCCAGAGACGGTGCAGCAGCAACCGAATGTTTGGGTCGGAAAGGCTATAGCCAATGAAGAGGATCGTGCTGCCGAGCGCATCCGAGCGAAAACGCACGTCCAGCGGAGAATTGAAGGAGAGACGATCGAGGTAGTCCGTTTCGGTGAGGACGAGGGACGAATCCTCGTCGAAATCACCATGGAACTTGACGATGTGGGTAATGCCTTGGCGGGCCTGCGCCACATCGCGTGCATTGGCCACTTTCACGTAGTCCCGACCGTATATCTCATAAGCCAGTTCCAGATTCCGATCATAGTTAGTTGTGTAGATGACAGGGAAGTCGAGCCTCACGATGAGACGATGCAACTCGGATTTCTCGATCCGGTCCTTGGGGACGGACCAGTTTCTGTCCATCCAACTGCGAAGTGGCCCGATGCTGCCATGCTTGATGCGATAGTACTCGGCCAGGGTTTGAAAACGATCGCGTCGCGTGGAAAATTCGTCGTCGACGCCGAGCTCCTTTGCCATTCGCTCTATCAGCTTCTCCCAGGAGGGTAGTCCAACGCTGATCGACACCCCTGCCCCAACAAACAGAATTGCGCTGCGATGGCGAATTGCGTTGGCGAGCGAATCTACAGGGTCATCGTTCATCAAGTCTTTCGAGGCCACCGCGCAGGTCGACCTTCCTCCCTCACATCTGGTCGTTATTAGGCTCCTTGGTGATCCCCACCTGCCTGGCCAGCTCGGAAAACGGTGGCACACTCGCTTCGAACTGCTTGGTGTTAGCCAGCCGCAAAAGCCGCAAAGGGAAACACACTGCGTCGCGGTTAGCCGGCGACATATCCTCGAAGAGGCGCTCATCAACCGTGAACGAGGCTTCCGCGTTTTTCAACGCCGTGTCGATATCATCGACCGAGAGAAGGCCTCTGCGGACCAAGGCGTTATTGACGGCCGCGACCGCCATAAGCAAACCTTCCAATTGCAGGTTGGCGACGTTCATGGGCCATTGTCCTTCATACCATTGGGAGCCCGTCGATAGATAATCCTGCTCCGGAGGCCTTGTGCCGTGCCGGTGATGGGGTTGCCGGCTTGCTAGAGCGTTTCGGCTGCGCGGCGGCGCCGGGATTGGCATCTGGTGGCGCCATGGCTTGGATCTCCGCTGGGCTGCTGGACAACTCTCCACATGCCTCGAGGTTCCGGATCGCCATGGCAACCTTGCAAAGGCAGAGGCAAGGCTTCTCGCTGTCCTACTACCGTGGGGCGCACGAGGTGATCGCGGGAACAACCCGGCACCGTGATGGCTCGGTGGCATCAAAGGTGATAGAGAACGATGGGTAAAAAGCCTAAACAGCACACAGAAGCCACAGATCGTGAAAAGGCGATCGAAGCTCTCTACTTTGCGCGCAAGTGCGGCCTCACCAAGGAAGAGGCACTCAAGATGCTCAGGGAAGCCCAAATCAGGATCGATGATGGACCCCAAAGCCGCTCCGGCAACCGAACTTAGAAGCGATCGTCGAGCGCTCATCTCAGCCAGCGGCGGCGCATGATCTTCTTCACCTCCGACACGCATTTCAACGATCCCCGCATTCTGCGGCTCGACCCCCGCCCCTTCAGTTCATTGGTGGCCCACGACCAGGCACTGACTGAACTTTGGAACGAGACTGTTGCTCCAAATGACGAGGTTTGGCACCTCGGCGACTTCGCCAAGGGATCGGCCGAGACAGTGTCTTCGCTGCTGTCCTGCCTCCACGGCACCAAACACCTGATCATCGGCAACAACGACGGCATGGTAACGCTCCGCGCTTCGGCTTGGGCTAGCGTGCAACACTACAAGGAGCTAACTGTCGAGGGCAGTTTCTTGGTTCTTTGCCACTACCCGTTCCGCACCTGGAACAAGATCGGCAAGAAATCGATAAACCTGCACGGCCATTCTCATGGCCGGCTGAAGCCAATGACGCGCCAGCACGACGTCGGCGTCGACGCCTGGGATTTTCGCCCAGTCACCTTTGCTGCCATACAGGCCAGGCGCCGCCGAGATTGAGGTTAGCGCAGCAGATGGCGAACGATCGATGTTTTCACGTGGTGATGCTAGCCGCAAACAGGATTCCAGAATCCTGCCCCTGGAGTATTGCAGCCATGCTGGAACGCACCGCGAGTAAACTGGGACCGAGGAGCGCCCCACCCGTCTGCACAGCCGTGGGACAGGCGCCGACCCCGTCGTCAACACGGCGCTCCACTGGCGCCCCAATCGTTCATCCACCTCGCTTGAAACGAGCTTCAATCGCCGTCCTTGGCGACCTCAGTGCCACATTCTCTCTCTAAGCCACTTAAGAAACCTGTTCCCTCCGATTGCCCGGCGGACTCTAGCGGCAGCCCACTGCCCTCTGAACGTGGTTCCGACATGGCAACTGCAGAGGATGTCATGCAACTCCCCGTCAGACAGTTCGAAGAAGCGCTTTGCTGCCCCATAGGTGTCATCCTTCAGGCCTAACGCACGCAGTAGCGGGTCCTCGAAGGCCACAGTAATTGGCGAGCCCTCACCGCGCGCTGCGTCGCGAGCTTCCCGCTTCAGATACTCAGTGCCGGTAAGCGCTGTCAGGCGTCGCTCGGGATGTTGTTCCAGCAACTCTGCCCAGCGCTCAATGCGCTGTTGCCGGGTCATGATCGGGTATGTCGACAGGGGTTCTACTTCTGCAATTGTCTGCAGTTGGCTTAAAGTTTGGTGTTCCATCGTCGGCTCCTTTGGTCGAAGTCCCTTCCCCTCAAAAATTATCGCGCGCCGACGCGCTGACAAGAGCTGGCAAGGCGGCCACTTGCCCGACAATGATTGCGAAACAGCGCATTGCTCCGCCGGCGCGCAAAACGATATCTCATCCCAAATCAGACCGAAGCCGTTCAGAACGAACAGCTCGCCACCCGCCTGCAACAACTAATTAAATTAGTAATGCCTTATGGAACTTTGAGGCTGGCGTTTCATTTGATCGGCATGGAGGCCTCTGTAATCCAAAGTGCCGGGATGAGAGCGAACGTGTCGCTGCGCTACTCGCTGGTTCTGCCGATATACAACGAGGAACAAGTGCTGCCTCGTCTGATCGAGCGGATCAGGTTGCTAATCCACCAGCTGGACGGTGAGACAGAGGCTATTTTCGTCGATGACGGAAGCAGCGATGGCAGCGTCACTTACCTTCGGCGTGTGGTCGCCGCCGAGCCTCGTTTTCGGCTAATCGAGCTTTCCCGCAATTTTGGGCACCAGATAGCAATCACAGCCGGTATGGACGCCGCCCAGGGGGATGCCGTCATCGTCATGGATGCCGATCTCCAAGACCCACCCGAGGTGGTTCTCGATCTGGTGGCGAAGTGGAAGGAAGGTTTCGAAATTGTCTATGCCCGGCGCGTCAAACGCGAGGGCGAATCCTGGTTCAAGCGCTTCACGGCAAGTCTCTTCTATCGCTTGCTGGAAAGGATGACGACCGTTGACATTCCGCGCGACGTTGGAGATTTCCGGTTGGTCGGTCCCAAAGCGCTGAGAACTTTCAGGCAGATGCCCGAACAGGATCGCTTCGTCAGGGGCATGTTTGGCTGGATGGGATTCAAGCAGGCGTCGGTGCCTTTCGAGCGCCCGGCACGAGCCCATGGCCAGACCAAATACCCATTCTGGAAGATGGTGCATCTTGCTGTGCACGCCATCGTCAGCTTCTCGGAGCAGCCGCTGCGCCTGGCGCTCTGGGGTGGCTTGGCCATTTCTGCGCTGGCCATAGCCTTTGGTGCCTACGCCATCTACGCCTGGGCCTTTGAAACCGGCATTGTTGCCGGCTGGACATCCACCGTGATGATCGTGTCGCTCCTGTGCGGCATCAACCTCTTCATGACCGGCGTGGTCGGATTGTATGTCGGCAGCATCCACGCCGAAGTAAAACGGCGCCCGCTTTACGTGATCGATCGCCTCACCGGCTTCGACCGGGCCATGTCTGCCGTCCCCGGCAAGAGCCGCCGCCCGCCTCGAAAATCCCGGATTGGAGTCCCGGCCAATGTCCGAACCCTTCGACAGCTATAGATTCAATTATGGTGAGACGGTCCAGGGATCGATCCGCTTTTCAGGGCTTAAGCACGACTTCTTTCTCATGGCGAAGGCCGAGTTGCTGCGACGCGTTGTGGTCGAGCGGGTGCTTCGTCATGCCGGCTCGGATGTGCGGGCGCTTGATGTCGGCTGCGGCGTAGGTGCGCTCCATCCCTATCTCAAAGGCGTCTTCGAGTCCCTGGACGGCTGCGACATCTCGCAGGAATCGATCCTGCGTGCGAGGCAGGAAAATCCGAGCGTCACATACAGGGCCTGCACCAGCCTGAACCTGCCATACGACAATGGGGTCTTTGATCTGGCCTTCGGCAGCTGCGTCGTCCATCATGTACCGCCAGCTTCCTGGCTCGGGTTCATGCGCGAGATGCGGCGCGTCGTGCGCCCGGGCGGTGTCGCCTGCATCATCGAGCACAATCCCTATAACCCGCTGACGCGTCTGGCTGTGTTCCGGTGTCCCTTCGACCATGACGCGGTGCTGCTCAGCGCAGCCAAAACAGCGTCCCTCCTTCAAGAAGCAGGCTTCAGCAACATCCGATCCGAGCACTTCCTGCTGCTGCCGTCGGGCAGGTCCTTGGCCCGAAAAGTCGAGCGCGCGCTCGCCCCCCTGCCGCTGGGGGCACAGTATGCGTGTAGTGGGCATGCATGAGCATCGGCCTGCCGGCGACGACTCCCTGAAGCTACTGGCACGCTTCGGCCTGGTCGGCATCGCTGCCACACTTCTGTATGCCGCTTTGGTTGCTGCTTTTTCCAAATCGGAATGGCTCGGTTTAACGCCCATCCATGCCTCGCTTGGGGCATATGCCGCAGCCACCCTGTTTTCGTATCTAGCCCACAAATCCCTGACGTTCGTGTCGGGCCGATCGCATCGAACTGAAGCTCCGCGTTTTCTCCTGCTGGGGGCAACAGGCTTGGCCATTGCCTATGGGGCGCCGGCGTTGCTGACGGTAAAGCTGGGCTTGCCGCTCATCATTCCCGTGCTGATTACGTGCTTGCTTGTCCCCGGCATCAATTTCTTCGTGCTTGACCGGTGGGTTTTTGCCGGACGCATTCCCGGTCGGCACGGCAATCGCTCCCGCCAGAGGCAATAATGCTCTAAATGGCGTCCAGTCGAAACGACACCAATTTGATGGAGCGCTTGTAAATGTCGCTGGCGGCCTGGCTGGGCGGGATCCCGTCGAGATAGTCAAAGGTCATTTCGAACGTGCTGGCGTCCGAAAAAGCTGCGTGCGGAATGACGAACGAGACGGTGATCGGTTGCTTGCCCGACAGTGTGACCTTATGCACGGACACGCCATGCACCGAGATTATTACCCTCTGCGTCATCTGTGGCGGACGAATGACAGCGGCCATTTGTAGCGTTGCCTTGAGACCGTCGCGAAGCGGCGGTATCTGCAGGCGAAGCCGCGAGGTCTCGCCCAGCGAATGCGTGCCGTCGGCTGCCGGCCCCGACCAGCCACAAACTTTCATGCCGGCAACCCGTTTGGCGCCATCGGACCGGAAGGACACTGTCTGGCCGAGTGAGTAGCTGCCAATGGCATCGCGGTTGAGGCATGTCGTCGTGCGGTCGATGTAATAGGCACGATAGTCGGCGTGGACATTCGGATGGAGAGCCAGCGCAAGGATGGCGAGTTCGGACACGGCCAGAACCGCGGCGAGCGCGTAAGCGCCAAGCGAGATAGCGCGTCCATGGGGGTTGAGGGTGTCAGACCAAAGCAAGGTAGCCCCCAATCCATGCCACCGTCATGAAATAGCAGGCGACCAGGAAGAGAACCAAAGCGGCGAGCCAGGTCAGTTTCGACGCCGACAACAGGACGGCCATCAACATTATAAGAGGCGCCAGCCCAATGACGTATCTGACCATGGAGGCCAGATTCGTTATCAATGGCACGAGAATGCAGATCGCGCAGAAGACCCCAGCGCCATATTGCTTGCGAGCCACCAGCACGACTGATAGCGCCAGCCCGACGATCGCTGCGAGCGCACTCCATTGCGGCGCCGTGGGCAGCCACCCGGTCTTGGGAAATGCTGAGAGTCCGTCCCATAGAAACAGGAGCGGGTTCCCAGCCACTCGTCCAAAGGCGCGTTGGACGTGCAGAAACGCAAAGCCGTCGCCGACAGTGACATACAAAAACAGGATGTAGGCAAACAAGCCGGCAGGCGAGATAAAGATAGCGACGAGCTGATCCGGTCGACCGAGCACCCAACGCGGAAAGGAGAGTGGTGAGCCGCCCCGTTCGCGATGCTGCTGGAACATTTGAATGACGGTCGCAAAGACGACAAGGACCCCAACGAGCCTCGTTGCCGAGAGGAGCGCTGACGAGACGCCAGCGACGGGATAGCTGGAGCGTTTGAGTGCCAGGAAGACAATCGAGGTCAGGAGCACGAAAAGAGGTTCGGAAAGGAAAGTTGTGAAGTGGAAGGAGAACGGGCCGCTAAGCAGAAAAGCGCAGTACAGTACATAGGCCCGCATGTTCTTCTCCAACAGCGGCCATGCCACCAGACACGCGGCGTAGCTGCATGCAATCGAAGTGATCGTCGCGACCAGTATCGTGGCGAAGGGGAAAATCGCCCGGATCACCGCTACCAGCATCGGATAGAATGGAAAGAAGCCCCATCGTCCGACGTTGCTTTGGTTTGGGATGGGAAAGCGCTCGTAGCCGCGTTCGGAAATATCCAGATACCAGTGGCAATCCCATCGGCAGAGCGCACGAGCATAAGACTCGAAGCCTGGTTCCGCCAACGTTGAAGCAACAGCGGCATAACGAATAGCAAGTCCGGCGACACCGAACAGGAGCGGGACTGTCACGACCGCTGCCGCTACCATGTGGCGCTTGTTGATCGTCGAGCCGTAGTCGGGGAAAATCTCGAACTGCTCTGGGTGGTCTTTCGAGGGTGCATGGCGGGGGCTCTTGATGGCCGTGACGAGATTCTCAGTCCCGGATTTTCTCATAGCAGAGCACCGGCGCGGCACGTTTCCATCCTCTGATGGGGGCCAAATTCCGCCGTGACCAAACCGCCGACCGTGGCCTTGCCATCTTCATTGTCAACCGGCGGGGCGTGTCCGATGGGGTTCAACTTGTCCGGCGCCGTTGCCTTCTTCGGCGTGTCGATCGAGAAGAGGAAGTTGTAGGTCGCAACGCCGACGCTGGCCCGACGGTCGTCGAGCAGTTCCAGATGGGTGACGCCTATCGTCACCTCGTGGCCAAAGTCGATGCCAGTCTGTTCCCGCACCATGTGAGGGATTCTGGAGCGCGGCTGGCGATCGTCAAGAGGTTGCTAATATTCGAGCGGCGAAGGGCAACAAATCTTTGGCCCTGCTTCTAAGCGAGCGTTTGGAGAATACCCGCGGTGCGTGGAAGGGGCCTTTGAAGCGCGTCGAGAACACGATAATCATGCATGCCTCGGCGGCCGGACGAGCTATTGCGCAGCCTTGACACCGGGATGGTCGCCCGACAAATCAAAGGTCCGCACCGAATGCTCCTTCTGTGCGACGTCGAATGCCCACGGGCGGAGGCGCAAAGACCGAGATCGCCTTTGGGTGGACCTTGAAATGAGCTGGTGTCGAGGTGACGATCTCGCCATCGGTGTTGACCGGCATCGGCTTCTCCGTCTCGATGTCGAACTCGACGCACCTAGCCGTCCGAACCTCTCGCCAGGCGCCATGCGTTCCAGAACGGAAGGAGCGGAGCATCAGCGCCAGTTTCCAGAGGTTCGTCATTTCCAAGCTATAGAGATCGAGATGTCCGTCATCGATCTCGGCCGTCTCTTCCACCACGTTGCCGCCCCCGTAGTGACGACCGTTTCCCACCGCAATCTGGTAGGTTTCGACGTCGGTCGCTGCGCCTTTCTCAATAATCTTCGCGTGGAACCGCGTGGCCCGCGTCAACACTTTAACCGCCGCCAGCGCATAGCCGAGCCTGCCGAAACGCTTCTTCAAAGTGGGATCCAGACCCTTCGCCAGTTCAGTGCTGAGTCCGATACTCGCGACGTTGAAAAAGGCATTGCCATTGACCGTGCCGATATCGATCTGCCGAAGTCGGCCCCGCACGATCACGTCAGCGGCCTGCAGAAGATCCATGGGGATGTCGAGTGTGCGAGCGAGGTCATTAGCCGTTCCCATAGGGATAATGCCCATCGGCAGGCGGCTTTCCACTACAGCCATCGCCGCCGCCGACACCGAACCATCGCCACCG
>NZ_RZTE01000050.1:32856-44360 GCF_003997415.1 Mesorhizobium sp. M7A.F.Ca.MR.245.00.0.0 | reverse complement strand
CACCTCGCGCTTCTCCTTGACGTTGCTATAGAGATCGTAAATTTCGCCAATGTCTGTCAAGGACGCCGCCTTGTGATTCAGTATGTGCTCGATGACGTGTGGCAATACCTGCCGCCTGCCGAGATTTGTCGCGAGCGTCCTGCGCAGATCGTGAAGGGTCCAGTTCTCCAAAGCCACCCCGTCAGTATTGACCTTGCCGTCTAGAGCCTTCTTGCCCTTCGCGTAGCCTGAGAAGTGGCTTCTTTCGTTGCCCCTCGCAGGGAAAAAAACGTGTCATTGGTCTTCGGTACCGTCTGGGGGACCGACACCGCCAGTGTGGACAGCGGAATAAGCGTAGGCTCTTCGTTCTTCGTGCGGTCACCCGATAGTTCCATGTTCCGGCTTCAAGGTTGAGGACCAACGCATCGCGGCAACTTCCGTACGCCTCTGTCCGGTCAGAATGAGCAGCTTGACGATGGAGCCGAACGAATAGCCGATATCGCCCGGTTCGGGCTCACAGCCCGTTCATATAGCCGCCAGTTCGGCATCGTTCACCACTCGCTTGCGCTTGACGATCGGGGCCGGATCCGGATTTTCCAATCCCTCGCGGGGAAACCGCGGATGAGCCGTTGCGGCGGTTTGCGACACCAGTTGAAAAATGCCCGCATACACCAGAAGGCCGTGTTAGCCGCTTGCGGGTGACCCCCGGCGACGATCTTCTTGGTGATGTTAGCAATGTCGGTGTCGATCACATGGTGGATAGAGCGACTCCCGAGGGCAGGCACAAGATACCGGTTCAGGCTGGCCTCGACCAGTGCGGTGTTTTGAGGGTCGTTACTCGGCGGCCTGGAGGTGACCGCCATCGCCGTCCTCGGTATCGTCAGCGCTGATATGCGCCTGATCGGCAAGGAAGGCTGGCAGTTCCGATGGAGCTATGCTGGAATTTGGGTGACGAGGCTGATCAAGCGGCGCTCTGCGGCTTCGTTTCGATGACCTGGATTCCGTCCAGGAACCTGGCACCTGCGATGAGTTTCGGCAACTGATTTTGTCCTTTCAATCGTCGCCACTTCCTGGCCGCGGCCAACAGCTTGAAGACCATCAGCTGGGCGGTTTTCGAGGATAGCGAGCCCTTGGTACGCACCGTGCGATAGCGAACGGTTGCAAAGACGCTTTCGATGGGATTGGACGTTCGCAGATGATCCCAGTGTTGGGCGGGGAAATCGTAGAGCGCCAGCGACGCAATATGATCTTTCGTCAGGCAGTCGACCGCCTTGGCATACGCCTCGGCCTCCATCTCGATCGCATGCGCAAGCAATTTGCGCGCGCCGCTGCGAAGTACATCCGTCAGGGTATCATCGATTTCGTCGGGCTGACGAAGGCGAACAATGTGTTGATAGTCTCGTTCATGGCGTATCACTCTCCTTGAGAGGTACTGGCAGGCTTCATCACCCGCCTCGATACGCCGCTCTCCTCAAGCCGCCATCATCCAGTTTCCGCCATGGCTCCCCCTGATTGATCCGCTTCACCTGTGCAACTGCACAGGCTGCCCTAGCGGGGAGATTGGCCTCCAATGGCGAAAGCTTGCCGCAGGAGACCCTCCGATGACCGTGCCTATGGCGCCGCCGCTACGACAACTTGCCGACAAGCAGCGTGCGATCCACTGCCGCGCTACTGCGCCTTCAAGGGACGTCTGGATCGCGACGCAGGAGCCGATGACTGTTACGGGATCAATTCCAGGTCGCGCTGGCCGTCGCTGTGCCAGTTCGACGGTCTGGTGGCAATTTGGGCACATCTTCTGTCGCCGACAGTGGCGATGGCTGACGCTTCAACGAAACGGGGTCTTCGACGTCTGCTGCCTACGCCGATGCTTTGCGAAGTGGCATAATGTTTCGACGCACGCAGGCGCGGGCAGGGGATGTCAGTCATGAATCTCCTGACTGGCGCGGATCAGGCCGATTGGCGGGATGAAAGATCATACGACTACACCGCTGGCCTGACGCTGCGGGAGTGGGCTTGGGAGTTCTTACGCCGCAATCCAGCGTTCCAGCGCGATCTGACCGCTGCGCGCCAGCATTGCAAGACTTGGTCTCTCCAATCCTTTCTCGATATGGTCGCGTCGGCCGGCGACCTGTCACGCTGGGGTGTTCTGTTTCGCGGAGTCTTGTGGCCGCGCTTCGGTCGTATTCTGGTGTCCGCTCTGGTGCGTCCATGTGCTGCCGGTCATTGCGGAACGGTTGCCTGCCTCGTCGCCGACACCGCCGTTCGAACTCTCGGCATTGCCCTGTCGTGCAATCGTCCTGCTGGCGCCCGACAAGAGCCAGCATGTTCTTCTTCGCAATGCGGACCACGCGCTGCAGCTCGCCGTCTCGGGCGCGAATATCCTCCACCCTGTTTGCCTGCATACGCAAGCCATCTGGCCCGCGGTGCTTTTAAAGCATCGACTGAGGGGACTGGAGTGCCTCAATGCTCTCAGTCTAGGGCAACAGTTGCCCCCCCGCTTGTTTGCGCCGGAAAAGCGCGGCGTTCGTTTGTCCTTCGTTCTTCGTGCGCTCGACGGTTCGCTCGCCGGAGCACCTCATCGCGAGCTCGCCGAAGTTCTCATCGGTCAACGGCGCGTCCATGCCGACTGGGCGGATCCTCGCGATCATCTGCGCGACCGCATCCGTCGGGCCGTCTCGCGTGGCCGCGCGCTCATGAATGGTGGCTACAGAGATTTCCTAATTTGAAAAGCGACAGTCCGCGCTGTGCGTCGGTGGATGAACGTTCGCTCGCAGCTGTACCCGTCACCAACAGTTCGCCCGCCGACAGGACTGCATGGCGCCTTGCAAGTGCGCTCTGGTCTAGCTTGTCGATGCCGAAAATGAGATGGGCGAGGGTGCCAAGGCGGTGGTTCATTAGGGCCGGCCTCGACCTGGACGCACATCATTGGTCGGAAAGCGGCGTGCACCGCAATGTCGCCATAGCAGCCAAGATCCTTTGAGTCCGGACCTGCAGTCCTGTTGGACCGGCGGGTGCAACAATATGGAGGGATTTGAGGCCTCACACCGTTCCCTGGTCGACAGCTCGGTCAGACATAGCACCCACCGCTTGATTATGGAAATGGTGTGCCTGGAGTGCAGCGAGTAGCGGCTTGCTGCGCACTGTCCTAAGAATAGCAGTCATGACCCGTCTGGGGTTCTGCAACACGACGATTCAACCGCTTGGGCATTGTCGCATATCCCACAATGTAGAATGCGCAACAGGGCAAAAGCTGATCCATCGGCGGTTTATCAATGCTTTTTGGCTTGGCACGGCACATGCAACGCAATCGGCAAAAGGCGCACGAACTGAGTGGCCCATCGGCCCTAGGAGCGCTGATTTATGCCCTCCCAAGGCATGTCCGGCCCGGCAGCGAGCTCAGTCTCCTGCCGGGCATCCGTGTTTCAGGTCAACGGCGTTTGGAACTTCCAATTAGGTGGCGGCATTGACCGCAGGCCGCCCCCCGGTGGGGCGGAGAGACAGTGCAGCAGGTTTCAAATCCCGCCCATGCAAAGATATTTCATTTCCAGATAGTCCTCGAGGCCATGACGGGAACCCTCCCGCCCGATGCCGGATTGTTTGATCCCGCCAAACGGTGCCGCCTCCGAGGACATGCGTCCCGTGTTGATGCCAACCATGCCATATTCCAGAGCCTCTGCCACACGCCAGACCCGCTTCAGGTTTGAGGCATAGAAGTATGCGGCGAGGCCGTAGATCGTGTCATTGGCCTCGCGCACGACCTGATCCGCATCGTTGAAGCGAATGATCGGCGCGAGCGGCCCGAATGTCTCCTCTTGCGCGACTGCCATGACGCTGGAAATCTCGGTGAGGACCGTGGGTTCGAAAAACGTGCCATTCTTGCCGATACGCTGGCCCCCGCATCGTATTGTGCCGCCTTTCGCAATGGCATCTGCGATGTGAGACTCGATCTTGGCCAGAGCATGCTTGTCGATGAGCGGTCCGATGTCCACTCCGGCATCGAATCCGTCGCCAACCGACAAGTGCCGGATTCTTTCCACGAATTTCTTGACGAACTCATCGTGAACGCTCGATTGGACGTAAATGCGGTTCGCGGAAACGCAGGTCTGGCCGGCATTGCGGAACTTCGCCTGGACCGCACCGTCAACAGCACCGTCAATGTCGGCATCATCGAAGATGATGAAAGGTGCATTGCCGCCGAGTTCAAGGCTGACCTTCTTGATCTGGTCAGAGCACTGACGCATCAGCAGCCGTCCGACCTCCGTCGAACCGGTGAAGCTGATCTTTCGAATCTTGGAATTGGTGCAGAGTTCACGGCCCACGCGATCACCTTCGGACGCATAGATCAGGTTGACCACGCCATCGGGAAAGCCGGCCTGATGGGCGAGGGCGAACATTGCGCCAGCCACAAGCGGCGTCTGTTCAGCGGGCTTGAGCACGATTGTGCAGCCCGCAGCCAAGGCCGGCGAGATTTTGCGCGCCACCATGGAGGCCGGGAAATTCCATGGCGTGATCGTGCCAACAACGCCGATGGGCTGCTTGATCACTAGCATTCGGCGGTCTGTCGAGGGTGCCGAGATCGTCTCCCCATAGACGCGATTGGCCTCTTCGGCATACCATTGCAGATACGCCGCCGCATGCGATACCTCTGAAATGGCTTCGGCAAGCGGCTTGCCCATTTCCGCAGTCAGAATCGCGGCGAGATCGCCTGCATGGTCGATGATCAGCTGATGCCATCGCCAAAGAACGTCGCTACGTTCTCGGGCCGTCAACGCGGCCCATCCCGACTGCGCAACATAGGCCTTGTCTACCGCAGCACGTGTCTCCTCCACGCCCATATCGGGAAGCTCTGCCAAAACTTCGCCGGTCGACGGATTGACGACCTCGAACGTCTTATTGCCAACTGGTCTGCCGAGTGCCGGCAGGCGGTCGATGGCTCCAAACAGGTGCGGGGATTTCAGGCGACGGATCATCGGCAGGCACAGGGGCAATACCGGATTCCTCCTCAACGCAGCGAACATCCAGGTCGACGGGCCGTCAGTGTGTATTCTGCACCAGTGGGTTCGTCGTAGGGCCTCGGCAAAGCAGCTGGTAGACCACGCTAGCCCGATGAAAAGACAGCAGTTTCGTTAGTTTGAGTGCCCGCGGTTCATCAATTGATGGATTAAGCAGTCGGATGTTTGCTTCATCCACCATGCCTGCTGGTGGCGTGCGACTGAATTCTGCAAAAAGGCGGCATACATGCTGAGGAGCGCCATTTCGGCGAGAGGCCGCCGGACCGCCAATGCCGCGCAAGGTCGGCGAAAACGACTCCGCGCGTCTGCATGATCTGCTTGGCCCACGGGCCTCCAACGCTCTTCCCACGAGAAGCCCCGATGAAGAAGGAAGGTGTGATGAGTTTCTTTACTCATCCTTGCCGCCCAGCGGCGGGCCGACCACCAAAATGGCGGGCTCGGCCGAAAGCAGCTTTTTGGCCGCCGCCTTGACCTGTTTGAGCGTCACCCGACCGATGCTGCGGGCGCGACGCTGGTTGTAGTCGACGTCGGCCTTGTGAATCTGCAAATCCAGGAGCCGGTCTGCAATCGAGCGGGTCGAGCCCAGTTGGTCGATGGCATAGGCGCCGATCAGGTGCTTCTTCGCCGCCTTGAGCTCGGCCCCGGTCGGTCCTTGCTGCGCCATCTGCTTTACCACATCTCGCACGATGCTCAGTGTTTGGGCAGCGCAGTCCGAGCGTGTCTCTGTCGTAACCAGAAGCGAGTCAAGGGTTAGTTCAGAGCTGACGTGATAGGCAAGGCCGCGTTTTTGACGTACCTCCTCGTAAAGGCGGGAAGTCAAGTATGAGCCGCCAAGGATGTCGTTCAGCAGCACGGCCGCGTAGAAATCCGGCGCGCTAGGCTTCACGCCAGGCCAGGCCAACGTCAGCGAAGTCTGCGGCAGGTCGTAGTTCTCCTCCACCAGTTGACCGAGTTTCGGCGCGACATCGTAGACGGGGACGAGGGTTTGTTGCTCAGGCAAATCACCAAACAGCTGGTCAAGCCTTTCCCTCAACGTGTTCGCGTCAATGTCACCCACCACGGCAATATGGAGCCCGTCGCGAGCGAAAATGGCCTGGTGGAAGGCGCGGAGGTCGGACGGCGTGATGCCGGGGAGGCTCTCTTTTGTGCCTTCTCCCGGCCTTGAACAAGGATGCGCGCCATAGATCGCGCGCAGCCATTTGCGCTGAGCGATGGCGTTAGGGTCTCGCTCGCTGCCGACGATGCGGGAGACAATCTCGGCGCGGACGCGATCGATCGGCCCCTGCTCGAAGCGCGGCGCGTTCAGCGCGAGCCGAAGCAGGCCGAACGCCGCGTCCTGCTTTTTGGAAAGCATGCACATCGATCCGTAGATGTCGTCGCTTTGCGCGTCCAAACTCATTTCGGCGCCGGCATGGTCGAGCTTCACCTGGAAGGCACCGCTGTCGTAATGGCCAGCGCCTTCGATGAACAGGCCGGCCATCAGTTTGGCCATCCCCTCCTTCCCGACCGGGTCCTGCTTGGTGCCGCCCTTGAAGGCAAAGCCGATGTTGACGATTTCCACTGTGTGGTCCTCCACCAGCCAGGCGATGATGCCCTTTTCGGACTTCACCTCCTGGATGTTCATCGCAGCATGGGGCCGAGCGCCGAGCGTCATCTCTTGATTCTCCGTCTTGGGCAAGAGATAGCCCGTGGTCGAACGGTCGAACGCGAGATAGCGGGCGGCAACTGCTTTGATTTGCTCGGGGGTAACCTTGCGGATGCGATTCGGCCGTTCCTCGACATCCTTCACGGTACCGCCGGTGGCCAGCGTCGAGCCGTAGATGCTGGCGAGCCAGTCCAGGTTGTCTTCCGCAAAGATCATATTGAGCAAATAGTGGTCCTTGGCCTTGCCTAGTTCCTCGTTGCTGACACCATCCTCGGCAATGCGGGCAACTTCGGCAGCGGCCGCCGCTTCGAGATCAGCCAGCTTGGCATCGCCGCGCGGTGCGCCATAGATGGCGAACTTGGTGTCGTCGAGCACAGTGCCCTGGAAATAGACGCGGGCGCTGGAAGCGATACCTTGCTGGACAGCGAGCGCCTGGTAGAGCCGGCCGCGGTTACCGCCGCCGAGAATTTCGGCCAGCAGGTCGAGCGCTTCGGCCTCGCCCGGCTTGGCGGTGTGGTAGGACGGCACCACCCACTGCGTCGAAAAACTGGGCACGCTGACGCGGGCGTCTGAGAGCGTGACGGTGCGCCTGGTGTTCTGCTCGGGCTCAACCGGCCGGATGCGCGGCGGCAGGTCAGGTCCGCGCGCCACCTTGCCATAGGTCTTTTCGGCCAGCGCCCGCACCGTGTCCGGTTCGACATCGCCGGCCACGATCAGCACGGAGTTGTTGGGCCAGTAGTACTTTTCATAGAAGACGGTGGCGTCGACGCGGTTCAGCTGCTCGATCTCCTGCATCCAGCCGATGATCGGGATGCGATAGGGGTGGTTCTGCCACAGCGTCGCGTCGATCTCCTCATGGAGAACGTCCTGCGGGTTGGTGTCGGTGCTTGAGCGGCGCTCCTCGATGACCACATCGCGCTCGGTCTTGACGACATCGTCGGTCAGGATGAGGTTTCGCATTCGGTCGGCCTCGAAGCTCATCATCAGCTCGAGCGCCGATGGCGCCACTGTCTGATAGAAGGCGGTGTAGTCGGAGGAGGTGAAGGCGTTGTTGGAGCCGCCGATCTCGAACACTGCGCGGTCGAATTCGCCGCCCGCATGGTTGGTCGTCGCCTTGAACATCAGATGCTCGAAGAAATGGGCGATGCCGGATTTGCCCGGCGGCTCGTCGGCGCTGCCGATCTTGTACCACACCATGTGGGTGACGATCGGCGCCCGGTGGTTGGGAATGACGACCACCTCCATGCCGTTGTCGAGCACGAAATCCCTCGCCTTGCCGTCCTCCCATGCGACGGGGATCGGAGCCGGCCCCGCGCCGACCAACTCGGACGCAACGGACGTCCTGCGAAGCCCATGAGTGCGGGGCTTGCTTGGTAGTTCTGGTAGGGAGAGTGGG
The DNA here is from genome assembly GCF_003997415.1 of Mesorhizobium sp. M7A.F.Ca.MR.245.00.0.0. Classification (NCBI taxonomy): domain Bacteria; kingdom Pseudomonadati; phylum Pseudomonadota; class Alphaproteobacteria; order Hyphomicrobiales; family Phyllobacteriaceae; genus Mesorhizobium; species Mesorhizobium sp. M7A.F.Ca.MR.245.00.0.0. Next base: position 36,328 of record NZ_RZTE01000050.1, on the reverse strand, counting down.
GTTATGGGCTGCGTTCCTGGCAAAGTGATCTGTTCCTCATTTTGAAGGATCTATGTCTCCCGAACGCCTATTGGGAGAAAGTGGATCGGCACGCGACGCCGAGCCACATGAGCCGTCAGCGTGTTGCTGGGCCTGACGCGAGCCTCATCTTTGGATGCGTCCGGGAAACTTTCGGCATGGTGAGGCCATGGGAAGTCTGCTCGTTATCCATTGGGTGTTTGCGGATACCTGAGCATGCCCCGTGCCAAGTAAGAAAGCCCCGATTCGCAAGGTTTGATCCAACCTTGATACTTGCGATATCCGACATTGTCGGGCATCCGACAGAAAGCGCCTTTCGCCGGCGCGCCGGCTATGACGCTCGCCTCCTCCGGCGTGACGACGATCCTTTGGCGGGCGCCGCGCACACCGATCTGCCCGCCTATCAGCACCGCGACATCGAAGGACAGCGCGATCGTGACTGGATGGGTCTTACGCAAACATGCAGCAGTGCCACCGCGATCAGGACTTCATCCGCCCCACAAAGACCCGAGCGCGAGGGACGACGTGTAAGGCAACATGTCATCCTCGATAATGATGCCGCGCATAAAGAGGTAAGGTCCCTCGTCGTACCGGCGAGCCCCTTCGCTGGGTCTCGCGAGGGTCTGGTTTGCGAACGTCGACCGACAGCATCACGGCATGGGCGGCCCCATCGGTAGGCAAGCATTGACCGTGCCATCAGCGTTGAGGCAGCGCAGAGCCCAATTTCCCGGTGCCAGCCGGTACGTTGGAGCTTCAACTGTGGCCAGCCAAGCGGGCCGAGGCCGTGAAACTCCTGATACCCTGGACCGTCCGGATTGCAACGCACGACGCCTTGGTCTCGCGCCAACGTCCATTGACGCTCAGCGAAGCATCATGCGGACGAGCTGGGAAAGCTTGGCCGGGCCGGCGCCTTCCCAGGCGCATGGGACGCGCGACGACCCATGTGGACCTTGGATTTCACTACGCACTTACGCTGCTTTGGCCTTGTCAGCAGCCTGAGCATAAAGCGTGCTCAGCTTTCAGGGCGAGCCTCTTTCATGTTGATAGCATCTGTCGTCATTCAGGATCGCCCCATTTTCGCATGCCGCTTGCAGCTTTCAGACTGTTGTCAGCCAGGGCCGCCATAAAGGGTCTCGTTTAACGCATTCGGGAGGCTTCATCACTCGACCACATTAATTTCGGGCGGTTCGCCGGCGCTCCGAATGGCACTTAACACCAGATCCTCTCCAAACCCGTGATGATCCAAGAGGAAAACGAAAAATCCCTAAATCATAAAAAAGCACCGATACGGTCGGCTCCAGGCTGATGAAATTGCGGTCTCACTGGCCACGCACGATACTTGCGATGGCGATGGCCATTGCAAAGGCCGGTCAAGCACCCAAGACGCTGACAAGCACGCCTCCGACCAAAGCTCGATCGTTGGCAGCCTTTCTAGCCGTATACTTGGGGCATTTTGGGACGGCGATCCGGACGCCGATTAAAACCTGCCGGTCGTCTAAATGGAATGGTTGGTCCGGGTCCTTACTGGACCCCGCCAACCCGATCGGGCCGGCGCACAGGGGCACCCAGACAATTGGACACGTCGCCTTTGCGCGGCGGCTTGCACTTTCTCGGATGGCCTTTTTTCTCCCCGGGCGAAATCGAGCGAGCGGTGAGGCGGAGCCTTCGATTTTGCCGATCATGTCGTGTCGCTTCGATCGAACTGCTCAGACGATGATAGCGGCATTGATTGCCGCGGCCGAAATGCGTTGTGTGAAGTACGATTTCTACGCCGTATACATACTGCCGTACAGTTCGCCCTGTCAGCAGCCTTGCCAGCAATCCGCCCTGTGTCCAACTGTCGTCGAATTCACCGGTGTCATTGAGGAATTCGTATGATCGCCTCGAAACCATCATTGCGACCGCGGGCGGGCGACGCAAGCTCTAGACTGCCACCGATCCGCTGGATAACCATGTTAGCGATATGTAGACCAAGGCCTGAGCCCGCAGCAGGAGTAGCACCACGACTAAATCGCTTTGTAAGCCCTTCGAGGTCGGGGAGGGGCACCACCGGTCCGGCGTTTGCAATAGCGATGGTTCCATCAGTTTGGACGGAAACTGTTGTCGGAACAGTGGGCAGTCCATGTATCAGCGCATTCTCGATCAGGTTACGAAGGAGGATCCCAAACGCATCGACATCCACTTTGCGCATCAAAGTGGTGCAGCCGTCGACGTTAAGATGCAGGCGTCCGGCATATTGCGGCTTTTTCCTCAGGTCGTCGATTTCCAGCCGAACCGATCGGACAAGATCGATCGCGTGATCCGCCATGCCAACCCCCGATTCGGCTTGAGCGAGCTGAAGCACTTTTTCGACAAGGCGGCCAAGGCTCGACAGCGCTTGCTCGATGCCGCGCGCACGCATTTTGGCCGACCCATTGGGAAGCTCGGCCACTAATCTCTGCATCTGAGCGATTGAACCTGCGATCGGCGTGCGCAGTTCATGCGCACTGTTTGCGGCGAACTCGCGTTCGGCCTCGAGAGCCGCCCGCAGACGATCGAGAAGCCGATTGACGGATGCCGCGATTGGAGCCAACTCTGCCGGGAAATCGCCCAAGTCCATTGGTGACAGATTGCCGCCGTCGCGCGATCCGATCTGCTGTCGCAGTACCTCGATTGGCCGCAGCGAGCGCCGGATCACGATCCACCAAACAGCTAAGCTAAAGGGCAGGAGCACGAGTGTCGGAAGGAAGACAAAAAGTGCGCCCTTCGCGATTGTGGTACGGCGGCCATCAAGCGGTTCGGCCAACTGATGATACACGCCGTCTTGGATCTCCTCTGTGTAGACGCGGTAATCAGCGTTTCCCCAAAAGCCGTTACTCAGGGGAGCATCAGGGAAGGGCTGCTGACCCTCTTCCGGTTCGGAAATAAGCACTACCCCGTACTTATTAATAACCTGCTCACGATAGGTCCAGTACTTTTTATAAGTTGGCAAGTGGTTATTGTATTGATCAACGTGTTTTCCATTCAAGACCTTGATCAGCTCTGGTTCTCTGTACTCTGCGCTCGCCTGGAGCAAGTCATCCGAACTTTCGTTTACATTATTGCAAAAAATGAACGCAGCAATGGTTGGGGCGGCGATCCAAACCAGGAGCGTTGCCCCGCCTAACCACGATATCAGCTTTCTCGTCATGCTGTTCGAGTTCGTCATGTGACCACGAGCCTGTATCCGGAGCCACGCACGGTTGCTATTCTATCCCCGCCGATCTTCTTGCGGAGCCGGCTGACATAAACCTCCACTGTGTTGCTCTCGAACTCCGAATTGAATGAATAAAGCGCGTGCTCGATCCTCCCCTTTGAAACGACCGAACCGGGCCGGCGTAGAAGGCAGTCGAGCACCGCCCATTCGCGTCCAGACAGGTGGACCTCCTGCCCGTCGCGGAAGAGGCGTCGCTCGGCTGCCTGTATGGAAAGCGTC
>NZ_RZTE01000050.1:0-32756 GCF_003997415.1 Mesorhizobium sp. M7A.F.Ca.MR.245.00.0.0 | reverse complement strand
GACCTCCTGCCCGTCGCGGAAGAGGCGTCGCTCGGCTGCCTGTATGGAAAGCGTCCCAACCGAAAATTGCGGCTCCGGAAAATGCCCTTGGCGACGTGCCACTGCACGGATGCGTGCCGAGAGTTCCCCCAGATCGAACGGCTTGACCAAATAGTCGTCGGCGCCAGCGTTGAGCCCCTCGATGCGGTGCGAAATCCGATCGCGGGCTGTCAGAATGATGACCGGCGTTGTATCAAGCCCCTTGATCAGCTCCCGCAGATAGTCGATGCCATTGCCGTCCGGCAGGTGAACGTCGAGCAAAATAACGTCGTAGCCGGCCACAGCTGCATGACCGCGCGCTCCGGACAGGCCCTCGGCCCAGTCGACCGCGTGGCCACCAGCCACCAAATGATCGTGCACAGCACTTCTAAGGTCGTCGTCGTCTTCAATGAGCAGTATTCGCATCAGGCTGCCGAGCTCCGGTATGAGGGCAAGGCTCCTGCCTTATTGATCGAAGCTGACAGTAGGCTGAACCGGCGCCAGCGAATATCTGGGGGCTTTCAGGCTGCTGTCAGCTACAATTGCAAGAAAGGGGTCGTTAACAAAGCCAAACGAAGAGGCCTTATGAAACCCCTCCTGATCTCGGCACTTTTGCTCAATGTGACCACCGGCGGCTGTACACTGGTTGGCGGGCAATTCGACGTGGCGGTCAACGAATGGCAGCCGCGCCACGCGTCAATGTCCAGGCTTGAAACTGACAGGTGTCTTAAATACGAGGGCACCGTAGCGGGTGCCTCCAGTTATCGAACAGTGCCTAGCAGGTCAGAAGTGCACTTTGACCATAGGGGTCGTCCGTATTTTCGGCGCTCGCGAACAGAGTCGACGGTCAATCGATGCGCCACTGCCAGAGTCTGGAACGGTCAAGTGTTTGTTATCCCCCGTCCGGGCCATATTCTCTGCCGAGGACCAAGAAGGCCCTATTTTCGGTGCCCACGAACAGAGCCAACGGTCAATCGATGCGCCACTGCCAGGGTCTGGAACGGTCAAGTGTTTGTGATCCCCTGTCCCGGCCGTGTTCTCTGCCGAACTCGCCCTTGTAGTCGGCACACCAAAGATCGTTAGGGCGACAGCCGTTTGAAAGTGGTGTCCCCGTCGCCCTGTTGCGCCTGCGCTTGCGGCGCTCGACCATGCCGGCGGTCGAGCACGGCATGCACGGTCGAGATCGCGGGCCGGTGCACATCCGGATACAGCCGGGCCAGCCGCTCGCGTATCTTCGGCGCACCCCATGTCGGCTTGTCTTGCTTGAGGCGCACAATCAGCTTCTCGATTTGAAACGGAAGCTGATTGGCGTGGCGATAGGGCGCCGCGATCGGTCCGTCAGCCCCTCCAGGCCGCTGTCGTTGTAGCGCGTGAGGATCTTGTAGCCGGTCTTGCGCGAGATATCGAACTCCCGGCAAAGCACCGCCATCTTCTCGCCGTCCAGCAGCCGGGCGACGAACTTCAGCCGCTCTTCCATGACGTTACACTCCTTCCAAGGCACCTTGCTCTCCTTGCAAAGGGCCGAAAGTGTAACCCATCTATCCGGAATGAACTGTCACCCATCTCTCGGGAAGGGCAGTCATGGCCAAGGCAACTGGAAGCCGAATTTTCTTTTAGAGTATGAATCAGCGCCGTCTGCCGAAAAGCGCGTCCACGATCTTCCCTTTTGAAACGACCGTGCAGGGCTGGGGCAGACGGTAGTCGAGCACCGCCCATCCGCGTCAAGTCAGGTAGACCTCCTGCCCGTCGCGGAAGAGGCGTCGCTCGGCTGCCTGTATGGAAAGCGTCCCAACCGAAAATTGCGGCTCCGGAAAATGCCCATGGCGACGTGCCACTGCATGGATACGCGCTGAGAGTTCCCCCAGATCGAACGGCTTGACCAAATAGTCGTCGGCTCCAGCGTTGAAGCCCTCGATGCGATGCGAAATCCGATCGCAGGCTGTCAGAATGATGACCGGTGCCGATTCAAGTTCCTTGATCAGCTCCCGCAGATAGTCGATCCCATTGCCGTCCGGCAGGTGAACGTCGAGCAAAATAAGGTCGTAGCCGACCACAGCTGCATAATCGCGCGCTTCGGACAGGTTCTTGGCCCAGTCGACCGCGTGGCCACCAGCCACCAAATGATCGTGCATAGCACTTCCAAGGTCCTTATCGTCTTCAGTGAGCAGTATTCGCATCATGCTGCCGAGCTCCGGTATGAGGGCAAGGCTCCCATCTTATTGGTCGAAGCTGACAATAGGCTGAACCGGCGGCAGCGAATTATTTGGGGAGCTTTCAGGCTGCTGTCAGCTACAACTTGCAAGAAAGGGGTCGTTAACAAAGCCAAACGAAGAGCCCCTATGAAACCCGTCCTGACCTCGGCACTTTTGCTCAATGTGACCCCCGGCGGCTGCATCAGCAAATTGATTTGGGAAACAGGCGCGCCGGTTCTAATGACCGACGCAGGCCGAGGTCTGGAACAGCTGGACCAGCGAACGGCGTCTTCGGTTTTTCAGGCAACAGCCACATGGAAGAATATGATTGGCTCGACCATGCGCCGAGCTTTGTCGAACGGATTGGTCGCGGGCGCACTACCACAGATTATGGCAGGTTTACGCCCTGGCCTTGACACCCGGGGTGATCGTCACCGGCGGAGCCGCGGCGTACTGATCGGATATCTAACGTCGCTGAGTCTCTCGTCGGTGCAGTGGATCTCTCGGCTTAGCCATCATGCAAAAAACGACGGTTCCGCGACACCACTTTTCAGGTCCGTGACACAGGCTTTGTGAGCCGATCTGTTGTTCTTACCCCAGGCTAATGGCTGAACAGCTCTGTCGCCGGCTCGATGCGCCAGATGGCGCGATGTTTTGAACCCTTTCACGAGGCGACGGCAGCAGCCGACCGGCTCTCCTATCGCGGCTCCCGCGATCCACACACCCAGCAAGGGAATCTACCATGGTAATGAAGGCACCGGTTGCCGACGCTAGGAATGGGTCGGTAGTAGATCGGCTGGTCGGCATCGACCTCGCTCGGGGCCTGGCTGTCTTCGGGATGTATGCCGCCCATCTCGGTCCCGACCCCGGCGAAGGAGGACTAGTCGGGTTTCTGATGGAACTAACCCATGGGCGGCCGTCGGCCCTGTTTGCCGTATTGGCCGGTTTTTCAATCCTCCTGATTACAGGTCGCAAGGCGCCGAAGTCGGGGATAGCCGGTAGACAGGCCATCGCCAGAGTCGCAATTCGTGCCCTTGTTTTGCTCGCGCTTGGCTCAATCCTGGGCTGCCTCGGTACCCAGGTCGAAGTCATCCTAGAATACTACGGAATTTGCTTCTTGTTGGTATTGCCGCTCCATCGGCTCAGCGCATATCAGCTGGGCTTGATCGCTGCCGCTACGGCATTAGTTCTCCCGCAAGTCCGTTCCTCCCTTCTGTCGGTTGCCCCCAACCTCCTCGACCCGGTCTTCAACCTCATGGTCAACGGCTACTATCCCGCGGTGACCTGGGTTCCTTTCCTCATCGCTGGCATGGCCATCGCGCGCCTTAATCTTAATACGCTAGCAGCGCATTGGCGCCTTGGTCTGGCGGGGGTCGCGCTGGCCGTGTTGGGCCATGGGGGATCCTTGCTCGCGCTGAGTTCCCGCGCTTTGACTGAAACCTCCTTGTGGTGGTCTGACGTTGACGGCGCTTTTGAGCCTTCCAAGTCGTCATTTATAGTCAAGTCGTCATGGATAGCCGCACCTCATAGCGAAACGACGCTTTCGATCGTGGGCAGCACCGGTTGCGCAATGATCATCTTGGCGGCTTGCATGCTCGCTGTGGATGCGCTCCCGCGTCTGCGAAAGCTGGTCTGGCCAATAATCGCAGTCGGCTCGATGTCTTTGACGGCCTATGTGCTGCACATTGCGGGAATAGCCTATCTTATGAAGATAAACATTTTCAAAGACGAGAGCCTGTCCACGCTCTTTGGCTTCGTTGTGGTTATCAGCACTTTTGCGGTGCTTTGGCTGCGCGTCTTCCAGCGAGGACCGATGGAAGTGCTGATGGGTAGGGTCGCAGATCTCGCGCGTCACATCCGCTGAGCACCGCCGCGCCCCGGCCTCCCGATCACATTACGGACAAGGTGGGGCTTTGTCCAAAGCTTGTTCGCGGCAGGGGAGGGTACTTCCTCCCACCCTGCCGCCTTGTTGATGGAAGCTAAAACGGTCGCGCAGGCGCTAGAGTTGCATCGGCATAATCAGCTTAAACTCGCGAAGTTAAACCCGCGGTTGGTCTATCTCGGCCCGCCTCACCTGAAAGGCTAAGGTATCCGTTTCGGTCAAGGGTTTTAGGGGCCATTTTCGCTGCGCCTTGAGGAGAGCGTTTGCTAGGATGAGGAGCTTTCGCAACAAGATGATGACCTTTGCGGGTTTGCCTGCCGCCTTTAGCGCCTGGTATTTTGCCTTGAGGTCGGGGTTGAAGCGCAGGGCGAAGGGCCGGGCATGTAGAGGGCCTGGCGAACATTGGCCCGGCCGCCCAGGCGCGGCCGCTCCATTTTGCCGAGGCCGGCGAGGCTTGCGGCCTTTGGTTCCGAGTTCCGGCATGTCGATGGTGAGTGTGCAGGCGGTGGCATCCGATGCGCCATATGCTGGTCAGGATTTCGCGGCGCTGGACAGCGTCGGGATCGGCTTTCATGAGGGTAAGCATCGTCTGATCGATATCGCTGAGTTCACGTGGATCTGCTTCCAGCCACTCGTTGTTGTGGCGCCTGAGCAAGGCAAGCGGTCAAGGTCTGGCTCTGGTGCTGGCTGCGGTGCGATCCCCGCACGGGCCAGGTGCCGATCGTGTCGACGATCCACCTCGCCGCGACCAGAGAGCTGCTACTCTCTTCCGCTGTTCATTCTGGCCTCTTCGCAATGAATGTCATAAAATCACCTGTCGCAATTAATGGTTTTTGATTTGGCTCCAGCAGCTGGCAGATATCGCCGAGAGTTCCGCAGAGAGCGTCGAAAGTTTTGGCCGCCTTCTTCCGCAGCCGCGCCTTGAGTTTTGAGCAGACCTGTCTTGATCGGGTTGAGATCGGGCGAGCATGGCGGCAGGATCAGGAGCCAGTGCCCTTTGGCCAACCAGTGGGCGGCGCGTACCTTGCCGACAATCTGGGGTTCCGAACCCGACAGTTGGTTTTCAACCCGACAGTGGCCCGCCTCAGAGCAGGCTACCGCCCTTCGGAGCAGGCAGAAGCTAATCGAGGTTCGCGGGTTCCGGTTTGAATGTGCAGGTCGCTGCGCGCCTGATCTTTCGGTCTGGCGGCACATGACAAAAACCCTCATTTTGGCCGACGATACCCGGTCAGGAGCGGGTATCGCAGTCGAGAAGCGACCCGAGCACGTCCACAAGATGTGCCGAGTTTGCAAGGTGTGTCATTGTTTCTGTCAACGTTCGAGCGACAGCGCACGACGAAACGTCTGGCATACGCCTCGTCTGGCACGCGCCTCGCATATGTTGCAGTTGCTGCTGGAGATCAGGCGATCGAGTGGGCCTTGCAATTTTCCGATTTTGATGCGCCTAAAGTCTCGTGTACAAATCAGGCTGGCGTGAATGGCCTGCCTAAGTTGCGACTTATTACAAAGGAATGGATATGGCGACTGGAACGGTGAAGTGGTTCAACAGCACGAAGGGTTTTGGTTTTATTCAGCCTGACAACGGCGGTCAGGATGTCTTTGTCCACATTTCCGCTGTTGAACGAGCGGGCCTGTCGACCCTTAATGAGGGCCAGAAGATCAACTACGAGGTGGAACAGGATCGCCGCACGGGAAAGTCCTCTGCAGGCAGCCTCAGCAAGGCTGGCTAACGGTCCGGGAAAGCCTTGGCAAGGTTCGTCATCGCCGGAACGCATTGACGGCTCGAAACCCGGGCCGGAGCATGCAAGTTAATGCCGCGGCAGGGATTGCTGGAGCCATCATGAATTACTCTGGAAATGAGGCTCTTGGACGGGAAAGGCGGGGCTCATCCCCGCCCTTTGATTCCGCGCAGATTGGGCCAACGGCTGCTGCGCGTCCGAACGACTGTTGATACGGATTTAGGCTGCGACCTTCTTGCGGGTCCGTTTCGCCGGCGCCGTGGCTGGGGCTTCCGGCTCTTTCGGTTTGCGGCCGAGTCCCATGGTCTTGGCCAAGGCGGAGCGCGCAGCGGCGTAATTCGGCGCCACCATGGGATAATCCGACGGCAGACCCCATTTGGCGCGATATTCGTCTGGGGTCAGACCATAGTGCGTCGCCAGATGGCGCTTTAGCGATTTGAATTTCTTGCCGTCTTCAAGGCTAATGATGTAGTCCGGTTCGATCGACTTTTTGATCGGGACAGCAGGTTTTTTTACAGGCACAGGCTCTTCTGCCGGTATGAGTCCAGCCGTGCCGTTTAGAGCCCCGTGCACTTGGGCGATCAGGGCAGGAAGCTCCCCCGCCGGGACGGGGTTGTTGGAGACGTAGGCTGATACAACATCGGCAGTGAGCTCGATGAGGATGTCGGTCTTGTGGGGTTCTTCTGTCATAAACTTCTCCGGGCAGCTTGAAACACAGTTGGGCGAAGTGTCGCTTCATAGTGGCGGTTGCCGCTGAAAGCAAATGGATCGACGGGTGCGCTGCTCCTCCACCATTGAAGTCTCGGCGACGCATCCCGTCATCGTCCATCGCTAAAGGCAGCGTATTGAATTATGGGAGCGGTCGCGCCCGCCCCACCATAGCGATACAGCAAGACAATCAAAAAAGCCGGTCTTTGCTTGGCCCCAAATCTTTTCTCCTTTCGTGAACGCTGAGCTGCCAAGCTGCTACAGTTCACCTCGCGGGGCAACCGTGCACAACACAGGAGTCGCCCGAGCGATACATTCTTCACTTGCCGCTTATCAGCGCTGGTGATTGCACTTTGCAGCCTGCCTCCGGACCCGCAGCGCTCACGCTGTTGGTTTTGCGCCTGCAGGCGTCGGAAGTCGGATCGCCGCAGCTAATTTCCTCAGGCGGACGAATTCAACAAATCGATTGTTTGGATCGAAGGCATCCACACCATCGATGCCTCTAGAATAGGATCCAGCTACAATCACCGTGCTGTAATGGCAGGGACGGCCAGCACAAGCGCGACACGATCCGGCGGGTCCATCGCTGCGTTACGTATTCATGGCTACTGCATCGGGCGCTCGGTCGACCGCCTTAAGCCAGGTCGCCGCATTGCGAGACGGTGACCGGCGAGGGAGAGGGCGCTCTGGCAACGAAGCGAGGCGGGTGGCCTTGCGGGTGGCCGCGTGATGTCATCCGGCTCTCCTGCCGATCTCTGCCGGCCAGATCTGGAGCAACTGTTTTGCATAGATATGGCTCTCTTCAGGGGGCCATCTATGATGGGAGCCGAGCGCGTGTTCGAGCCGGGGAACAGGCTGCGCATGCACTGTGCCCACCTATTGCGATCGTGCTAACCTTGGTTGTTTGGACTTGCCGTTAAAGGCAAGCGACAGATTGAAGTTATGCTGCACCATCTGATTGCCTGGCTCGTTTTCGAGAGCTCGCCGATACAGGGCCTGTGCCGCGTCATGCCGCCCCTCAATGTCCAAAATCACGCCCTTCGCATTCAATGCACGTACGTTTCCTGGGGCTGCAACCAAGACGCTGTCGAGCACCTCAACCGCTTCGTGCGGGCGCTTCTGGCCCACCAAGGCATTTGTAAGTCGTATCGCCGCATCAACATTGTCCGGGTGCTGCTTCACCTCATCCCGCAAAGCCCGCTCTTGAACATCCTGACCAACTTCGCGCAAAATGCGTTCGCGCATAGCCGGATCGATTTGATCGGCGCTGAGCAACTCGGGGGAAGATGTCTCCTGCACGGAAAGAGCCGGCTTTTGCCAGCTGGCGCAACCGCCCAAAGGCAGAATGGCGAGTACGGCAAAAAGAAGTGAGTTCCGGCGCAGAAACATAGGCGATGGAGAAACTGTATTACTATTCATGTTATCTCTCAGTTATCGGGGAGGCGCGTGGCGTTCAGTTAGGAAAGGTGGGACTACTCTAACAATCCGCTGTTCGATCCGTGCGGGAGTGTGACGGATCCTGCGGGGCGAATTGTAAAGTCGGAGGCGAGGTCTTGATAAGACAGCACGGCGAGATCAACCCCGTTTCGCGTCAGAAAGCCGCGGACGAAACGTCGGACATCCATCGACGTCAACAGAATAGGGCGGGTTTGACCCGGTTCTGCGTTCGAAAGGACCTGACGTATCTGTGATAGCATCGCTTCGCTTTGCCGATCCTCCAGTGCGAGATAGGGGCCTGCATCCGAATCTCGAACCGCGCCACGCATCACATCCTCGCTCTCGCGCTCGACGACCAGGGCGGACACTATGCCCTCCGTGTTGGCATGGCGGTGGCAGATCTGTCGCTTCAAACCAGAACGGACATATTCCGTCAGCAGGGCAACGTTTTGCTCACGCTCGCTCCATTCGGCCAATGCCTCCAACACGAGACGGGTGTGGCGGATTGGGATACCTTCCTCCAGGAGGCGGCGCAGAACATCGGCAATCCGAGGAATCGGCGTCGTGCGTAGCACCTCTTTCACAAGCTCAGAATATTCCTGCTCCATTCGGCCCAGAAAATGTCGGGTCTCTTGGATGCCCACCAATCGCGGTGCGTAGCGGGTCAACGCTGCATGGACGCGCAAGGCGAGGAGTTCGCCGGGAGCCCTATGCTCCGTGCCGGCGCCCGTAAGGGCCTTTGCAGGGGTATGTTCAACCGGGAGTCTGTCCGTTTTCGGCTCACGTCTAAGGCGGACACCGCTCGAGTCGACGTGCGCTACATCGGCTCGGAGCGCCATCTGGTTTGGATCTAAGGCGTCCTGTTCGACTGGCACGCCCTCGACATCAATTCGGAATTGCGATGCAGGCAGCTGCTCGTCAACCAAGACAGGGATGCGAGGAACGATAATGCCCAGATCGGCTGTGACCAGGAGCGAAACGCGCCCAATATGTTTTTGCAATTCGGCTTGATCGACCGCCTGCATAAGATCTGGCGCTAGAAAAAATGCGATCGGGAATTCCTTCGCAGGCGCGGCTTGCTTAGGCTCCGCTGCAGTTCCACCTTTCGCATCGGCAGTGCCGGCGCCCAGCACATCAGCCTTGACAATGCTTACCGCAGCGAACACTGCGGCCAGCATCAGAAAGACGGGGAGGGGAAACCCAGGAACGAACCCCATTACAACCAGGACGCCGGCCGCCAGTCGCAAGGCTCGAGTGCTGGCCGTGAGCTGACTGACCATTTCTGTACCGAGGTTGATCCTCGCCGTCCCAGTCACACGGGTGACGATGGTCGCCGCAGTAATGGAGAGCAGAAGGGCCGGAATCTGCGATATCAATGCATCGCCTATCGTCAGCAGAGTGTAGTGATGCAGTACCTCGCCGAAGGACATGCCCTTGGAGAGCAGGCCGATCGAAATTCCACCCAGCATGTTGATGCAGATAACCACCAGCCCGGCGATGGAATCGCCCTTCACAAATTTCATCGCGCCGTCCATCGCGCCATAGAGTTGGCTTTCCTTCTCCAATTCGGCGCGCCGCCGGCGGGATTCGTTGGCATCGATGTGGCCGTTGCGTAGCTCTGCGTCGACCGCCATTTGCTTGCCCGGCAGAGCATCCAGCGTGAAACGCGCCGCCACTTCTGCCACCCGTTCGGCACCCTTCGCGAGGACCATGAATTGCACCATGGTGACGACCAGAAATATGACGAAACCCACCACGATATTGCCTGAAATGACGAAATCGCCAAAAGTATGAATAATGCTGCCGGCCTCCCCCTCGGCCAGAATCAGTCGCGTCGTTGCGACCGTGAGCGCGAGACGGAATACAGTGGAAATCAAAATAACGCCGGGCAAAGAGGAAAAATCAAGTGGAGTACTGACATACAGGGCAACCATCATCAGCAGTATGGCCAACCCCATATTGAATCCTATCAGGGCGTCGACCACCACGACCGGGATAGGCATGACCATCATCGCGACAGCCAGAAGCAGCATCAACGCAACCATTAAATCCGGGCTGGCCGGCGCACGCTTGATGAAGTCACGCAGGACGTTGGCCATCGAGACACCTTTGCAATCGTTGAGACTTACTCTGCTGTTACGCCATGAAACGTGGCTTTCGAACTCCGAAGGCGCCTCAGCCTTGGCCAGCGCGTGACCCTGCATGAGAGCCACAAGCAGGCGCGAAATGGCTGGGCAGCAAATGTTTCCAACGCAGCCAGCTTGTCAGCACCGAGCGCGGCAGGATGTTTGGCTGGCCATAGAGTGCTGCTTGATGGGGCCTGCGAGCTTTCAATATTGGAGAGCAGCAATGCGGCCATTCCTGCTCAGCAGCACACGGCTGTCCTCAATACGTTCGACCACCCATCCATCAGCCAAAATGGCGCCGACAAAATACTTCTCGCTGTCGATGACAATATATGGTTGGACCCCATGCCACACAGCTTCGACCGCGATTGCGGATGGCGCCTTCTCCTCTTTGATGAGCACTCCGTTCACCAGTGTTAGAGTACCCTTGGTGCGACGATCGAACGATTGCTGAAGCTTCTGCCAGCTGATGACCGATTCAGACGTGACGGTGCCTTCGGCGGTCACAACACCCTTTGCCGACCCAATCTTGACGTCGAGAAGACCCGCTCGATCGACTTCCTCCTGCAGCTCTTGGGCCGCTGCCTCCGTAAGTTCATTGTCAGCGCGGTGACTGATCGTTCTGGACGCGACTTCAGCCCGAAGTGAATTGGGGCTCGATCCACTTGCATTGCCAAGATAGGAGATCGTGCCTGAAAGCGCGCCGATCCCGAGTGAGCTGATTATGACCATGGCGAGCACACCGATCGGTAGGCGCGGTATGCCGGTCGAACCAGGCGGCTCTGCATCCTGCACGGACAAAGCAATGGACATCTCGCCTACGAGCAGGACGACAGGAAGGGGCACAACAACGGACTGGCCTGCGGCGATATTCCGGTTGCCCTCGATACTGATTCCGGGTGCAAGCGCCTCCAGTTCGATCGACTTGCCAAGAAGAGTTACACGAAGGTGATGCGGTGCCAGTCCCTGCTCGACAAAGACCAAATCGGCATCGAAGCCGCTGCCGATTAAACACTTTTGAAGATCCGTCTTGCCGGTCAGACCGCAATAGTGCCCCGAACGCACTTCGAAACGGAGGGAAACGGCGTCATCCACAGAGCATCTCTCAAACAGGATAGAAGCCGCATGGCAATTGCCATGCGGCTCATTTCGGGACTACGTCGCGTCAATAAGGAGACGCGCTAAGGGGCAGTCTAAAACCCGCCTCCGACATTACGAAACGCGTTCGTCGGCGGCCTTCTTGATGGTCTGGAGATTGGTCGTTAGAGTGCGCAACTGGACACTCCTTTTCGTCGCCTCCAAGCTAACATTGGTTAGTTCCTGCACTTGCGCCTGAAAAGCAGTAGCATCAGCTCCGCTTGTATTGCCGGGAGTGCCACTGTTAGTTTTATCGGTATTGCCGGCGCTACTGGTATTGGTATTGCCTGATTTTTTATTATTATCAACTGCAGCCATGATCATTCCTTTTTCTGTTGGAGTTGTGCCGTCAATAACGGCCTGTATGACCTCACGCCGGATTTTCCCGCGTCAGGCATCTTCTGTGTCATCCAAAGCTTCATCGGCCTCAGCCATCGCATCGTTCGCGAATTGGAACGCGAACGATCGCAGGATACTTTGGAAGGCTTCACTTTGTGCTGCAGACTGTGAGTTGTCTTGAAGTTGATCATTTGAAACGGTCCGGTTATCCGCCCGATCGTTCCCGCCAGCTGCCTTGCCATCATTCCCACCAGCTGGCTTGCCATCATTGCCATCAGCCGGCTTGCCATCACCAGAATGCTCGGATTTCGAATCCCCATGGCCCTTTCGGATCAAGGACGTCCCGAGGTTGCCAACTCCACTCCCAATTGCTGCTATCATCAGGTACTCCGGCATTTGCCATTGGCGGCGACGTGTTAAAGGTTAACCTCGATCAAGCTAAGGGCGGGAGCTTTCGAGAACCTGACGGCTTTTGACAAAAACCGGCCAGCGCAAAAACCGTATGCTCTGCAGGATGTTGCTCTCGCATCGAACAGTCGACCACGATCTCGGCTGTTCGGCCAATCCCGCCGTCCACGCATGCCGCGACCGAATGGCAGCCGCAGCAGCTGGTTTGCATCTCGATGCTGTGGTGTCGAACAGGAGGCACGGTCCACGTGCTGCATGACCGCAATGACCGTATTCTTGCTGGCTCCACGGGCGCACGCAACGAGCAGGAACTCGGTCTTTGCATCACCATTCTCTCGCCTGCACATCACGGCCCGGCGCGGTGAGCTCATTGGCCTCGAGAAGGTCGGCGACCGTACGAACATGGGATGGTCTGCCGGCTTTGGGAGGCCGGTGCGGATCCTCTTCTCACCATATCGAAAGCTTGAAGCGGTCGGATTTTCTTGCCCTGTTCGTGAGAACTCCCATCGTCAGCTAATCGTCAGCCAAGCGGTCTATCTAGGCCGGCCGTGCCTGACCTTCGGATCCAAAGGTCCCGTCTCGACACTTTTTGTAACTATAGATCGAAATGGTTTCCCGCGCGATACGCAACGCACACGCTTCTCTGAAGCAAATGTGTGACTTTGTCGGTGGCGAACGAGAGGAGTGACGCATCAATAAAATCGTCAGGCACGTGTCTAGGAAGGGGAGCTGGCCGAGTTGGTCTGATTTCATTCGCTGTTCCTGGAAATCGGCGGACTGAAGCGCTGATAATCTCAGGACATCGATGGCAACGTTGCGAAAGTCCTGTGAGCTCGGGCCAATCTTGGCCTGCTACTGAGAAGCACTTTGGCGGGAACATTACGCCGTCGCGGGTCTGGCTGACCGTGACGTTAACCGAAAGATGCCGCTGGTCTCGTCAGCCGCCAGCACAATAGCAGCACATTCTCGCCTACTACGGAGACGCAATATGAAGGGCATTGGCCGACCACGGAAATCGCAGGCTGAAACTGGAGCCAGCCGCGCGGGGCGGGCGAGCAGTTCCCTTTCGCAATCAAGTCTTGCTGCGGGAGAAGGTGGACAGTCATTCGATTCCGTTGTGGAGCAGATGCGCTCTGGGGACGCCGATAGGCCCTCCTCCCTTCCAGTTGCGCGCGGTCCAGGCGATGCCCGCGAAAGTCTGCCAGGCGCCTCGATTGGCGAAGATCAAATCCTGAACACACCGCCACGTGGAGCCGCTGCGCCACCACGCGGAACCGTAGCGCCACGTGGCGCAGCCGCAAGGCGGCGCGGTTCTCCCTCCATGTCTGAGGGCGAAGCCATGGCGCCGGTCGGTAGCCAACTATCAACCGCGCAGGTGGAAGGCACCAGCTCATCGTCAAATGAAGATATCAGTCCGACACAGCTCAGAATGAACAGTCTTGTTCAACAACTGACTGATTGCGAGGCTGCGGCCAGGAAAACCGACGTTCCCGAGGAGGCGGTGGAGCTGATCAGTCGGGTCGTCGGTGCAGCCTCAGCAATTCTGGAGTACCGCGCTAGCCTGCCTGCGGCTGAGGCGCAGACAATTATGCCAGACGACAAGGTGCGTAGATGTTGCCAGATCGTGTGCGACGCCGCGAATGAAGTAGACCAACTTGGCCTGTCGACGATCACGAAATTGGACGAAAAGACCAAGATAGCGGCAGGTATGGTCGATAGACTCTACTCCTACTCCCAGGCGGACCGGCAGGAGCTGTTGATTTTAAATGTGGAGAACCACCATACGGCGGCAATTAAGTGGTGGGAAAAAAAGGCATGGCGCTCCGAACGACAGCGATCCGCCTGCGCTGCCACCGCTAGCCTATCCAGTGGAACGCCCGTGATGCGGGAAGCCGAGCGGTGCGCACTGCGGCTGCGTGCCGGCTCGGTACTGAGTGTCAGGATCTGGCTGGTCCGTGAGCGGATCGGTCTTGCGCGGGCCAAGATTGAACTGCGGGCGAGCAGGTTCGAGCCAGATTTGAAGGAACTCCTCGTCGGTCGAAATGGAGTGGTGCAGCTGATGGCAAGCGCCGCTCAAGAAGCTCTTCGCGCCCTCTCTTTGGCGAAGGGCATAATGGATGGCAAAACACTCAACGCTCATGATTGCGCGGTTGTAGAAAAAATCATGGAGCGGCTTTCGGATTTTGGATTGGCGTTGCACGAGGTGCATACCAAGCTAAGCCATACCTACCCAGATGCCGGCCTCCCATTGAAACTGTTCGAACGGATCGTGGACGATGCATGGATCACTGCGCACGATGCCATGCACTTGTTGAACCTGCAGTCTCCGCCGTCAGCCATCATGGCGCCACAGACCCAGGCGGGCGCTGCGATGCCGGCCAGGGCAGGCGCTGCGATACCGGCTGACACTGCTGGTACGGCTGCAGTGTCAGAAGGCACTACAGCGCGAAGGAAAGGGAAGTCAAAGCATAAGTCGGCAGCTCGCGCCGGGACTTCTGCCGCCGGGCAGCCATCAACACCAGTCGCTTCGAACGCCGGCACAGTGCCAGCAGCCAAGGTTCTCGCGCGCTCGGATCAAGTTGCGAGTACACAGGTGAGAGCGCAAGAGGTGACTGCGAGTTCGTCGGGGGCAGGCTCGACAATCGGGGGCGCCGCGTTGTCAATGGAGGTATTGACGGAGCGGCTCAAACGATTGGACGAACTTTTGCAGTTCGATCTGGCCGGTCAGCAAAGCGTCGTCTCCCAAGTGCGCCAGATGAAGCCTGAGGAGGCCGGTAAGGTCGTGGACGATGTGGCCCAGTACCTGCGAGCCCAGGCCATTGAGATGCAAACCTGTCTCGCCGGGTTGCAGGGGCGTAATGTACGCCTGCTACTCACCTCCACCCAGCTACCCAAAGTGCACGAACGCACAGACCAGCTCAAAGGGTTGCTGAACATGGTGCTGGGACAGGCCAACGCATTGAATGAAGGAAAAGCCGGCATTACGACTGATTGCATGAAGACCTACGCATTTCCGGCGCAAAAATACCTGGAACATTTGTGCAATGCCGACGAATTGATGCCGCCGGAGGCACCGGTCGCGCTACGTGGCGAGCCAGGAAAGCTGTTTGAGATGAAGCTGCAGCCCAAGATGCTGGTCAATGGTGCGATGCCGAGCCCGATGTGGGTGCACATCCACACGAGTCGCCCCGTCTTGGCCAGAAACTTAGAAGGGCTGGCTGATTCCGAATTCACCGCTTGCCACGTTAAATCCAACGAACAGCGCGGCTACAATCGAGAGCGAGAGGAAGCCGATGCTAGGTCCGGTCGCGAGAAGGTCATAATTCATCGCGGCAAACTCACCCCCGCTTTCTGTAAGTCTTTGTTGACCTCGGGGCTTGGCCGCCAACCACGCAATTCGCGTGCCGAGCTCCCGTCGGCGCAGGCTGCATGACAGGGCACGTACTTTGGGGTCTAGGGCAGAATGCGGCCGGCCACGCTGTGAGTCAGCGAGCATTTCTCCTGGCCAAACCGCGAATGCCGCTGCGCGAGTTGCGGTCCGGCGATTGGAGTCGATCGGCTACCGTCAGGGCCGATTTGCGATGTCGCGTTACCTGCTGTTGACGTGGCGGCGTATCTTGCCTCCCATCCAACTTATCGCCGAGATCGCGCCGCCAAGATCGAGGCGGAAGGTCTTCCTGCGAGCGCGGAGCAGGCATAGCCGATCCGATCGGGATCGGCGCATCGCAACGACCCAACGGTGTGGTGGAGAAAATTGGATTCGGGAGAGCTCGTATCCAAGAGGCGGAGTTCCGGCCCGAATACAATCCGCTCGCAAGCACCCACGATGCGCATCCGCAGTTTATTGTCTGGGAGATGGGCTGGATTGCTCGGCGGCGCTGGCGCTAAGGCGGGGCTGTCGCCGGACAATTAGCATTCACTGCCAACAGCCTTGCAACCGTCACCAGTTGCAAGGCTCGGCGGCGGGTCGACAAATCACATGAAATCGTCGTCGGACCCGCTATCGCTGCTGTCGCTGTCCTCGGTTTTGTGGAGATAGAGTGGAGGTTTGCCTGCACGCTGCCACTCACCGGCACTGTTCTTCGTCCATTTGTCGGGATGCTGCGTAGGGTCAAGCACCAGGTCGCCATGATCCACTTCAACAAACCCCATCGTCTGCGCGCGCGCTTGTGCTTCCGGATTAGCCGCACGCCAATTCAGCAACGGTCGGTCGCCGTCTATCCGAAGTTGATGCTCCAGCAGAATATCGCCCGCATTTTCGACGAGCGGATGGGCGACTTGAAGATCCACTATGGAAGTGACCTCAGTTCGACCAGGAAATTGTTCCCGCCAACTTTCCGATTCGAACTCGTTCATGCTGAATCCGCCTTCCATTCTCAGCAGTCCGGCACTCCGGTCTCCCAATTGGTAACTGAAATATCGCGCGTGCTCCGTATCTCGACGGATGCCATATTGCTGAGCAACGTCCGCGGTGCGCCTGGCTCGTGACGATACGAACTCTGAATACTCTTGAGGATTGTCGGCGATGTGCGTGATTTCATCACCATGAAATTGCCTCACCTGTCTCCTGAAGGAAGTCCTGTTGATCTCCACCACAGGAGGTCGGGAATTGAGGGAGTATGCTTGGGGAGCCGCCGATGATGAGGCGCCGCTACCTTCCGATCCGGATAAGTGCATTCGGGCAAATGTGTCCGCGAACCCTTCGCTTCCTGCATCCGATTGCTCGCCGGCATTATGCGCGCGGTAACTATCGGATGAGCCACCAATTCGACCATACATGACGATTCGTACTCCTATGTTTCGCAACCGAGCTCAAGTTAGCACGGCTGTTCAACATAGGGCGCTTAGTTGACGACTAGCTGACGAGGGCATTCCAACGGCTGCACCAATCAAATCCGTACTGCCGGCCTCAAAACCTCGGACTGCGCCACGCACCGGCCAGCAGAGGCTGCAAGGTCATGCCCGGAGGACTTGCCGTAGTTGCTGGGTGGCAGATCCGAGGGGAGTGATTGCCCCAGGCCCGCGGTTGCGCGGTTGGCCTGACAGAGACACTGGGGCACGGATGGCCAGCCGACATTTGCCACTAGCATGGAGCCAGGTCAGTTTTGAACTGGCAGTCGTGGACTTCCAATGACTAGGCCAAGCCTGCGGCAAAGAATGCTTTCGCGACAGGCTGGAAGTATTGCATAGGAACCGCGTGGCCGAGTTTTGTAGTGCCTATCAGCTGACGCGCTAAGACATGGTCATGGACGATCGTCAGGCGTAGTGCCCGCGCCTCGCTCAACACATGTGAAACGCGCTCACCTTCGGCACGGCAAACTAAGAACGGCACCCCGGTTTCACCGCGAACGTAACGCAGACCGATCAGGACCGCCCTTCCTGTTAAGACCAGCGTGGCGCGATGCACGCCAAGCGCAGGCTCGTCGGCCGCCTCCTCGCGGATGCGACGCTGTTCACCTTTCAACTCTGGCGCTCCTTGCTGATCCTTCGACTCGCGCGTCACTTCGGTATTGGTCATGCGCATTTCGCGCAGATACAACGCGCGCTGGAGCAGGAGATCGATCAGTCCGCCGACCAGCAGTGCGCCGGCGCCAATTCCCATCAGCAATTTTGTCTCCATAAAGATGAGGCCAACACAGCCCATGCCGCAGATCGGCAGAGGGACCATTGTCTTCCACATCCCGAGAAGGACAATGGAAAAGGTTGCGCTGAGAACCAATACCTTGAACATGGTCTTGCAGACTTCGACCATGGAACGAGCAGACCCCAAGCGCTTCAGCCCTTCAAAGGGGTCAATTTTCTTAAAGCTGAGCTTCATCGGCTCCAGAGAGAAGACAAATCCACCATTGGCTAGCAGGCTGGCCAAAATCACCGCGGCGACGAGGGTTCCAAGCAGCGGGCCAACAGCCGCGACGGTGAGTTGGACGAGCACAACCAATGCCTGCGGCACCGCGGTATCGAAAGGTAGGCTCTGCAACTTGGTGGCTAATAGGAGCGCTTCCCGGCATTTGTCCTCGATCACGCTGCCTCTTAGCCAAAGGTAGCCGAGCCCAGCGCAAGTCCCGACCGCGCGGACGAAATCGGAGCTACGTGGCAGCTGTCCTTTTTTGCGCGCTTCACTTAACTTCTTCGGGCTGGCGGCGTGTGTCTTCTCTTCACTTGTGTCGCTCATGGCAGCAATTTGTCGAACCACTCCAGCACGCCGTTGGCACGTGTGACCTCCAGTTTCATGCTCTCCACCAGATAGGCAGCGTAGGTGACCATGAGAACTGGAAAGACAATGTTCTTGATTGCCGGAGACAGTTGGCTCGCCTTAAATTGCGGGGCAAAGCGACGCAGCAGCATCATCGATATATCAATCAGTATCAGGAAGAACACGACAGGCCCCGATACCAATAATGCCGTGCGCATTATGCTGTCGAGAAGCCCCAACAACTCCATTGCTCCTGGCCCGCTCAGTGTCGGGTGAAACTGATACACCGGCCAGATCAAGTAGCTGCGGTACAGGACACTGATCAAAGTTTCCAGGCCTCCTGATCCGACGAATATGGCAATCGCAGTGATCCCCAGAAAAACGCCCATCGCGGAAGCCTGACTGTTCGTCGCGGGATCGGCCGAAGCGGTCGGGCTGCTGATGCCGCGTTGGTTGTCGATAAGCTCCCCGGCAGCCTGAAGGCCCCAAAGCGGAATGCCAAGAAAAGTGCCAAGGAGTACACCGACAAAAACTTCCTTGAATCCGAGCAGGGTTAGCTGGATCAGGCGTGTATCAGGATCCAGCGCCGGCAATCCGCCACTGACATGTGCCAGGCATGGTAGTGCGAAGCCAACAGCCAAACAGCCCCGGATCAGCCCACTGATCTGCGAGCGTGTGAATACGGGAAAGATCAGCATGATGCCCATCGCGCGGGCTGCCCCAAGACCTGCCGCAACGACGAGTTCGAGAGCCGTCTGGATCAGAATTTGAATATCGGCCGATGGCGCGTCCATGGGGCGGACTAGTAGCTAAGTGTCATTGCGGGAAACTCGGTGAAGATCTGATCGGCTAGCTCTATGAGCGGGGCGCTTAGCACAGGAGCAAACAGCCCAATCACCGCGACAACGACCAGAAGCTTCACGGTGAGCGGCAAGCTTTCATCCTGGATCTGCGTCGCCGCCTGGAGGATGCCGATGACGAGGCCGACAACCACTGATGCAATGAGCGGCGGTAGAATCCAGATCATGAAAACCACCAGTGATTGGCTCATAAGAGTAATGATGCTGGATTCAGTGATGATCAGCCTCCCGGTAACGTATAACTCAGCACAAGCCCATGCATCAATTTTGACCAACCATCAATGGCAACAAACAAGAAGATCTTGAACGGGACAGATATAACAGTTGGTGAGACCATCGACATGCCCATCGCCATCAAGATAGTTGTAACTATCAGATCTATAACAATAAAAGGCAGATAAAGTAGAAACCCTATCTCAAATCCAAGCTTCAATTCCGATAGCAAGAAAGATGGTACAAGTATTGCAAAGTCATCAGGCGTGGCTGCAGCGTGCATTTCCTCTGGCCAGACCTTTTCTGTCGAAGATAGGAAAAATCGCCGCTGCTCTTCATTTGTGAATTTCTTGAGATGCTCGCGCAAGGGCTCACTTCCGGCTTTAGCGGCGCTTACCCAGTCGTCGAATGTCTGATAGTGGAGCTTGGGATCCGACATGCGGTCATAGGTCTGCTCAGCAACGGGCGCACTAACGAACATAGTGAGGATCATCGCCGCGGCGTACAGCACCACATTGGGTGGTATGGTCTGGGTCCCGAGCGCATTGCGGACGAGGAAAAGAACAATTGATACCTTTACAAAGGCCGTTGTCGTGGCAACTGCTAAAACCAGCAGACCGAGTCCGGCGGTAACCGCAAGAAGCGCCAGGATTGTCGGCTGAGCTTCACTCATTGCATGCAAACCCGCCACGCAGCCTGATGCCCAGCTCTTCTCCGATGCGGACAATGTCGCCACGCCCGATACGCTGACCATTGGCCACTATGTCGACCGGGCCGTCGATCGGCCATCCAAGTTCAAAAATATGCCCTTCGCCGGCACTTCTTAATTCCCCAAGAGAAATAGGCCAGCGGCCGCATTCAAAGACAAGCACGATCTCGACATCGTCGAGATCCTTAGTAAGCTCCAGTTGCGATCCGGGTTGTGTCATATGCGCACTCTCCAAAGGACACGGTCGCGGGCGGAAAGGCCCCCGCAAGATTAATTCATCGCCGTCAAGATCCGCCTCGGCGCACAACTGGCCGACAGCTAGGGTGATCTGGCCGCGGCCGAACGGCGCAATATCGGGCAACAATGCATCACCGACACATGCGCTTCGAAGAAGCGCCGCAGGAAGGCGAAGCGTGCCGACCTCTCCTGCAACAATGAGCGGGAGCTCTGGAGGCAGCCCGCCCAGCTGCCGCGGCAACTGGGCAAGCAGTTCGCCTAGCGCGCGAAACGCAGGCGGTACTAAGCCGTCAAGTGGCGTGAACAGGAATAGACGGCCCTTGCCCTTGACCGCGCCGAAAATGATGTCGAGTTCAAGATGAGGAGCCAGCATCGTGGCTTCGCATACCCGCACGAGTTGCACGTTCAGACGCGTCGTCTCCTCCAGTCGAGTGACAAGCGGCTCCAGAGCGAGTTCGAGAATTAGCGAAGCAGTTGGCTCGGAAGGGAAGGCCAAGCCGTTCTGCACTGTCGTGATGAACTCCTCTACGAGCGGGCGCGACAGTGACAAGATGACCGTTTCGGCTCCCACTCTCCAGACGCAGTCAAGCATCGGAATGGCAGCAGGTTCCTGCTGCCAGACAAGCCCTGCCGTTCGCACCGATAGCGGCACCTCGTTGATCCGGCTTTGAAACGGCGTGCGCGGCGCTGCTGTATCATTGAGCCACGAGACAACCGTGTGGGACAGTTTCAGAACTGGTTCGAACATGGCGGGTGTGACCGCAGCGCCTATCAAAGACTGCACGGTCGTGTCATTCGGACGACCTCTTGCGACCGTCGGATCCGGTTGCGCGGCATTTAGGCAAGCGACCCCCTCGCATATTTCAGCAGTATCTCATCGTCGGCCTCGATCTCGGCTGCGGCCTCCGAATGAGTCTCGACGGCGCGCCGCACGTCGTCCTCGATTTGTTGCCATTTGTCCCTTGCCGCCGAACATATGACCCATAGCTCCCTCGTCCTGGACGCCGCCATCTCAGCCTCCTCTTGAGCGATTTGGGTATCATCAAGCATCTGCCGTCTGGAATTGATCTCAGCGGCAAGCTGTTCAGTGTGAAGGCGGTGACGGTCGAGCGCTGCGCTAGACAAGTTGTCGAGTGACATCAGATGCTGATAGAGCGCTGCTTCTTTTCTTGAACAATGTTGCTGTATCATTGCAAGCTCCCTAGAGGCATTTTGTACGGCTGAGGCGGCCACATCGCGCTGGGCTTCCTTCTTGGACAGCTCGCCAAGGGCACGACGCTCTTGCATTTCCTTCAGAAGCCGTAACCTCGAAGACTGAATCCAGTTTACGCGGTCAGACGCGACATCCATGCGACCGTCTCCTCGAAATCTGACGCGTCATCTTCGCTCTGGCGCAGAAACTCCCTCAGTTCGTCGATTGACGCGACAGCCCGGTCAGTCAGGGGATCTCCACCTGGCTTGTATTCGCCAACATTGATCAAGAACTCGGTCTCGGCATAGCGCGACAGGAGCTCGCGGAAAATGGATGCTGCCTTGCGATGTGTCCCCGAAACGACTGCATCCATGACGCGGCTGCGACTCTGCAGCACATCAATAGCGGGGAAATGCGATCGCGCCGCAATAGCGCGTGAGAGGATGACATGGCCATCGAGAATACCACGCGATTCCTCGGCGATTGGATCACCCGTGCCATCACCCTCTACAAGCACCGTATAGAAGGCCGTGATTGAGCCCCGCTCACCCATGCCGGCGCGCTCGAGCAGGCCTGGCAGCATGCCAAAAACGGAAGGAGGAAAGCCCCGTCGCGTCGGCGGCTCACCCGCAGCAAGGCCTATTTCGCGCATAGCGCGGCAGAAGCGCGTCAGCGAATCCAGCATGAGAGCAACGCGTAGGCCTTGATCGCGGAAATATTCCGCGAGCGCAGTCGCCATTGGAGCGCATTGCGCGCGCTCTACCGCCGAGCGGTCGGATGTTTCAACCACGACGACTGTACGGAGAAGGCCCTCTTCACCAAGATTCCTTTCGATGAATTCACGAACTTCCCGTCCACGTTCGCCTATGAGCGCCACTATGACGACGTCAGCGGCGGCACCCTTTACGATCTGTGACAACAGCGTCGACTTGCCACCACCTGGCTCGCCATAAATCCCGATCCGCTGGCCCTCGCCGCACGTCAGCAGACCATCGAGGACACGGACCCCAAGCGGGAATGGCCGCTCAATCATGCGCCTCGTCATCGGATTGGGGGCTCTGCCATGCAGGGGCCGAGTTTCGACGGTCTTGATTTCGCCTTTGCCGTCCAATGGGCGGCAACGACTGTCGATCACGCGACCGAGCAAATCGCCGCCGACGGGCACCTCACGCATTCGGCCAGTGGCCACGACCTCTGCGCGGCTGGATAGGCCCACCAAGTCCCCGATCGGTGTCAGCAATACACCATCACCCGACAGGCCGATCACCTCGGCCTCGAGCGACAGCCCGGTTCGCGGGTCCTCTAGGAGGCAAAGTTCCCCAATACGAGTGTCTGGCAAGACGGCATGAACCAGTGTGCCGATAGCCCGCGTGATCCGACCGCGCACCGCACGCGTGTCAATTCGCTTGGCCGCAGCCCTCAAAGACGAGATTGCTGGAACGAGAGCTCGAGTGTCGGCGTCAGCGTTATGTTCTGGGACGGGCTTTCTCATAGCTCGCCTTTCTCACAGAGCGTCCCGAAACCAAGGCGCAGCGCGCGCATCTGGGCGTCAAGTCCAAGGTCAACATTGCCGTACTCGCTCCACAGCACGCAGCGTTGCGGCGACAATGTCGGGTCGGGCTCGATCCGCACCCTTGGTCGACCATCCTGGCCGTCGCATCGAGCAAACTCTCGTGCAAGCATGTCGACTTGCATGGGAGAAACATGAAGGCAAACGTCGGCGCCGCTGTATTGACACTCTATGGCGTGACGAACAGCCCTCACCAATAGCTCGCCCGGATCGAAAGCGCCGATAAGATCGCTCAATATTTCCATCACGAGCTGCGGCAATTCCTGCTCCAGAGCCGCCTTTCGTCGCGCGATTTCGGAGATTGTCTCCGCAATCAACCCTGCCATCTCCTCGGTGCCTGCATTCGAGCCCTCCATGTGGCCGCGCGCCCACGCCCGCTGGTAAACCGCGCGTGCCCAGTTTCGAACGCGCTGCCGATGCCGTTCTGCCGCGGCAAGGGCTTGCGCGGCGCTGTGCCAGGTTTCGAGCTCGCTCGCGGGTATCAGTGGTCCGACTGGACGCATCTGCGGCGCTATTGGCCCCTCGGAAAGTTCGACTGTCATTTCACCGGGGTCTCTGTCTCAAAATGAGCTACTACAAGTGAAAGCAATTGGCCGGCGGCGGTCCAATGCTCAGGTGCAGGAGTCTCCGCGGCAGTCCCCTCGGGCAATCGAAGAAGCACGCGGTTACGCTCGGTAGCTGAACTGTCCTGGAGCCAAGCCCCAAGACTTGCGTGTCCATCGTATTCGATTTGCTGAGCGAGTTTTTCTGGGTCCGAGATCAGTCTTTTGTCAACAGCATGCAGCAGGTGTCGGATTCCGAATGCGTGTGCATCCACGCCGATGCGTTTAACAAGGATGGCAAGCTCAGGCTGAGAGACAAACGCGACCAGCGAACGGGCATGCCAGATACTACCAGCAAGAAGGGCCGCTCGATATGGATCATGCCCGCGTAGAAGGTCCGGCCTGCAGCCGATGTGGTTCAGATCCACGTCATCGTTGCCCAGCAATTCTGCCAGCCTTGGATGCAGTCTGGAACACTTCTGCAACTTCACTAACGTTTCGGCCGATAACGCTGGATCAAGACGCGCCGCAAGACGGGTTGGATGGGCCGAAGCCGCAAGCTCGCTCGCGCCCGGAAAGTGCGGACCATCAGGTCGGGCGGTCTGTATAGGCATTGGCAATGAGATGTCACCCACGTCCGATTGCAGGCATTCTTTTGCGAATGGCCTCGACAGCAGAAGCATCCCGGCGCCCCTCGACCTTGGAAACGCCGGTTGATTGCTTGCGCCGACGCGTAACAACGCCGATCAAGAGATAACAGGCCACGCCGAATACGGCTGCGGCAAAACCTGTTACGGTCGCCAGAAGTGGCGCAGGAAGAGGTAGTGATGCTTGTGGCAAAACAGCAGTCGGATCGGGCCGTTGCTCGTGTGCGGACCGTTCTACCGGCACCAAAACCACTTCCACCTTATCGTAGGACAGGCCTTCGATGCTGTCGGCTACAAGCATCTTTATCTTTGGCAGCAGAGCCGCGACATTTGTTTTTGCGTCGTGCCTGATAAACACCGAGGCCGAGGATGGCGTGGCACCGGCTCGCACAAGGTCGTTATGCGGCAGCACGACGTGAACACGTACAGAAAAAACGCCATCGATATCGCTGATCGTCCGCGACAACTCTTCGCTCAGGGCATACACGTAACGGGCACGCTCTTCGGTCGGCGAGGCAATCAGGCCTGATCCTTGGAATATCTCACCGAGGTTCTTGAAGGATTGGCGCGGCAGCCCCTTGGCGTTCAGAAGGTTGATTGAGAAGGCGAGCAGCTTTTCGTCAACCTGGATCGTGCTGGTTCCATCCTTGGCGACCACCCGGATCGCGGCGACCCCGTTGTCTTCAAGAAGTGCGAGCATTTCATTTGCCTCACGCTCTTGCAATTGCGTGTAGAGGTCGGCTTTGCAAGCAGTGAGGGCGACGAGAACTGGCAGCATGACAAGTCTAACCGACCGCCACCCTGACAGGCCACGCATGATTTCGCCCTCGGCCAAGCCAATCATGCGCGCGGTTCAGCCTTCCTTCAAAAGTTTATTCACGGATGATGTGACGCCGCTGACGCCTTTGGAGATAAGCGCCACCTGGGTGACGCCGTTGTAAACATCCCGAAGACCAGCCATCATCGTTTCGAAGTCTTGCCCTTGTTGGGGAATGCCCGAGATTCCGGTTCCCGCCTCACCTGGAACGGGAAGCTTCTGCGCCGGTCCCGGTAGAGCGCCCTTCGAAAGGGCTATGTCATGGTCGAGCGCGGGGAAGGAAACAGTGTTGTGTGGATATAGGGAGGAAATCGTCTGCAACACGCGATCGCCCATGCCGCTCGTCGGCGCAGCCGCGCGCTGAACATCCATCGCCGCAGCAACTGGCGCCGCACTCGCTGGCCCCGCGGCGGCATCGTTTTTCAGCGAGTCGGCTGCATGCCCTAAGGCGCGCTCAAACTGGGCCTGCTCGACAATCGACGGTGATCCGACCCTGGGGAGGCCAGCCGTTAGAGTGGCAGAGATCGACGTGACAGGCATCATCATGTAAGGACTCGGTTGCTCTCTCTGACCGGGCGAGCCCCGCCCATTCATCACCCGGTGTCGGCGCAACACTCCTAGGGGGGCAAGCTGACAACAAGCTGACTAACGGCGGCGTCATTTCGACAATCTAAAATCTCTTCGGCAATTTAGTCACTTGTGATGATTTCAGCGTTTGGTTTATCAGTGCGACATGCCGAGAACGCTTATCCAACCCGTCACCCTGCATGTTTTGAGACTTCTTTGTGCCGGGTTTTTTCTGTCCACCGGGATTCACCCGGCGCATGCAGTCCCGCTGTCCCTTCCGGCGACACCCTATAGATACACGGTTCTGGATCAGGAGCTCGCTGCAGCGTTGCAGGAATTCGGCAACAACCTGAATATCAGGGTCAACATCAGTCCTGCGGTGAAGGGGCGAATTCGCGGACGTATGCCTGATTTGCCACCGCGCGCGTTCCTCGACCGCTTGACGAACCTTTACGGTCTACAATGGTACTATGACGGCCTTGTGCTCTATGTGTCTGCTGCACAAGAATCGCAAACTCGAATGCTTTTGATGACGTCGATTCGCTTCGATGCGTTCAAGGGGGCTCTCGACAAGCTTGATATCTCCGACGAGCGCTATGTGGTCAAACCCGTGCCAGGCAATGGCCTCGTCTTCGTTTCCGGTCCACCGCGCTTCGTCGCACTCGTGGAGCAGACCTTTAACGGCTTGGTGGCGCAGGCGCAGGCGCAGACTCACATAGCGGCAACGCCAAAGGAATCAGTGCTGATCTTGTTTCGCGGCTCCTCCACTACGGTCGTTCGCGACGGACGACCGGATGCTTCTTATTCTTCTGACATCCCACAACAGGATAGCGTTGGCGGGAAGCCTGAGCTGGGCAAGAAATGAACATTGAGGATTTCCCGCAGCTCTGAAGAACATGACTGCGGCTACCCCTTTGTGAACTCTTCGCAAACTCGTCAGTTTCTCGAAAGCTAATCCGCTCATGATGAGTCCCGGCAGCTCTCGCGGTGACTCCGGCCATTGTGTTGGACCGAACCTTGGAGCCGGCCCGGAACACAGCAATTGAAGGCAGGGCAGGCGCATTCGTGACCTGCCGACGCTTGGAATTGTCGAATTTTGTGAAACGCAAGGGATCTTCTGTCGGGGTCTCTTGTGGGGATTTCAACGTCACGTCTGAGGATGCATAATGTCGGCCAGTAATCTTTCAACTTTCTACCGCTCAAATTCGCTACAGTCCGCAAGGGGTTGGCCGGGCCTGAAAGTTTCCCATTTTGCGACCCAGCATCAGCAAAGTGCATCGTGCTTCGAAGCGATGCTGTCCACTTGTGTGCTGGCAGACAAGCCCGGCTCTTTCGCGCAAGGGGATCTGCCAGCGTCGAATCTTGATTCGACAATGGATAAATTGCGGCAGGACCCTTTGGGCCATCTGGCACCGGATGTCTTGACATTGAATGGCTTGGAGCAACACCCACTGGATCTGCTGCCGCCAAATATGAGGGCGGCTCTCAAGGAGGACCAATCGCAACGCTCCAAGGCGACTGAAGCCCAACATCTGCTCGGCGTCACTCCGAAGATCGAGCCGGCTCCCAGGCCGAGCCCCGGAATCACGTGGAACGGTGGGTCGCTGACCACGGCTGAGTTGCAGATTGTTGCGGTACTCAACCGTCACAAGGACCAATGCCCGCTTACTTGGAAGTCGTTGACCGACAAAGCCAATGATCCCTCTACGCCACCGGATCTGAAAGCGGCGATCCAGGGACTGCAGCAGGATTCGGGACTTTTTTATGCGATTGGCTCGCAGGGCGACGGCCGCTGTGGAGGCAAGATCAACGCCAAGGACTTGGCCGGATTTTCAAACCACCACCCACAAGTTGCTGCATTTCAGGAAGCCCAAGCGCGAAGCTACGAGCAGAACTACATACCATCCGACGGCAGCGGAGGTTTGCAGCCTTCGGTCATGACCTTGAGCGATGCCTTGCGGGAGTTTTACCGGTACTCCGAAAATCTGTCCAAGGACCTGAGTCTGGATGAGTTCAAGAAAATGGTCGGCGGCGAATCGAAAAACGGCAAATTTCCGCCCCAGGTCATTGCGGCGGCGCAATATTTCCTCGATCACCCCGATGCTTGGAACCAGTTGTGCGGTGGCTCGAAAGGGAAGATGCACAAAGAGGATTTCCTGCAAGTCGCCTCATCGTCGATGAGCCTCACGCAAACTGAGCTGAATACGGTCGAGATGATCAAGGACCATCAGGACACGTTCTTTGGAAGCGGTGTTCTGACTCGCGACAAACTGGCGAAAATGAAAGACGACAAGAGCCTTGATCCGAAAGTGCGGGAAGCAGCCTCTCAGCTCCTTTCAGATCCGCTTTTGTTTGGCCTCCTGAACAATTCGATCACGGGCTATAAGACCCATCATAAATTCTTCGACTTTGGCGGCGGGCATACGGTTGATTCCGGCAATATCAGCAAAAAAGACTTTGCCCATTTTTGCACAAACATGTCGTCTGCGAACCGCAACGTTCAGCAGCCAATCACCCACGGCGCCCAAACCGCAGAAGAGCAGAATGCCGTCGCGGACATGAAGATGGGCCTGATGGACCAGCCTGACATTAAGTCAGCCAAAAAGAACGGCGGGGCCGTCATGCACGTCGTCGACTCCGTGCTCAAAATCGAGACGAAAGTGCTCGACTTGGCGGCAACGGCGGTGGGACTGCTCAGCTTCATTCCGGGCCTCGGACAAGTAGCCGATCTTGCCTCGATGGTTCTCGAGGCTGAGTCGCAAGCAGCCAATCTCCTGCGTACGGCCATTAACGGAGGCGATATGAAGCGAGCGCTGGAGGAAGCTGGCCTCAATATGGCCGCGCAGGCGATCGGCCTTATCGCAGGCCCCGAGGTCAAGCTGGCCATTCGAAATGGGCTCGTAAAGCACCTGATGGAAGAGGCCTTGGCGGCAGGCATTGATCTTTCGGTCTCGACGGCGCAGGACTACGCAGAAGGCTATGTGAATAACCTCAAAGCGCGCCTTGCAGGCGGCCCTGAGCAAAGCCTAGGCCTTCCGAGCATGCCATCATTCCAGAGTGTGGCAAGCAATGTGCCCTTCGTCGGCATTGCCTTATCCTAGCCGTCGCCTTGCGCGGAAGCTTTGGCTCGCGCGCTGACATAAGGGTCATTGTGGCACAAGCAGGGGTTCATCCGCATCAACGCAAGCGGTGTTCCTGACGCCATCTGGATCGGACTGTGAGGGGGATGTCCGAAGTCTGTGAAGGCTTCGGTATATGACGACTTCAGAGTTACGCTGAGCCCAGCCATCTCGAGCCGGTGCGCCGGGTCGAGGTTTTCACGGGCGCCGGCCGGCAGCGGGAATGGTCTCCGGAAGGCACGGCGCGGATGGTGGCGGAGCGGCGCAGCCGAAGGAACGGCTGTCGCGCGCCCAGGGCGGCCTCCCGAACAGCCAGACGATGATCTCCTGCCTTGGGCCTATATCCTTGTGCCCACGCTCAAGGCAGTCGGCTGAAAACAGCGCTGATTTAAAACAGCATTATCCTGCACTGCACCCTCGATCCTTGCGCTCACCGATCGCTCGTCGACACGCACGCGGTCAAGTCGTTATCGGCGCTATGCCGATGGGCTTCGAGAGCAAGGTGGACGCTGAGCGGTGCGTCAGCCTAGGGCGGGGCTGGCCAGCTTTGGGTCTCACGCTCTATGACGGCAACACCCGGCTGATCCACTTGGCCTGTTCGCGGGCTCCCGGCAGCGGCGCGGAAGCCACGGTCCGCCTTTCTCGGCTTCAGGCCAAAGACACCGCAGCATGCTCCAGAGCTATGTCTGCCGCCTTCGCCCCATCGTCGCTGGTCATGTGGAAAGGACAAGCAGGCTACGCACCCCATAATCCCGTCGGGCAGGATTCGACAGTCGACGGCGAGACATTCGCCAAACCTCACCCTTGATTCTCAGCAACGTTAAAAAAAATTCACATAATGTTCGTGAGTGTAGTCTCCTGTCAGGTGGTACATTAGCCCCAATATCTGGCGTCTTAGTCGTAGAAAGGACTGTGATCCATCTTCCATTAGCATCCATACCAGCGGATTTACAGCAAATGACGAGAGAGGTCTCATGCGGATTGATGGGGATAGAAAGGCTAGCGGCTTGCTGCATCCCGTCCGGGTTGATGCCAACCAATGTTGACACTGGTAAATCGCCTAAGGACGGCAGCGCATCTTGATCGCCTTCGCATCCTGGGCCTTTGCGCGCATGCGGATCTAACCGTCGGCGAGCTGGCCGATATTACCAGTCTGCCTCGCGAGCAGGTTCGACGCCACGTTCGGCGGCTGGTCAGAGCCAACTTTCTTTGCTGCAACGAACAACGTCCGCAGTCTTCGTACCATATGCAAGCAGGAGGCAAGGATGGCGGGCTGGCTCAATTGGTGGTCGATCTCCTGCCCCACGATGATGGCCATCATAAAAGAGACCTACAACGCCTGGAAGCAATACAAGACGCGCGGTTGAAGGGACCGCCTGCTTGATCGTGAAATAGATCAGTCCAAATGGAGCGCGACTACCATGGATAACTCCGCCGGCGGCGCCATCGCGCAGCCCGATACTTACGGGCGGCCTCACTTAGCCGCCGTCGACTCCCGCGTTCACGAACTGCTTCTAAGACAGGAGCGTCAGGAGCGGACAACTCTCAAACTGATCGCCTCCGAGAACTTTGCCTCCTCGGCGGTGTTGGAAGCGACCGGGTCGATTTTCACCAACAAGTATGCCGAGGGATACCCCGGTGCGCGCTACTACGCCGGAAACGAGATCGTCGATGAGCTTGAGACCCTCGCGATCGAGCGCCTGAAAGCGCTATTTGGCAGTGAACACGCCAACGTCCAGCCTTATTCAGGCTCGCCAGCCAACCAGGCTGTCTATCGCGCGCTTTTGAGCCCCCGTGACAAAGTCATGGGCTTGCCTTTACCCGAAGGCGGCCATCTGACCCACGGTTGGTCCGTCAATTTTTCCGGCAGCGATTATCAGCGCGTCCCGTACAGGCTGCACGAAAAGACACAGCAAATTGACTATGACCACTTGCGCGAGACCGCCAAGCGGGAACGCCCGAAGCTAATTTGGGTCGGCGGAACTGCTTATCCGCGTATTTTTGACTACGCGGCAATGGCCGAAATTGCTTCGGAGGTGAACTCGTATCTGGTGGCTGACATCGCCCACATCTGCGGCCTGGTTGTCGCAGGAGTGCATCCGAACCCCGTGTCCCATTGCGATGTGGTCACCAGCACCTCTCACAAGTCGATCCGCGGTCCCCGGGGTGGCTTCATTTTATCAAGGAATGAAGACCGTTATCAGCCCCTCCATCATCCGAAGAGCAAACACAATCTGGCCAAACGTATAGACCGCGCCGTGTTCCCTCTTCTGCAAGGCGGACCGCATATGAATACTATCGCCGCGCTTGCCGTCGCTTTGCAGGAAGCAGCGAACTCGTCCTTTCGTGTCTACGGTCAGCAGATCGTCCACAGAGCCAAGGCTCTGGCCCAGGCACTTCTGGAGCGAGGTTATGAACTCGTCACCGGGGGCACTGACAATCACATGCTGATCCTTGATCTTCGGGACCGGTCGCTGTCAGGCAAAGCCTATGCGGAGCGCTTATCGCGTGCAGGCATCATTGCGAATTTCAATATGGTCCCGGGCGACCGGCGGCATCCGGCGCTGACAAGCGGCATCCGCTTAGGGACACCAGCGGTGACGTCCATGGGCATGCGCGAAACGGAGATGGTGCAGATCGCCGCTTTCATCGACTCGGTCTGCCGCCAGCCCGATGACCAGGAAGTTCATGCGAGCGTACGAAGAGACGTTGCCGACTTCTGCACTGCGTTCGATGTTCCCGGCATCCCCGACCGATAAGCCACCCCAATCCAGAAACTCCTCACTAACTCCAGCACTTGAAGCGAGGGCATTTTTATGACCAGGCAGTTCGTGTTCTCTTCCGAATCCGTCGGCGCGGGACACCCCGATAAGATGGCAGACAACATCTCCGATGCCATTCTCGATGCGGTCCTGCGCACCGATCCGAAGGCGCGCGTCGCCTGTGAAGTGTTGGTGAAGACGGGGATGGTCGTTGTGGCTGGCGAGATCACCAGCCATGCCCACATCGATTACAGCCAAGTCGCCCGCGATACGATACTCGATATTGGCTACGACGATGATGCGATTGGCTTTGATGGTCGACGTTGCGCCGTCGTTCTGGCCCTCACCGAGCAGTCGCCCGACATAAGCCAGGGCGTTGATGAAGGACGAGGGCAGGATCTCGGGCAAGGGGCAGGGGATCAGGGCATCATGTTTGGATTCGCATGCAACGAGACGGATACATTGATGCCCCTGCCGATCCAACTCGCTCACCATTTGACGAAAAGACAGGCCGAGGTCCGGAAAGCGGGACAGCTTGGCTGGCTGCGTCCGGACGTGAAATCTCAAGTGTCGGTACGCTACGAAGGGCTCCGCCCGGTGGCGCTGGATACCATAGTCCTGTCAACGCAGCATGACGAAGCGGTCTCACAAGCCACGGTCCGCGAAGGCGTCATTGAGGAGATCATAAAACCGGTCCTGCCGGCCCACCTGGATACTTCGGGGATCAGATTTCTGGTCAACCCAACAGGGCGGTTCGTGGTCGGTGGGCCTGCCGGCGACTGCGGCCTCACAGGACGGAAGATCATCGTCGATTCCTACGGTGGGACCGGGCGTCACGGCGGCGGTGCCTTTTCGGGCAAGGACCCATCCAAGGTTGACCGCTCGGCGGCCTATGCCGCCCGGTATGTCGCGAAGAACATCGTTGCCAGCGGCCTTGCGGAGGTCTGCGAGGTTCAGCTTGCCTACGCGATCGGCGTGGCCAGTCCGGTTTCTGTCATGGTCAATACCTTCGGAACCGCAAGGATCGAGGAAAAAAGGATCGAGCGCCTTGTTCTCGAGGTTTTCAATCTCCGACCGAAAGGCATCATCAAGATGCTTGATCTCTTACGGCCGATATACCGCAAGACGGCGACATACGGACACTTCGGGCGTGAAGAGCCTGAGTTCACTTGGGAGAAGACGGACAAAGCTGACGATTTGCTGCGTGAGGCCGGACCGGCAGCTGCGTGAGGGCGGCTGGATCAAGCGCATGCGGCAACCCATTTCAACTCGCGAGACCACGCCCGGCCGGCGTGGCAAGAAGCCGGCTCGGGTTTTGGCGGAGATTTTGATGCCGGATTAT